>DATGHM010000219.1:0-9437 GCA_035307985.1 Candidatus Acidiferrales bacterium
TGGCCGCCGCGTCGTACCAGAGATCATCCGAGTCGCCAACCGTGGCAACGTGCGCGACGATTCTCCCGTTCGACGTATTCAGAGCGAGAAACTGCGCCGGCCTGCGTGTCACCACGAAAAGCCGGGCGTCTTTTTCATCGAGTGCCATCGGGAAATTCGAACGGTACTCGTTCATCGGCCAGCGCGCGACGATCGCGCGCCGCTGCCAGTCCCCCACCGCAATTTCGCGCGCGTCGGGGATATTGATGAAGATTTTTCCGCCGCCCTTCTCCACTTCGAAGGCCTCGGGATGCGCCTCAACCTTGATTTCGCCGAGCAGCCGGGCCGTGGCCGCGTCCAGCACGCCAATTCCACCCTCGCCGTATCCCACATACACCCGCTGCGTCGCTGCGTCGTACCTCGTATCGTCCGCATCGGACCCGAAATCCTCAGTCGAAATCAGCTTGTACGTCGTTCCGTCGAACACGCGCACTTTCCCGTCAGCAGCGTTCGCCACAAAGATCCTGTTCGAACTCGGGGCGTAGGTCACGCCTTGCGGCTCGTGAACCCCGTCGATCGTGTGCAGCCGTTTATCGGCGGCCAGGTCAAACACTTCCACCGTGTTGTTCCCGAGCGCGGACATGAACAGCCTGCGGCCTTTCACATCGATTCCGAAGTGGTCGATTCGCCCCTTCACGTTCGGCAAAGGAATGGTCTCGACCAGCCGCAACGGCGGCGCTTGCGGTGCCGGAAGGGCAAGTACGAGGAGGGCCAAGACAGACGAGAGAATGTATCTCCGCATTGTGGTTTTTACCGGAAGTTTTTCAGCAACATGATGCTGGATTCCTCGAACTCCGTCTCGACGTAGAGCAGCGACTTGCCATCGGGAGAGAGGGCCAGTCCCCCTCCCATCGGCTTATGCACAGCGGCGATACGAGTGATTTTGCCTGTGGAAAAGTCAAAAAAATCGACGGTCGCTGGGGAAACCTCGAAAAAATCGGCCGTCGCCGGCGAAGATTCCGCATGGTTGAGGAAATAAATTCCATTTTTGCCCAGCGCCCAGTTAAACCACAGGTATCCGAAAGGCTGGTCCAACACGCGGCTTTCGGGACCACCGTTCAGGGGCATCTTCCATATCCCGTCCGCCTCGAACTTGGAGTAGTACAGGAAGCGCCCGTCGGCCGATTCGGCCGCAGCGAGCCCGCCGCTCTTCGTGATCTGAACAGGCGGTCCACCCTTCAATGGAGTCTTCCACAGTTGAAAAGGGGCGTTGCCTCGCTTGGAAGTGAAATAAATCCACTTTCCGTCACGCGACCAGCTCGGCACCAGGTTATCGGCGCCCGGAATCGTGCTGAGGAGCCGCGGAACCCCGCTCGGTAATTCGACGAGGTAGATTTCGGCACGTTCCGTCGGATGGAACTCGAAGGCGAGATAGCGGCCGTCTGGCGACCAGGCTGTGGTTCCGGCCGTTCCATGAAGGGACGTCAACTGGGAACAGTCTCCGCCGTCACTGTCGCAAACCCAAATTTCGCTGCTTCCCAGACGGTCGGATTCGAATGCGATCTTTCTTCCATCGGGAGAAAAATGGGGCCGCACCTTGCTGCCTTTCTCCGAGATCAGCACGGTCGCGGGACCCCGGGAGTGCGTTTCATCCGCAAGGCTAATCCGCCAGATATTGTCTTTGCTGACCGCCTGCTCGTAAGCGAGCAGGTTGCCCTTGGGAGCCATGGATGGACTGCAAGCCGGCGCGCCGGCCGGAACCGAGCGCGGCGTTCCTCCCGAAGCGGATACGCGCCACAGCCCTGCCTGCCCGCCGCGTGTGGAAGAGAACACAATCTCGTGGCTGTCGGGAGTCCAACTCAATCCAAATGTCGGCCGATTATCGAAGGTCAAGCGCTCAGGTTCGCCGCCGGCGGCGGGCACGACATACACGTCGTTCACGACCCCGGCAATAGTCCCACGGACAAAAGCCACTTTCAAACCGTCCGGCGAAAAGACCGCGCTATCGTCCCGGCCCGTGTCAGGAGGAGATGTAAGAATCCGCCTGCCGGAGCCGGCGACCCCAAAAAGCGTAATCCACGAATGGCCGCTGTGTGGGTCGCTTTCGGGAAATGCCAAAAGCTTGCCATCAGGAGACCAGGACAAACTGGGATAAGGAGGGCGCGGCTCCGTGTACAACCTGTGCTCGGTGCCACCCAGAGCAGGAACGACGTAGATGCCAGCTTCCTTCTGAAAGAGACGAAGAAAGGCCACTTGGCGTCCGTCAGGCGACCACGTTGGACAACAATCATTCACATTTCTGCTAAGACGCAGCGACCTTTCGCCGCCGACCATTGCGATGTAAATCCCGGAATTCTGCCCGTCGAAATCGACGAACGCCACCTGGCGTCCGTCGGGAGAAAATTCAGGATCGCTCTCGTAGCCCCGCATGCCGGCCAATGGCATGACTTCAATCGAGGCTGGCGGCGGATCGGAATGTCTTTTTGTGAACCACCAGGCGGAGAGTCCCGCCAGCACGCTCACCAGCGCCACAACCGCGATCCATTGATTCCGGCCGCTAGTCTTCCGCTGGTCCCTTGTTGCCGCGTGCTCGGTCGGAACACCGGGCGAGACCGGCTGGTCGACGTGGCAAATGAACCGGTAGCCCTGCCGCGGAACGGTCTCGACGAAACGCGGGTTGTCCGCCGAATCGTTCAGCGCCTCGCGCAGCCGGGCTACGGCGCTGTTGAGCCCGTGATCGAAGTCGACGAAAGTGTCTGCCGGCCAAAGCTTCTGGCGGATTTCTTCTCGTGTGACAACGTCCCCGGGACGCTCGAGAAGCATGGCAAGGATGCGAAAGGGTTGCTCCTGCAGTCTGATCTTCTGGCCGCGCTTGCGCAGCTCGGCAGACTGAAGGTCAACTTCGAAAATTTCGAAGCGGATCGCCGTGCGTTGTGGGGTGGGCGCGATCATTCGTCACCAGCGGTCAGACGAGTGTACCACCAACACGCCATCGTTCCTTTTCTCGTGAAAAATGCTCAGCGCGACCTCGTGATATGAACCGTAGCCTTCCTCGAATCAGTAATTTGCCCCGTGACCAACACGTGTAGATCAGATGTTTGCCGTTGCATTGCTTTGAATCCCGCGGTTGGGCAGAGTCGCCCGACACAACGGACCGGGCAACGATCTCCCGTCCTGTTGGGACTCCAAAGGGGAACACTTCATGCTGCAACGCCAATCTCGAGCTCGACGATTTTCTCTGAAATCGGCATCAGCGTTAGTTCTAATTCTGATCGCCCCATTTGTGGTTTTTTCACAGGACATCGGCAACAAACAAACCGCGGCTGCCCTCATCGAATTGACTCAGAAAGCAGAGCAAGGCGATGTCACAGCGCAGTTTGCTCTGGGAGAACACTACCGCGAAGGCTCCGGCGTGGCCCTCGACTATGCGCAGGCGGCGAAGTGGTATGACGCCGCGGCGCGCCAGGGGTCGGCCACCGCCCAATTTCACCTCGCATATCTATACGAAAATGGAGACGGAGTTGTTCGCGACTACGTCCGCGCGGCCGAGTTGTATCGCCTGGCCGCCGAGCATGGAGACTCTACCGCCGCGAACAATCTGGCGGTCATGTACGACCGCGGCCGCGGAATTCCGAAGAGCTTGCGGGACGCGCTCGCCTGGTACCAGATTTCCGCCGAACGGGGCGACCCCACAGGCCAATCCAATCTTGCCTCTATGTATTTCTCCGGGCGAGGCGTCCGCCGGAACTATGAAGCAGCGGCGAAATGGTTTCGCGCAGCCGCCGAGCAGGGGCTTCCGGCAGCGCAGAACGATCTCGCGTTCCTGTATTACAACGGCGAGGGCGTGCCGGTTGATTACGGCGAATCGGCGAGATGGACGCGCCTTGCGGCCGAACAGGGATATGGCCCGGCGCAAGTTGGCCTTGGCTATCTCTACGAGCAAGGAAAAGGCGTTCCGCTCGACTATGTGAAGGCTTGCATGTGGTACAGCCTCGGCGTGCGCGGAGGAGATTCGCGGGGCACGGAAAAACTAAAAAGCCTCTCGCACATCATGACGCCCGAGCAAATCACGAAAGCGGCGATGCTGGCGGACGGCTGGTCACGCCAACAAGGCAGCGCAATCCTGCTGGCTGCGAAAGCGCGGCCCAACGCCAAGTCGCTCGACGCGCCCGGCCGCTGATTGTGGATTGCGATCAGGCATCAACGGGAGCCTCGTCGCGCAAGGGCGAGCCTCACAAGCGCTGCCCGGGCAATCAGCGGCGGTTGGCCTGCGACTGAGGAATTCCAAAGTACTCATCGAGACGCGACAGGGCCTGGCGGAGTTGGTCCGGTTCCCCGCCGAAACCGAAGCGCAGATACGAGCCCATCCCCAGCTGCTCTCCCGGCACGATCAAGACGCTCTTCCGCGCGCGCAGTTCCTCCGCGATCTGCGCGGAATTCCCCCCGTGGCGCAACCCGACCCACGCGATTGCTCCGGCCTTCGGCGGGATGTGCGAGAAACGGTCGCCTTGCGACTCCAGCCAGTTCCCTAGAACCGGATAGTTCTGTTTCAAAATCTTTCGCGTGCGGCCAAGAATCCAGTTGCGGCGTCTCGGCTCGAGAGCAACCGACGCAAGCTGGTCGGTGAGTACGGTCGGCGCAATGCTTGTGTAGTCGTGATAGCCCCAAAGCCGCTCAACCAGTTCAGCAGGCCCAACAACCCATCCCGTTCGCAGTCCGGGCAAACCATATGCCTTGGAAAGGCCGCCTGTGCAAAGCGCGCGCTCATAACTCCCCCAGAAAGAAGGCGTCATGCCGCCATCGAACTCTGCGCCGCGATACACCTCGTCCGCCAGAATCCACGCGCCCGCTTTCGCCGCGGCATCGATAATCGCTTCGCGCGCTTCCGGATGGAGAACGGCGCCGGTGGGATTGTTGGGATTGCAGATCGCGATCAGCCGCGTCTTGCCGGTAACGACAGTTTTCAGATCGTCCGGGTCGATGCCCCATCGAAGGTTTTCGCGCAGACACAACGGCTTCGTCGCCGCGCCGAATGCGGCCGCCAAGCCCGCGATCTGCATGTAATTCGGCGTCATGAAGACGACTTCGTCGCCCGGCTCCAGCAGCGCCCACGCACAAACGAAATTCGCCTCCGAAGCCCCGCAGGTGACCAGCACGTTTTCCGTCCTGGCGCCGGCGTACAGGCCCGCGATGCGCGAGCGCAGCTCCTCGCTCCCATTCGTCTGCGGATAGCCCTGCCGCAGGTTCAGAATTTTCTCCAGCATCGCTGAGTCACCGACGAGCTCCGCGGTGGTCAGCGGAAGCACTCCGCTTTCGGAAATATTCAGCTCGACACGATTTTCCCAGACCGATTGCCAGCGCTCGAGTTCGAATGCGTTTATCCGCATGCGGTTCACCCCGCGGAAAGTTTGGACCGTTGGAATGTAAACGAAAATGGAGCTTCGTCGAAGTGAATTCCGAGACAAACGCCGGAGGCCCGGCGCGCTTGCTAACGAAAACGGCCATCCGGCGCGAGGCCTTTGCGCGCGAAACGCGCATCCCGAGGCAGTTGCCGGGCGGGGATCTTCTCGATGACGGACGAATTACGGCTGCGGTTGCTTCGGCTTTTTCTTCAGGAAGCCGCCCAGGAGGCCCTGGGCCGCGCCAACCGTGCCTTTCGCCGTCCCCGTCGCCCCTTTCGCCGTGTTGCCGGCCATGCCGCTCAGGTCAGGCGTAAAAACCGGCGACGAAGTGGTGCCCGTAATCTTGAACGGGATTCCATTGTTCGTTCCCCCGCCGGTCAATGATGCAAGAGCGGTGGTGGCGACGCCCGCCAGATTGTTCGTGCCGAGCTTGGCGATCATTCGGCAGTCCAGTTGGCCGGTGGGGCTCACGTTTCCGTTGCCCGTCATGGCGCCGATCGAGGGCACCACCAGATTCAAATTCTGCGCATGCGTCCCTTGCGGATCGACACGCAAATTCGTACTCAGCGTTTGAATCTCCGTGTCCGCCGAGCCTCGCTTGCCAATTCCGGCGAAGGATGCCAGGGCCCCGAGCTTCCCCGTCAAATTGAATCCTGCCAGCTTCGCGTTCGAGAGATTCACAGGCCCGGTGATGACGAGCTTGTCGATGGGCCCGGTAATCGCAAGGGCCAGATCCAGGCCGCCCGTCTGCAGCGACGCGCCCGACGGCAGCTTCACGCCCACCGCAGGCAACACACCTTCCAGATCGGGAACCGGCATGGCCTTCCCTTCCATCTTCATGTCGAGCGTAGTCGTGGTTCCCGCTGCGTTGTACGTTCCGCCGAGGTTCGCGACTGCCTTGCCGATGCGGATTTGTCCCTGGCTCAGCGTGCCGACGTTGCGATGCAAGTCGTAGGTGGTGGCGTAGTCGATGTTCACGGGAACGGTCGCCGGCGAAGCGTCGGGAGCAAAGCGCACTTTTTCGGCCTTCACGGTGCCTTTCGACGCCATTTCGCGGCCATTCGACGACAAGCTGCCATCGAAACTGACGATTCCACCCACGCCGGACGACGACTCGATGAAACCCGTCGAAGCGAGATCGAGATTCTGTACGTTCAGCGTGGCGTTGAACGGCGTCAATGAGGCATCGGTCTGGTCGATCGGGCCGGCTTTGCCATCTAGCTTGATGCTGCCGCCGCCGGGAGTCTTCGCCGTGAGTTGAAACGGAAACTCAGCCGTGTATGAAACGTTGGACGCCTCGAGGTTCACGTCCTCGTACCTGCGCGTCTTGTCGCTGCCGACGACGGCTACGGTCATCAGCCCGTTCTTGAGCTTCAATTCGCCGACGGAGAAATTGTTCGCCGAGGAAGAGGACGTCGAGGATTGCTGAGCAGCGGGCGGCTGTGTGGCGGCTGTCTGCGGCGCGGGCTTCGCACTGGCCGAATTGGCGGGTCCGAGACTCGAATAGTTCCAGCGGCCCGAAGGCGAACGCAGAAGGGTGACGTGGGGGTCGCTGATGGTGAAGGATTTGACTTCCAAACGCTTCGAAAAAATCAGCGGGAACAACGACACGCCCGCCGTCAGTTGCTTCGCCGTGAGGAAGGGGGATGGGCTGAAGGCGGGGTCATCGGCAACGGAGAAACCGTCCACCTTGACGCCGCCAGAAAAGATGGAGAGGCTGATGTTCCCGATCTCGACCTTGCGGCCGAGAGCACCGGAGAGATCGCTCTCCAGCGTGGGTTTGAATGTGTTTGCGTTGATGAAGAGCGGCAGGACAAGCGCAATCAGAACGAGCAGCGCCACCACCGCGCCGATGCCGATCAGAACTTTTTTCAACATGGCGAACCTCCGGAGGGCTGTCGAGCGAAAAAGAGTCCCAAGCGAAGCCACATCATACGCCCGCGGGTCGGCGTCCGCCAATTCTTCCGGGGGGCAACCCAAGAGCGAAGAAAAAGTGAATCTGGAAGTGTGTTTGAGTTGCGAGTAGAAATTCGTCGGCCCTTTGTTTTGATGGGGTTGCGGCGATTTCTATTCAAGGCTTGTTGCGATTAACATTTTTTGTCATCGCCATTTGTGCGTCCCGGTTTCTTGGCATGGAGGCCCGCCCAACCAGACGACGGGCCTCACCGGTTGCTCTCTTTGCGGGGGCGGAATTGGACTTCGATGCTTGACGGCTCGGGGAGCGGTGATTGAGGCGTCGCGGGACCAGCAAAGATGTAATTGACGCGGGGAGGCTCGAACCAGCGGCCGTCGTCGTCGAGGTGGGAATAGGCGCGAACGGCGCGAGTGACGATGTCGAACTCGAGGGGCGGAACGTAGTCGGCGTTCTCGAGATACTTTTCCATGACGCGGCCCAGTTCGCCCTTACGGCGGCGGAAAAGGCCGGTGGCGTGAGCGTGGCGGTAGATTGCGGTGCGATCGGAGAGGCCGTAGTCGCCGGCAATGTCCCGGGGACTGCGCCAGCGAACGAAGTCGCCTTCGATGGCGTCGCGGTCGGGATGGGAGCAGACCGAGCAAAGGCGGGAGTGGCGTTCGAAATCGGGGACACTGGAGGAGATCGGGTTCAGAGCGGCTTCGGGGGCTGGACCGTTTTGGGAATCTGTTGCCGGGCGCCCGGCGGCGTGTTCGGCTTCGCGGGCCGCACGGGCGGCGTCCTCGGCTTCGTTGCGGGCGCGTTCGGCAGCCTGTTTGGCGGCCTGGTACTCGGCCCACTCGTGCGCATAGAACATGCGGGACTCCACGGTGCGACCCTTTGCGTCCTGTCCGACCAGGAACGTGACGGGGAAGGTCCGCTTTCGGCGCCCGGGAGGAGGGGGCGGGGGAAGTTCCGGGGCGCCTTCTATCTGGCGCGGTTGAAGCGCGGTTTGCGGGAGATTCGGGCTGGTGTTGTCCATGGTGTGGTCAGGTTCTGTCCTTTCCTGTTCTGTCCTTTCCTGTTCTGTCCTTTCTTGTTCTGTCGTTTCTGAGATTTCGTCCATGGCGGGCTGCTGGGCCGAGGGGGTTTCTGGCTGCCGCGCGGCTTCGGTTGGCGCGGGATGGTGGAGTTTTCGGAGCATTTCCGGCTCGCTGGAGGCGAGTCTGACGTCGCCGCCCGCGAACAAGGGCTCGGGCCGGAATCGCCGTCTTCGTGGTCTGTAACCGACTGTGTCTCGCATGTTTAGCGTTTTCATCCTTTCTCGTTTCGTGCGCGCATCGTTTTCAGGGCACACGTAGCCGCGGCCGCTGGTTCGGCGCCCGAAAGAAAATGGGGTGCGAACCGCGCGCCGATTTTGTGCCTGTGTGGGCACAAACCTTGATTCTAAGGATTATTTATTGGGAAGGTACTGTATGGCATAGATATGATTAAAAGTCAAGGACCAGTACTGGGGTAATTTTTGTTTCTCCACGTTGCTCGCGGCATGGGCTGGATGGGTTGTAGAAATACGTACGTAGATTTACGGATCGCCGAGGTATCTGGGCAGCGGGAGGTGCTTATCTGTGCCCCCAGTGCATCGGAGACGTTCTAGACGGCGCTGGAAATGGCAGCGGGTAGGCTAGCGGCCTATGATCCGACGATTGATGGGCCTCATTGCGTTGGTGTCCGGGTTTTGCCTCTTTTGCCTTACGACATTCGCGCGGAATCCGGAAGATCGACCGGACACGCGGGCAAAAACTGCTGCGCTGAAGGCCGCAGCGCTACATTCAAACCTAAGGCAAACATCCCGGCGGAGTCGCGGAGATCGACCGGACACTCGACCGGGCACGCGGGGGAGAGCTGCTGCGCTGAAGACGCAGCGCTACATTCAAACCTAAGGCAAACATTCGCGCGGAATCCCGCCTGCTCAGGTTATTTGCGGCACGCGCCTCCGACTGGCGCCCCGCGCGCTGGGGGGAACAAACAGATAATCTCATCCCTCGAAACTTGCCCAGGGCTTATCCTAAAGGTACCGATTTGCGAGCGGATTAGTAATTTACGGCTGAGGCTGCTATGGGTACACGAACGCATTGGGACAAGATCTACAAAGCAAAACCGCCCGA
>DATGHM010000220.1:0-7412 GCA_035307985.1 Candidatus Acidiferrales bacterium
CTCAAACACCTGCGTCGTCCCGTTGTAGCCGTAGCCGCTCGCGTCGGAGACTTCCACGCCGTCCACTTCCCGCACGTCCTCGATTCCGCCCTCGCAAATCGTGGCCAGCTTGCCGTTCATATCGTTCAGTATCACCCAGTCGTGCACGTACACGTTCTCTACCGTCGTTCCCGCGTTCCCTCCGTTGCTGGTGTTGCCAAAATAGATTCCGCACCCGTTGATGCTGTACGACGTGCTCAGCGTGATCCCCTGATGCGCCATTTCGATGTTGTCGATCGTGACGTAGGTGATCCCGCCGGCGCTGATCATGGCGGGCTCGCTGGCATACGCCGCATCGAACAGCGGCCGCGTCCAGGACCCGCCCGTGAACCAGGTCTTGTCCACCCCGTAATAATCGACGGCGCTGGACGTCCCGCTCTTGGTGATGGTCAGCGGCAAACACGCCGCCGGCACGGTCGTACCACCCTTCCAGACAAATTTGTCTCCGGCGTGATGCGTGTACGCGGGCAGGCCCCCGCTCCCTGTACACGCCGCTGACGTGGACATATACGGATGACTTTTCCACGGCGTCGAAGTGGACGTTCCGTTGTTCGCGTTCGACCCGCTCGCCGGGTCGATGTAGTAGGTCGTCTGCGCGCGCAGTCCGCCTGCGTAAGAAAGCAGGGCGGCCAGAATCAGTAGTTTCTTCATCAGTTCCCCGCTGGCACGCACTGCCAGTTGAAGTTTGCTGTGCCCAACGCGCTCAGCGTCACCGTCACCACCGAAGCCGTGCTGCTCACGGCATAGCTCAGCGCGGTGCCTGGCGGACTCGAGCCCGCCGGAGTTGCCGTGCATACCGGAGCCGCCGCATACGACAGCGTGAACGTGTGGCTCCCGCTCGTCGCCGAACTGATCGCAATCGTTCCAGCCGAAACGGCTCCGCGCTCGAGCGTCACCACGTAGTTGCCGCCATCGGGATACCACGCGGCGGATTGGCCGGAGCCGAGGGTCAACGATGCGGCGCCAGTCTTCACAAGCGAACCATCCACGTAAGTGATCGTTCCCGCGGCTGGCGTGAAAGTTGCCGTTCCCGTCCCGCTCACGATTGTCTTGAACCCGAATTGTCCGCAGCCGGTCGTGTTGGAGCCCGGCGCCGCAACCGCCGCGCTGCCGCTTGTGGTGTACTGAATCACCCCGCCGCGGTCCACGCTGATCGCCGTTGCCGTGTCGCACCCTATCGTGTCCGTCGTGCCGCTTACGTCCCGCTCCGGTATTCCCGGCGACGCAAACGACGGATCTCCGCCGTTCGACGCCACCAGCACCTGCCCGTTCAGCGCTCCACCCGCATCCAGGAAATTGAACGGATTCGCGCCTTCGCCCAGTGCGATCGAGTTTGCCGACGGGTTCGCCACTCCCGTCCCGCCGCTCGTCTCGCTCAGCGGATTATCGAAAACCACGTTCCCGCTTACGTGCGCCGCCCCGTTCACGTCCAGGTTGTACTGCGGGTTCGTCGTGTTCACGCCCAGAGAAGTCGGCGTGAAGCGGTGCACCGCCTGCATCGCGTTTCCCATGGGAAACTGCATGGCTCCCGTGACGCTGGTGATCGTGCCGCTCGAGGCCGATGCTCCCGGAACGAAAGCGCCCGCGTAGCTGAGGCCCGCGTTTGCATTCGCGGCAGAGGAGGCGATCGCGACGCAATAACCGGTGATCGTTGCGGCGCTTGGGGAAGGGTCGGTCCATGTCAGGGTGATCGCGTTGTTTGCCCCACTGAGCGTCACCGGAGACCCGGCGATGCTTGGTGCGGAAACGGCCGCGCAGTTATTGCTCGTCGTGCCGGCGAAGGGATAGTAGGTTCCCGGAGGAAGCGCACCACCTGTCGTGGCAGCTCCGGACACGTTGGTGGGGGCGAGGAGATTCGCGAATTCAATGTCGACACTTCCCTTCACCGTTTCCGCGAGCGAAGCGTTGAAGCCGTTGCTCGCCCCGTCGTTGAATAGAAAGCCCTGTCCTGCATCCAGTCCGTACGAAGCGCGCGAGTTGGGGCTCGAGAAGAAGCGAAGATTTGGAGTGGGATTCGCGCCCGTGGTGATTTCGCTGCGAAGGCGTGAAGACGCCGCGATCGTCCCGTCAGCGATGAAATCGAGACCACCCTCGGTTTCGAGACTGCACGATCCCGTCACATTTCCCGAAGGATCCTCGACGATAGCGCCAACGCTTCCATGGACTTCGCAATCCTGCAGCGAGCCGCCCGTCATTCGCACCGCCGCCTGCGAACCCGATGGCGTGCCGGCGCTCGAGTCGTAGATGTGAACGCCGGCGAGTTCCGATCCCGACGAATTAAAATTGATGACGGCTCCGGAACCGCTGCCTCCCGGCAGCGAGCTGTTCAGGAAGAAAACCGGCCCGAATTGCGGCATGGCCGTCTGGCCCATGTGGCCGGTTGCATTGGTAATCGTCAGAAAATCGGTTGTGCTGCCGACGGGCGTCACGTCATCGAAGACGAAACTACCCGGGGTCGCGCCCGACGCGTCGACGCGCTGGATGTATTGAAAATTCGCTCCAGAGCCGCGCACGTGTTCGATTTGGACGAACGAGTCCACAGGCGCTTCCGAACCGAGCGGAGCTTCGCCGGTAAAAAGGGCCATCGGCAGCGACGAACTGCCGCTGTTTAGACAGCCGCCGGTCATGCGAAACCACGAAACGTTGGTGACCTTGAGCGGAACGTTATCGGGCTGGCCGGTGGATTGTGCCGTCGCGCAGAGGTTGTTCAGGCTGACATTCGCTGCGCCGTAAAAAGAGAGCGCTTGGTTGAAGCCGGAGATTTGCAGATTTTCGATGGTGATGCTGCCGCTGTTCGTTGGAGCTTTGAATCCGAACACAGGGGCGGCATTCGGACTTGAGCCGAGATTCGCGACGACGATTTTGGCTTGCGGCGGCTGTTCGGATTGCGCAGTCCCTTGATCGCCGGAGGCGGTGATGTGAATGTGCGCGCACGGAATGGGAATCACGGGAGAGGTCGAGGGCGATTGCGGCTGCGAGAGGATGTACGTGCCCGGCGGAATATTCAGCGTGGACCCCGCGCTGCACGCGGCGGCCGCAGCGTTCGTAATCGCGGTGGTGGAATCGGTGGCACCCGCGGGATCGGCGCCATAGGCGGTGGCGTCAACGCGAGGCAGCGGGCCTTTGACGGATTCGCTGAACGGCACGTTGAGGATGCTCGGAGCCGTGCTGCTGTCGACACCGAGTCCGCTAACAGATCCGAACTCGCTGTGAGTATTGATCTGGAGCTGAGTGTCCGCGCCAGCCGGATTCCCCGCGGCGCCGGAGCAGCCGGCTGCGGTCGAATTTGGCGCGCATGGCAGAACGATTGCCGAGCTGTAGCCCGTCGTATTGGATCCTGTGATCACTTCGACATACGTTCCAGCCAAAGCATAATACGTGTAGTTCCCCAGGCCGTCGGCATGGAGCGGCTGCACGATCAGAAATTGCGAAGCGAGCGACGGGTCGGAGTAGATTGCGGACAGCGCGCACGGCGGAGCGGCGCCGTAGTTGGGCGTCGAGCCGGATTGGCAGGCCCAAACGTTCGCGCCGGGGATGGGAGTTCCCTGCAGCGAGATCGCCACGGCCTGCCTCTGGGATCCCTGGCCGAATGCCGGCACGGCGCAGAGAAAAATCCACGCGAGAATTGTCGAGACTCTTTTCATTGTTCCTCACGTCCGTCGTTCGGGAGGCGGATGCGATCGAAGGAGGGTTGCGAGAGGCGCGACGCGGCGTTTCGAACGTTGCTGCGCCGGGCGTAGTTCAACCGCTTTGATATTTCGCGATTTTCGCGAGCACTTCTGCCGCGTAGTCGGGATTCGCGCCGCCGTTCCAAAACCCAAGACCGCGGCGAAGATCACCGGCGGCCTTGCCCAGTTTGTCTGCGAGGACAGCACACCCGATTTCAAGGCCAGCATCGGGTGCGCAGAGCGCGCTCAGAAATTTTCCGTTGAAGCCGTGCTCGCGCGCGACCTGTCCCATCACTTGCATCAAGCCCCAGGAGATCGAGCGCGCGACTTCCTCGGTGGGAGCGAGACCCAGGGGCGACACGTAGCGCAACCGGAACGACGGTTCGTATCGCATGGCGTGCGGGTCCCAGGCGGATTCCTGCTCGATCACCGCGCAGATCAACGCCGGATTGAGAGCGTGCCGCGCGGCCGCCGCGCCAGCCAGAGCGATGAGATCTTCATTCATGGTCGGCGGTCTTGACGCGTGTTGCCGAGATCGACCCAGCGGATCGGCGGCGTGGAATGCGCCTCGATTCCCTGCTTTTCGCAGAGCTTCAGGAGCAATTCGTAGATGTGCGGGAGATGGTTGGTGGCCATGTCGTGAACGAAGGCGCGGTTCAACTCGTCGTTGCGAATGCGGCGGTAGAGCCAACGCAAGAAGAGCGCCAGTTGGACGATTGCGCCGAAAATCAGAGAAAGCCAATACGGATCGAGCAGTTTTCGCATGGTTGAGCGTCCGGGAATGCGCGCAATTCTGCCCCAGAAAACGGCTTTAAAACGGTTGAAAATAGCGAAAACGGACAGAAATGAACGGCCGTGATTTTGCTGAATGCTTGATCACGGATGGCTTCGCGTCTGCGGCAGCCGAATTTCCGATTTTTGGGCTTTGGAACTCAAGTCATGATCCTGAGGTGCCTACCGCAGTACGCATGCGCCGCACATGGGTATTGAACCGAAGATCGGCTAAAAGGTCGTGCGAACATCGCCTTTGCGAATCCCCTGCTCGATATCAGCGAGCGTCTTGTAACTGCTATCCGTGAACAAGAGCATGAAATAATCAACGGGAATATTCCGGTGCTCAGGATGCTTTTCGTAGAACGCTGTGATTAGTCTCGCGTAAGCGCCAGCTGGGCGGGAGTAACCCTTTGCGTGACGGAAGCACATCCTATCGGGGTCCTGCTCCAAATCCGTTATCTTCTTGCCCTGTTCAAACACCTCGACAGCGGCTTCACAACCGTCCGTTTTTCCCATCAGATAGCCTTGAAGGTATGCGCCGACATAAAGGGTTCGCTGTGCAGGCGTCCAGGAGAGCCATTCTTGCCCAAGCCCTCTTTTGAGAGGGGAAGTTTGAACGGACGTGGCGCTCGAGACGAGAACGCTCAGTGCACCGATTAGCAGAACCGCTCTGATCGACGTCAGCATGGGCCGGTTTCTCCCTTCGAGAAGATCTTGCTAAAAGCCGGGCGAGTAGGCCGGAGCGTGGGGGTACTTCACCGTCGCGCGTACGTCCCATGCCTTGATCAGCCTGCCGTTCGACTCTCTACCCAGTACGACTTGGACCCGCCTCCCGCCGATCGAGAACCGCTGGACGATTGTGCGGGTTTCGGGAGAGATAATATCCCTAAATCCGCCGTTCTGACTTCCAGCTGCCTTAAAACCGCGCGAACCTAGCCGAAAAGCGAGCTTATCCCGGAGCCGATGGCGGACCCGATACCCGGGCCTAGACCAAAAAGATTGCCGAGGCCGGGCGTTGATCCGCTCGATGCGCGTTCGCGCACGCCGAGCAATTCGGCGGGGATTCCCATAGCGCGGCCGAGCAGGTTGGTATCGACGCCGTAAGTCTGGCCGAGAGCGTTGAGGCCGGCGAGTTGCTCCTGCAGTTGGCGATTCGCGAACGCGATCTGGTTCTGCTGGCTCTGGCTCGCGTCGGTCTGCGCCTGCTGGCGGCCGAGTTGCGCCATCAGGTCGCCAAAACCGGCCGTGTTGTTCGTGGCGGCCAGGCGATTGGCGGAGCGCTGGCGCAACGCGTCGAACGCGGTATTCGCGGCGCCGAGGCTCTGCTGCGTGATCGCGGATTGCTGCTGTGGCGTAAAGCCCTGGCTGTTGAGCAGGCTCTGGATCGTGGGCATCATTAGCGAGCGATCCTGAGTTCCCTGCTGGTTGGCCTGCGAGATGAGCTGGTTCTGCTGCGCGAGCTGCTGGTCGGTCAGCGCCCGCGTCGTGCGTTGTGCTCCTCGAGACATGCTTTTTCTCCTCGGGAATTCTGTACTCGACAATGTTTTTCGTGCTTCGGCGGTGCCAAGTTGCAATGATTAACGAGCATCGCCTGATAGGCGGCGGCAGTAGGGGGTCCAGGCGTCATCGCGAATCCAGCCGAGGGCGGCTAGGCGGCGGCCGAATCGTTTGGCGATGGATGGAGGAAGCCACGCGTGGGCGTCCTCGAGACCTCGCGTGAGAAGGTCACGCTCGCCTGCGACGTGCAGTGCGATCAGCCGCGCATAGCGTTCGCGCGGGGTGCCCGCTTTCGGATCGAACAGCAAATACATTTCGCAAGTGAGACGAGCGAGCGACGCCATTACCGGTCGGCCTGAATCGTCCTCGACAACAAGTTTCGAGAGAAACAGCGGGTCGGCGAGATCGGGAAAATCGTAATCGAAGTTCTGTTGTGCGTGCATACGGCGAAGGGCGTCCAGGTCGGAGGTAGCGTATTCGCGGATGGTTATGGGTTCAGTCATTTCCGATCTAACTTGCCACCGAGACGCAGAGCCACAAAGAAACGCGCGGACGAACAGTCGCCGCTGTTCCCCTAGACAAGTCGCTCAGAGCGGCCGGCGCGAGCCGCGTCACAAGGACGGCGCTAGAAAACGCGGTGGCGGAGGAGCGGATGAAATCGCGCCAGGGCTTCGGCGACGTCGAACGTGGTCGCGCCGGAGGGGACACCTAGTCTCGCGAGCGCTTCTCGCGCGGCAGCCGAAATCGCTTTCTGCGCGAGCGGATGCGGCAGCGGCTCGAATGCGGAATCGTCTTCCAGTGCCAGGTGTGCGCCTTCGTCCGCTTCGACGAGAACGAGGATCCGCGGATTCTCAGCGGGACCGTCATCGCTGGCCCTGCTGGGTGACCGCGGGTTCGCGTTGTCTGCGGGAGGCAAAGCGAACCAGTGGGAATTGTTGAAACGCGCGGCGTGGCGCCGCCAGTCGCGAAGAGTCGAGATGTAGTAGCGTTTGCCAGTCATAGTGAATGCCGAAATACGAAGTTCGAAACGCGCAATTCGTGGGTGCCGAAAAGCAAAAGAAACTGCCTGTCACAGCGTGCTGTGCCCTGTCGAGGCAACAAGCGCTCAGGTGCATCGGGAAGACCGGCCTCGCGAGACGCTCACGAGCTGAAGGTGTAGTTGTGGGTCAGGATGCTGGCGGCGTGGCGGCCGGCGAAAAACTCCGGCGTCGGCTCGCAGCTCACCGTGACCTTCTGGCTCTGCTCGATCACCGTCTCGATCCGTTTCAATGTGATGAACCCGAGGCGGCCAACCAAGATGTCGCACAGGCAAAGGCGATCGGCGCGCACGGGCGAACCATCGGCCATGGTGAAAACGTGGTGCGGCGTCACGTCGAGCGATTCGGCGTTCGAGAAGCCCAGGCGAATGAACGTGTCGGCGTCGCGAATTTCGTG
>DATGHM010000221.1:0-11989 GCA_035307985.1 Candidatus Acidiferrales bacterium
CGGAGGAGCGATGTTGCGCGTAGGTCTGATCGGCTGGCGAGGCATGGTCGGCAGCGTCCTGATGCAACGGATGCGCGAGGAACGCGATTTGGCTCGCCTGGAACCGGTGTTTTTCTCCACCTCGAATGCCGGCGGCGCGGCTCCGGCAGAAGCAGGCGACGGCGCAACCTTGCAAGACGCGGCGAACCTGAAAGAGTTGAGTTCGTGCGACGTGCTGATCAGTTGCCAGGGCGGCGAGTACACCACCGAGGTCTATGCGCCCCTGCGCGCCAAAGGCTGGCGAGGCTACTGGATCGATGCCGCATCCACTCTCCGCATGAGCGATGACGCCGCGATCGTCCTCGATCCGGTTAACAGGCCGGTGATCGATGCCGCCCTCGCGCGCGGACTCCGCAGCTTTGCAGGCGGAAACTGCACGGTCAGCCTCATGCTCATGGCCGTCAGTCCCCTCTTCCAAAACGGACTCGTCGAGTGGATGACGACAATGACGTATCAGGCTGCATCGGGAGCCGGCGCCGCCAAGATGATCGAACTCCTGAAACAGATGACCTGCCTCACCAATCCCGCTCGCGCCCATCCCTCCGGCAATGCGCTCGAACTCGATCGCATGACCACTGCCGCCCAGCGCGCGGATTCCCTGCCGGTTGAGGAATTCGGCGTTCCGCTGGCGGGCAGTTTGATTCCATGGATCGACACGGAAATGCCCGGCGGCCAGACCCGCGAAGAATGGAAAGGAATGGCCGAAACGACTAAAATCCTGGGCCTCGATCCAGCCGTTCCCGTTGACGGAATCTGCGTTCGCGTCGGTACGATGCGGTGCCACAGCCAGGCGCTTTGTTTCAAGCTGAAGCGCGACATTCCCGTCGGCGAAATCGAGCAGATTCTCGGGCAGGCGAATCCCTGGGTTCGCGTGATCCCCAACAACAAAGAATCCACTCTCCATTGCCTCACACCCGCCGCTGTGTCCGGAACTCTCAACGTTCCGATCGGCCGCATTCGCAAGCTTTCGCTCGGGCCTATGTTTCTGGGCGCGTTCACGGTGGGCGACCAGTTGCTCTGGGGCGCAGCCGAACCCCTTCGCCGCACGCTCCGCATAATCCGCGACCATCTGGGCAAATAGTGCGGCGCAGGCGGAGCATCGCAACGCCTGAGGTCGCGCAACGCTCAACCGAAGGTTCGTTCCCCGGCATTCCTCTGATCCATGCGCGGCCGGATCTTTCACCCGCGCCTTCGAAACGCAATGCGCGCGTTGGAACTTGGCCGTCAGCGGTTGTATGCTTCCGGGGATGTCCGCGCAGGAACGCTCGCCAACTCCAGGTTTGTTCATCGGCCTGATCATCACGCTCGTCGCGGTGGTCGCCTATTCGGTCTACATCACGTTTCAGATTTCGGGCCTGAAAACTCTGCAGAGCGATTTCTCCGACCGGAATCGCCGCGACTCCCTGCAGCTCCTGCGCATCCAGAACGATCTGAACTCTCTCGCGCTGGCCATGCGCGACATGATTGATAATGACGAGCCTTACCCCATCACGGCCTGGCGCGCGCAATTTCAGCGCATCCAGGGAGACTTGAATGACGCGCTCCGAATCGAAGGGCAGCTTTCCATCGCTCACCGCACTCCCGAGCAGAATCGTTACCTCTCGGCCTCCCTCGAACAATTCTGGAACTCCGCCGACCGCATGTTCGCGCTCGCACAGACCGGCGACGCCGCCGGCGCCCGCGACCAAATTCGGATCACGCTCCAGGCGCGTCAAGCCTCTCTCAGCAACGCGGTGGCTCGTCTTCTGGTGGAGAACAACGAACGCGACGAGCAGGCCAGCCGCCAGGTCTCCCAGATCTACGATCGCGTGCAGCGGCAAGCCTACTTCTTCCTCACCGCAACTCTGATCGCCATCGTGCTCACCAGTCTTTACCTGATTCGCTCGAACCGGCGTCTTTTCGCCCGGCTTGCTTCCCTTTCCAACCAGCGCAGCGAACTCGCGCAGAAGCTGATTGCCACGCAGGAATCCACACTGCGATATATTTCCCGTGAATTGCACGATGAATTCGGGCAAATCCTGACGGCGATCGGATCGATGCTCGCGCGCGCGGAACGGCACGCCCCGGAAGGTTCTCCGCTTCGCGCCGAACTGCGCGAGGTGAACGAAATCGCCCAAACCACGCTCGACAACGTTCGCAGCCTCTCTCAGGCGCTTCATCCCGTCATGCTCGATGAAACCGGCCTCGAAAGCACGATCGACTGGTACCTTCGGACAATGGAGCGTCAGACGGGAATCGATATTCGCTACGAAAAATCCGGCCCTCCGTTCGCCCTGAACGGCAATTCCGGCATCCATATCTACCGTGTGTTGCAGGAGGCGCTAAATAACGTGGCGCGTCATTCGGGAGCCAAAGAGGCCTGGGTGCGGCTTGTTTTCGGCGCCGAGGTCCTGGAACTCCAGATCGAAGACCACGGGAAAGGCTTCGTCGAGCCCGTATCCAACTCCGGTATCGGCCTGGTGGCCATGCGCGAGCGAGCGGAACTTCTGCATGGTTCTCTCGACCTGTCCCATCCGGAACAAGGGGGAACTCGGGTTCGCCTTCGCGTTCCGCGCCCCGAAAGGCAGGATTCGCATGCCGCCTAGCATTTCCGTGCTGCTGGTCGACGACCACCACCTCGTGCGCCGCGGCTTCCGGCGCATCCTCGAGGACGAGCCTGACATCTCCGTCCTCGGAGAGGCCGCCGACGGCGATGAAGCCGTTCGCCTCGCTCGCCAGCTTCGGCCCCGCGTCGTCTTGATGGACTGCGCTCTTCCCGGAACCAGCGGTCTCGCCGCAACAAGGAAAATCCTTGAGGACTCTCCCTCCATCGCTGTTCTCATGCTGAGTATGCATTCCGAGGACACTCTTGTCCGGCAGGCGCTCGAAGCCGGCGCCTCCGGTTATGTCCTGAAAAACGCGGTTGACCTCGACCTCGCCGCCGCCATCCGCAAAGTGGCGGGAGGTGAAACCGTTCTGTCGCCACAGTTGTCGCGTTCCGATACGTTGAAAGGTGAACGACAGGCCGCCCTCACCGCCCGCGAACTCGAGATCCTGCAGCTTATCGTCGACGGCAAATCCAACAAGGAGATTGCCGATCAACTTCACTTGAGCGTCAATACGGTTTCCGTTCACCGGGCGAACATCATGGACGCTCTCGGCATTCACAAGACCGCCGAGCTTGTCGTCTACGCGATCCGCAACGGGTTGGTGAACCTGCCGTGAACCGCCGGTCCTTTCTTACGCGCCTTACCGGCGCGTTCCTGACCGCTCCGCTGGTGGACGTTCTCAGCCCGCTCGAAACGTCTGCTGCTCCTTCCTCGCCAGTCGGATTTCGCATGGTCGATGTTGCCGCTCGTTCCGGCGTACAGTTCCAGCACAATAACGGCGCGTATGGGGCCAAGTTTCTTCCCGAAACCCTCGGCTCCGGCTGCGCCTTTCTCGATTACGACCGCGACGGCTGGCAGGACCTGCTCCTGATCAATGGCATGTACTGGCGGGGCCACGGGCGTGCGCGCACGACCATGCAGCTCTACCGGAACAACCGAAACGGCACGTTTACCGACGTCACGCACAGCGCAGGGCTCGACATCGAAATGTACGGAATGGGAGTGGCCGTCGGCGATTACGATAACGACGGCTTTCTCGACATTCTCGTCACCTGCGTGGGCCAAAACCACCTTTTCAAAAATACGGGAAAGGGTCACTTCCTCGACGTGACGGAATCGAGCGGGCTCGGGGGCCGGCACGCTTTCAGCACTTCAGCGCTTTGGTTCGATTTCGACCGCGACGGCCTTCTGGACCTGTTCGTCTGCAATTACGTGAAGTGGTCGCCCGAAACCGACGTCTTCTGCAGCCTCGACGGCAAGCACAAATCCTATTGCACGCCGGAAGCGTATCGCGGAGAAACATGCTGGCTCTTTCATAATCGCGGGAATGGCACATTTGAGGATGTCACCGCGGCCAGCGGAATCTTCGACACCAGCTCGAAGTCTCTCGGTGTCGCCATGCTCGATTACGATCGCGACGGCTGGCCCGACCTCCTCGTCGCCAACGACACGCAGCCCAACAAGCTCTATCGCAACCAGCGCAACGGCTCGTTCAAGGACGTCGCCGTGGAGGCAGGCGTGGCGTTCAGCAGTGAAGGAAAGGCGCGCGCGGGAATGGGCGTCGACACTGCGGATTTCGAGAACTCGGGAACTACAGGCTTCGCCATCACGAATTTCGACAGCGAAATGACCGGCCTTTATCTTCCACAGGGAAAAGGCGCCTACGAAGACATTGCCCTTCGCGCCGGCATTGGCCTGCCCTCCATGAACACGCTCGGCTTCGGATGCGTGTTCGCGGACCTAAACCTCGACGGGCTCGAGGATCTCGCCGTCGCGAACGGACACATTGACGAAACCGTGCGGAACATCCGCGGCAACGTTGGCTATGCTCAACCGCCCCAGCTTTTCCTCAACCAGGGCCGCGGCTTTTTTCGCAATGTCGCTTCCGAGGTCGGCCCCGATTTCGATCGACCCCGCGTGGGCCGCGGGCTGTGCTACGGAGACTTTGATCGCGACGGCGACCTCGATCTCTTGATGACGACCAACAACGGCCCGGCCTGCCTCTTCCGCAACGACCAGCTCTCCCATAGGAACGTCATTCGCTTTCGTCTGACTGGCACGAAATCCAATCGCGATGCAATCGGCGCCAACGTTCGGGTTTCTCGAAACGGGATCGAGCAGTCCCAGGCGGTCAAAACGGGATCGAGCTACCTGTCGCAATCGGAGCTGCCCTTGACGTTCGGGCTCGGCAAGAACGATCTGATCGATCGTGTGATTATCGATTGGCCTAGCGGACGCACCGAGGAGTTCAAGAACCTTCGCGCCGGACGCGCCTATCAGTGCACCGAAGGAAAAGGGATCACGGCCCTCCCCCACTTCTGATTGCAGGCCGGCCTCCCATCGCTAGTATTTTTGCATTATTGCGTTCTTTTCTAGCCGCTTCTAAAGTGTGTTCCAGAACAAGTCCTCGGCAGCGTCGGCACACGCGCTTGAGGCCCCCAAAACCTGATAGATCGCACCCCGAAAGAACTCCCAGGTCGGTTGACCGACTGACCTGGGAGTTGTTGTATAAAGGCAGCGACGCCTGCTTTTTTTTGACCTCGACGACGGAGCGTTTCCAATGGCCACAAAAATTCGCATCACTGAAGACCGCGAAGCCACCGGCGACATCGCCGCAGCTTACGATTTCTGGCGTTCGACCTCCGGTCGCACTCAGGTTCCGGGGATCATCAAATGTTTCGGAGCGCGCCCCGACTTCCTGCGCCAGGTCGTCGAGTTCTCGAATACCGTTCACTTCTCCGAGGGCCATCTCACCCGCCGCCACAAGGAGATGATCGCGAGCTACGTCTCCTATCTCAACAGGTGCCCGTATTGACTCGACAGCCACGCCTACTTCCTGCGTGTTCAGGGAGCCACCGATCAATGCGTTGCGGCGATTCTGGAGGGTAAGCTTGACGAAGCGGGCTTGACGCCTGCCGAACGCACCTTGCTCGATTACGCCGCGCTCATCACAGACGCCGCGTACAAATCGACTGCCGCCGACGTTCAGAGGCTGCGCGACGCCGGTTGGGCGGAAGACCAAATCGCCGAAGCCGTCTACGTGATCGCGATGTTTGCGTTCTTCAATCGTGTGGCCGACGCGTTCGGCGTGCCGTCGCAAAACTATCTTTCGATCGGCCATCTCACCCCGTGAGACCGGCCCAGTCGGGTGCTGCTCGCTGCGCCCCTTTCGCCCGATCTGTTGCAGCGCCCCGTAACCGTGGCGCCGTAGGGGCGCCTCGCGAGACGCCCATCCCGCTGTCCGCGCGCAACCTACCCCGTCACTCGCCTCGGAATCCAAAACAAAAACGCGAGCATCGCGATGCATGCCACCACCGGGACTAACAACCCGGCCCTCAGGCTGCCTTCCCGCACCGAAAAGAACCCCACCAGCCAGGGCATGGTCGCTCCGCCCAGCGCGGAAAGTCCGAAGAGGACGTTCCCGACGCGCCGCGCGCGCTCCCCAAGATATTTCGCCATCCATGCCAATAGAACCGGATAAACCGCCGCAAGTCCGAGCCCGGTCACCCCGACGCTCACAGCTACTCCCCAAAACGTCCTCACGGCCAGCAGAACCACGCTTCCCGCCAATGCCATAATCAGGCCGATCGTCACCAGGGCTCTCTCGCGCTTCCGCAAGGGGTTGACCGGCACGAACGCCCGGCCCGCCATCAAGCCACCCCAGAAAAACATCGGCGCGAGAGCCCACAGATCCTTCGGCGCCGATCCCATTCTCTTTGTCAGCGCCGCGGCCCATCCCGCAACGGAGTTCTCCGTGCCCACGTACAGGTAGAACAGCGCGCCGAAAGCGATTGCCGTCAGTTTACTGGCCCATCGTTTTGGCGGTTCGGCGGCGTCCTGCGTCTGCGTCCGCGTTCGCACCCCCAGGTCCATCATGATCAGAGCCAGCGCGGCACAAATCGCAGAACCCGCCACGCCGTACAAGAACCACGAAATTGCTCCATGCCGTTGCGCCAGCAACACTAGCGGTGGACACGCGATCGCGCCGACTCCCCAGGCGAAATTCAGGATGCTCAGCGCTGCGACTCGCCGCGACTCCGCCGTTTCCGCCACCCACAGATTCGAACTGGACAACACCAGCCCCAAGCCGTACCCGTACACGGCGGTCGCAGCCAGGCCGCCAAACTGGCTGCTCGCATTGAGTCCCGCAAGTCCCAGCGCGATGGCCGCGAATCCCAGGACGAGCGTAAATTTGTACCCCCGCTTCGGAAGCAGCGCGCTCAGCGAGGCAAGGCCTGCCATGTTGCTGGTGAATTGAACCGTGAAGAAGAGACCGGCGCGTTCGTCGCTCAGCGACCAGCGGCTGATGAGCACCGGCAGGATCGGCCCAAGCAGCACGGTCACCACGCCCGCGACTACGAACTCCCCTAGAACCGTGGCAGTCGCCGCACTGTTTCGTCGTAAGTCGTCGCGCGTGGGTTGAATCGAACCTGTTGCGCCCATTTAGTGCTCTTGCTTTGCGACTCTTCGGCGCCAATGGAAAGCGCTGCCGGGCAGCCATAGGGCCGCCGCGCCGGCCACCGCCGATTCCGGTCCGTATTTGGCCTCGACGATGGGAATCTCTCTCCAGTGTGGATTAACCGACCACGTTTCGAGCGACTCTCGAATCTGCCCCACGCGCGACATCATCAGGTGCCCCGCTCCTCCGCCCACAACGATTACGTCCGGCTCCAGCAGTTCGATGACATTACCCAGCCAGATTCCCAGCCATTCCGTCGTTTCCTTCAGCACCTCGTTCGCGAGTTTGTCGCCCTGCAAAGCTGCCTTCGCGACGATCTCCGCGGTTACCGCCTCGATTTTCCCGTCCGCCAGGGCCAGCATCTTCACGCCGTTCGATCCGCCCTCAACCAATCCGGCCAATCGCTCGCGCGCGTTCCTGCCAATCGCCGTTCCGGACGCATACGCTTCGATGCACCCTCGCTTCCCGCAACCGCAAAGCGGTCCGTGAAAATCGATCGTCGTGTGCCCGCCCTCGCCCGCGCAACCCGTCCGCCCTTCGTAAATTCGCCCGCTCTGGACGATTCCCGTTCCAATGCCGGTGCCGAGCGTAACGTAAAACACGTTCCGATACCCCGCTCCGGCACCCCACGCGGCCTCCGCGAGCGCGGCCACGTTCGCGTCGTTCCCAATGCGCGTCCGCAGCCGGTAATGCTTCGCAATTTCTCGCGCGAGAGGAAAATTCCGCCAGCAGGGGATGTTAGCCGCGCCGACCAGAGTTCCTCGCGCGGAATCCACCCATCCGGGGACGCTGATCCCAATCGCCGAGGCGCCGCGCGCTCGCCTGTCGCGCAGCAACGCATCCAGCGTCTCGGTCACGGCGCGCAATCCCTCTTCCGCCGTCCCGCGCGCCGCCATCCGGCCGCGCGAGCGCGCCACGATTTTTCCCGCCCAATCCACTACACCCGCGGCCACTTTCGTGCCGCCGATGTCCACTCCGATGGAAGCCTTGGAGCGCGGTTTACTCGTCATGTGATTTGCGGACAATCGAGAAGGCTGGAGGGCATAGCGGCTCGAATTTATGGCATACATCCGCGGGAGTGGCAACGCGAATCTGCTATAGAGCACAGGAGCCTCGAAACTCACTACTCGGAAATCGCATTTCGTACTATCCTCGCGGATTCAATTGGCGAATCATCGACTCAGTTCGAAAGGAACTCATGCGTCTGATCCTTCTTCTGCTGTTTGTTCCGGCAATCGCCGTGGCGACCGCGACGCAAACTCCGCCTTCCTCGCAAGGCGCTCAGATCAGCGTCATGCCGCTTCCCGCCAAGGTGCACACGGGCAGCGGAGAACTCGTCGTGAATCAGGGGTTCTCGGTCGCCCTTGAAGGCGCGCAGGATCCTCGCCTCGACCGTGCCGTCCGCCGCTTCCTGGGAAACCTTTCGTTCCAAACCGGCGTTCCGCTGGGACTTTTGCCCTCAAACGGCGGAAAAGCGACGCTCACCGTTCGCGCAGATCGCGCCAGCAAGCCCGTGCCCGAACTCGGCGAGGACGAGAGCTACGCACTCGACGTCAACTCCTCGAGTGCAACCCTGACCGCGCCCGACACGCTCGGCGTCCTTCACGGCCTCGAAACTTTCCTTCAACTCGTGCAGCCGACTCCCCGGGGTTTCGCCGCCGCTGCCGTCCACATCGAGGACCAGCCCCGCTTCCCCTGGCGCGGCCTGATGATTGACGTCAGCCGCCATTTCATTCCGATGTCCGCACTGATCCGCAACGTCGACGCCATGGCCGCCGTGAAGCTCAACGTTCTTCACCTCCATCTCTCCGACGACCAGGGCTTCCGCGTTGAGAGCATGAAATTCCCGAAATTGCAGGAGCTTGGCTCCGACGGCAACTACTACACGCAAGACCAGCTCCGCGGGCTGATTGAATACGCCGCCGACCGCGGCATTCGCATCGTGCCGGAATTCGACATGCCGGGGCACGCCACTTCCTGGTTCGTCGGATACCCGCAGATTTCCAGCGGTGCGGGCCCCTACTCGATCGAGCACCACTTCGGCATCTTCAATCCCGCCATGGATCCCACGCGCGAGGAAACCTACAAATTCCTCGATAAGTTCATTGATGAGATGGCGAAGCTCTTTCCAGACGCCTACTTCCACATCGGCGGCGATGAAGTGAACGGAAAGCAATGGGACGCCAACCCGCAAATCCAGGCGTTCATGCGCGCCCACCAGATCAAAGACAATCAGCAGCTCCAGCAACACTTCACCGAGCGGGTGGAGAAAATCCTGACCAAGCATCACAAATTCATGATCGGCTGGGACGAAATCCTCAGTCCCGGCATGCCCAAAGACATCGTCATCCAATCCTGGCGCGGCCCGGACTCGCTCGCAGCCGCCGCGAAGCAGGGCTATCGGGGATTGCTCTCGAGCGGCTATTACCTCGATGCGATGGAAACTGCCGCGGAGCACTACGGCGTCGAGCCCGTATCAGGAGATGCGGCTAAGCTGAGTCCCGAAGAACAATCCCGAATCCTCGGCGGCGAAGCGTGCGCCTGGGCCGAGTTTCTCTCGCCGGCCAATGTCGACTCGCGCCTCTGGCCGCGCACAGCCGCGATTGCCGAGCGTCTCTGGTCGCCGCGGCAAACACAGGACGTCGCCAGCATGTATCGCCGCCTGGACGCCGTCAGTTGGCGGCTCGAGTGGCTTGGTATCGAGCACAAGTCCGGCCTGACCGCCATGCTTGGCCGCATGGCCGGCACGGACAACGTCGCTCCGCTTCGCGCGCTCGCCGACGCGGTGCGCCCCGTCGGCCTTCAGGGGCGCCAGGAATCGGACGACAAAGCTGGAACGGAGGAAACGGCCCTGACCCCGCTGAACCGGCTCGTGGATGCAGTGCCGCCCGAAAGCGAATCGGCTCACGATTTTACGAATCTGGTCAATGCGCTGATCGCAGGCGGTTTCAAGGACGCTAAAGCGGAAACCCAGGTCCGCAACCAGCTCACGCTCTGGCGCGACAACGATGCTCACCTCGAGCCCATGCTCCAAGGGTCTGCTGCTCTGAAGGAGCTCGAGCCCGTTTCACAAACCCTCGCTTCGCTCGGCGCCGCGGGCTTGCAAGCCCTCGGCTATCTCGACCGCGGGGAGAAAACGCCACCCGAATGGAAAGCTCAAACTCTCGTCATGATCGAGAAGGCCAAAGGCCAACAGGCAGACGTATACATTGCGGTTGCCCCCGCAGTGGAAGCCCTCGTCAATGCCAGCGCCGGCTCACGCTGAGCCCAAGAGGCGAAGGCGTCACTCACTAGGGACGGGCTCTCCATGAGGCAGGGTGTGCGTAGGGGCGGGTCCCAGACCCGCCCGGCACCTTTGCCTCTAGCTTGAATGAGTACCGCCGGGCGAACTCCGCCAGCCTCTCCACTGACGCTGCAAGTCACGCCCGGCTCTTCTTTTTCTCCCGCTTCCCGCCGTGAATCCTTTCCGATAACAATTCTTTCGCACGTTCCAGTTTCGCTCGCCGCGACTTGCTCAAATTTCGCCCCGCGCGATTGATGAAGAACGTCAGCATTCTCATCCCTGAACTTGGCCCCTTCGGCGACACTCGCTTCGACGCCAGCGTTCTCGCAATCGTGGGTGCGCTCTTGGTGAACAACCCCGGCGGCGGGTGTGTGGAATCAGTCTTCACCTTTCCTGACCATCTTCTTCGGTGACTGCCTCTTTGGTTCGTGCGAGCCATTCCGTTCCTCCGCGATTCTCCTCCCAGATGAATATTGCGGCGCATCGGAACGCAATACGAGTAATCCTGTAGTTCCGGCGCGAGCCCAAAACGCCTGATCGAGTGAGAGTGAAAAAGAAAACGAGATTATTGCAGCGGCAGCCTGATGATTCCGAGCGGGTTCACGCGCGCGCCGTCTACGATCAGTCCCCAGTGCAGGTGCGGTCCCGTCGCGCGGCCGGTTGCACCGACCAGCCCCAGAATCGCGCCAGCCCTCACTTGCTCACCTTCTTTCACCTTGATCTGCTTCATATGACCGTAGAACGTGTACACGCCCAGTCCGTGGTCCACAAGCACCGTGTTTCCCGAGAAAAAGAATTTCTCGGCCAGAACCACGCGCCCGCTCTGCGCCGCATGAATGGGCGTCCCCGCAGGCGCGGGGATGTCCAGTCCCGTGTGTGGCGACCGAGGTTCGCCGTTCAGGACCCGCCGCCTGCCGAAGTTGTGTCCCGTGTGCTTGCCCGCTAAGGGGAACCGGAATGGCCCCGTCCACAATCGCTCGGGCGTGACGTGGGCGAGAATCTCGTGCAACCGCCCGCTCTCCTTCGCGGCTCGTGCTTCATCTTGCGGGCTCAGCTCGACGAATCCCGGCGCCACTTTCAGCCGCTCGATGGCGAAGCGCCCCGCCGTAATATCGACGCTCGTCCTGCACGTCAGGGGCTCGGCGTTTGGCGCCGTTCCCGAAATTTCCACCTCGTACGCGCCCGGCGCGCGCTCCAGATCCACTCCGAATAGCGCGTGCTCGACGCCTCGGCCATCGGCCCAAAACTGGAGATCTTCTCCTCCCCATTTCCCGTTCAAATCGCTCAACGGGGCGGCGCTGCGCAGGGTCAACTCGAGCAGGCCGCCCTGGGCGGCGCTGGGCCTCGTCAGCCGAAGCGTCACGCCGCTCCCGCAGCGCTGGACGGCCGTTCGTCCCGGCCGATCGGGTTTCGTGCGCACGTTCGCCGTTTGCGCGATTACGGACGCCGAAAAAGGAACGATGAGAAGCAGGACCGCCGCAAAATTGAAAAGAGACAGTTTTGGCTGGATCATTTCCCCCAATCGGATAGTTCCCCTCAGATTGAACGCATGCGTTTGACGCCGCGGCACCGCGCCGTCGAAAGCCTAATCCGAATGATCGTCGCCGGCAGGTGTCCCCT
>DATGHM010000222.1:0-21743 GCA_035307985.1 Candidatus Acidiferrales bacterium
GATGTCGCGGCGATGGACGACGCGCAGCTTTTCTCGCAACATTCCGTCGACGCCGCGAATCAGTTCGTTCTGCGCAGAAATGAGCACGGGCGAATCGCCGAGGACGAGGACTTCTTTTGGCAGCGACTTGTATTGAGCGGCGATGGAGGGTTGAAGGCGAGCGTAGCGGAGCCAGGCGGCTTCGCCAGTGTCGGCGCGGGCGGCGCGCAACGGCGCGATGCAAACCAGAACGAGCAAGAAAACGATCGGCGAGCGGCACAGAGCTTCCCATTCGGAATTCGGGCAGGAGCTGCATTTCATAAGCGTCCGACGCGTCATCACGCAAAATCTACCACGCGGGTCAGAGGTGTTTCCAGCAGACGCGGCGAAGCGGGCGAAGACACGGGCCGCCCACCGGCGGATCTGCGACGTGCCGTGCTCCTACACTGCAGGATCGCCAAGCAGGTCACGAAATTAGCGCGGTTATCCGAAGAAGCGGAAGTGTTTCCAAAATTGGGGCCAGGGCTGGCGGGGCGGGCCGCAGACGAAAATGTCGGGATGGTCGGTACTTTCTTCGTTCTTGATGCCGTAGGGATTGCCGTCGTGGCCGGCTAGGCGGCAGGACTGGAACATCTCGTCGGCATCGTCGCGAGACTGGCCGAGCACGATCAGCGTTTGCGGCGGCGGATTGCCGTAGCCGCGGTACCAGGCCGTGTTTGTGCCGCTGATGGCCTGGGGCAGTCCGTAGCGCGGGCCGTAAAGGTTAATCGCGCCCGTCTCGCCGTAGTTGGCGGTGATGATCCCGAGATGAGCGCGCTCAGCGGGCGCGAGCGAATCGCGGATGCGAGCGACTTCGGCGACAAGATCGGTCCAGCCGATTTCCTCGCGCAAGTCGCCGTTATTCTTCAGGGCGAGATTATGAGGCGAGTTGACTGGCGGAATGGGCAGAACGATCCTGCCGACGCCGTACGCACCCAGCGCAATGGCGGCGAAGGTTACGACCCCGACGGCCCACCTCCAACCGGCGCGCAGCCAATGAATCAAGCGGTCCCACAAGACGCTGCCGGCAGCGAACAGCATGGGATAGAGAGGACCCACGTAGTAGCCGCGTCCTTTCATAATGGCAAAGAGCGCGACGGGAATCAGCCAGAGCCAGCCGAGCAGACGGTAGCGCCTGCCTTCCCGGTCCGCGAAGAAATAGTAAACGCCGGCGAGCCAGAGCGGCGCGAGCAGCGGATTCGTGTTGATGATGAACTGATGCAGGAAGAAGCCGTCGGCGCGGCCCTCGCCAACGTCGCGCTTGTGGATGTGCTGCAGGAAATGGAGCGAGACGAAATCGTGGCGGATCTGCCAGATCAGATTGGGAAGGAAAATCAGCAGCGACAGCGCGACGCCGTACCAGAGCCAGCGGGTTTTCAGGTAACGCCGCGCCGGCGTCAGCAGCAGCGCCCCCGCGAGTCCCACGCCGTAGAAGGCCATCGTGTACTTGGTTTCCATACCGACGCCGATGACGGCGCCAATCGCGAGCCACCAGCGCGGATTTTCATCCTTGAGCAAACGAATCAGAAAATAGGCGATCAGGACCCACCAGAGCATGTCGAATGAGGAGTATTGGAATTCTGTGGCCTCGAACATCGGGAGAGGCGAAACGGCCACGGCCAGCGCGGCGACAACTTGTGCGAGGCGCCTGGCTCCGAGTTCGCGCGCCATGAGACCGGTGAGGACGAGCACGGCAGCCTGCGCCAACACCGAAAAGAGGCGAAGGCCAATGAGCGAGGTGTCAAACAGCGCGATGCTCACGCGTTCGATCAGCGGAGTGACCGGCGGAAAGGCGACGAAGCCCCAGTCCATGTGGCGCGCTTCGTCGAGAACCTGCAGTTCGTCGCGATGGAAACCGTAACGCCCGTTCGTGGCGATGTGGAACAACACGACGGAGACCGCGACTACCGCGAGCGCGAGGTAATCGCCAGAGGCGGAGGGCACGTCTCCGATCGGCCCGGCGGCTTCGGCGTGGATCGCCGACGCGATCGGGCTGGATTCCTTTTTTCCACGGGCGTAATTCATCGATGGCTCGCGCGATCGCCTTTCAAAAAAGTCGAGACAGATTATCACAGGCTTGGGCTGCCCGGCTGGCGAGCAAAGGGCCAGCCGGATGGGACGACGCAGACCAGCGTGGAGGGGCGTCTATTCGCTTGACCCGGCAGCCTCCCGGTGCCAGTATCGCGCCAGCTTTTCCCACCTTTGCGAGGAGGTTTCCATGCCACTGTATTTGACCCAGGTTGCTTACACGCAGGAGTCTTGGAAAGCGTTGATGAACAACCCGCAAAATCGAATGGACGCGATCCGGCCCGCCATCGAAAAATTGGGAGGGACGGTGATCAACGGCTACTTTGCATTTGGGGATTACGACATCGTTGCGATCACGGAGATGCCGGACAATGTTTCTGCCGCGGCGATGGCCATCGCGTTTGCCGCGGGCGGCTCGTGCAAGGCGGTAAGGACAACTCCGTTGCTCACAACAGCGGAAGGAGTCGAGGCGCTTAAGAAAGCTGCGGAAACAGGCTACCGGCCGGTCAGTGCGGCCAGCGCGGCGACAGGGCGCTAGGATGGGCGTTCTGGCGGTTGACGGATCATAGCGCCGCGTTCACCATCCGACAGCGGCGCCTCAAGGAAATAAAAAGGCGCCGGAGAGGCGAACTCTCCGGCGCTTTTTTTATCGCGAATGGAGCTACTGGTCCTTTTCAACCTTCCGCAGCGGCGGCTTCGGAATCTGCCAGATCAGCCCGGAGTCGTCCGCGGCGTGCGGGAAATATTGCGTCGACTTCTTGCCCGAAGGCAGCAGCACGACGTCCGCACGCCGGTTGTAGGCGTACCAATCGGCGGTCCGATTACGCAGGCGCGCTTTCGGCGGGTTTTGTGGGTTCGAGCCCTCGAGATCCTTCACCTCGGCTTTGGCCATCGGACGGTCTTTGCCATACGCGGCCGTCTCGATCTTGTCCGCCGGGATACCCTGATCGACGAGGTACTGCTTGGCGCGTTCGACACGGCGCTCGGTGAGATCCTGATTGAAGGACCGCGAGCCGCGAACGTCGGCGTGAGCCTCGATCGAAAGCTTGGCGTCGGGATCGTACTCGAGGTACTTCTTGAAGCCGGCCGCCAGATCGGAGAGGCTGAGCTGCTGGCTCTTCACGAGTCCCACCTGCGGATTGCGCCGGTCGGGATAGTCTGTCGGGAAAAAGACGCTTTGCAGCGTGACCGTCGGGATCGGTTCGACCGAACCGACGATATGGAGCGCCGCAGTCTGGGTGGCGTTGCCGCCGCAAACGTTGGACGCGGTCAGCGTGTAATTCGTCGTCTCGTCGATCGTGCGAGCGGGCTGTCCTTCGGGCACCTGAGAGGTATCCTTCGGTTCAGCCTTGACGGACTGGTTGCCGCTCGGGTCCACCTTGCCAATCGGATCGATCGAGACACTGTCCGCGTTGGAGGTCTGCCAGGTCAGCGTCGAGGAATCCTGCGTGATCACCTTTTCGCCGATCTTGCGATAGTGAACTTCCGCGGGATTCACGGAAATGCTGGCGTCGACCTTCGTATTGACGTTTACCGCGCCGCTGCCCTTCACCGTTCCGCCGGGGCCGCTGGCGGTGAAATCGTACGTGGTGGTCTGGTGTGGTGAAACGGTCTGGTTACCGCTCGCGTCCACCTTTCCAATGCCGCTGATGTTCGCTTCGGCTGTTTCCGCCGATTGCCAGGTCAGCGTGGAAGACTGGCCGCAGTTGATGTCGGTGGGACTCGCGCTGAAGGAGCCCGTCACGGGAGCGACCGCGACAGTGGCGCTGGCCATGCCCGCCTTGAAGCGAGGCAGAGGCCCTTTCAACTTTTCGCCGCGAGACCAGTCGACGGTCTTCTGAGTATTCTTGTTGATGTCAACGATGACTTTCTTGCCGGCGGCCACGGTGACGTCGCCGGTCCACAGGTCCTTGCCCTCACGGGTGACGGTGATGTGGTGCGTGCCGGGAGGCAAGAGGAGATTCTGGTGCCAAATCCAATCCCAGTCGAACTCGTCGACGTGGCCGACAAAATAGGCGGGCGTCGTTCCGTTCGACAGCACGGCGGCGCGAGGGGCGCCGTGAAATTCCACGTCTCCATACGGGCCGTTCACGGTTCCGCCGTATGGCTCAAGCGTCACGCTCAAATCCGTGGTCTTACCCGCCTGAATATCAACGTCTTGCGTCTGAATCTTGTAGCCATAGTTCACCACAGCCACCGTATGCTTCCCCGGAGCTAGCGAGATCCTGTTATGTCCTTGGGGGTTAGCCTTCCCATCCACAAACACGTCTGCCTGCTTTGGGGTCACCTTGATTTTGAGCTTCCCGTCCTGGGCGAAGACAGCCGTCGCGCTGAGCGCGAGGGCGAGCAGGAGGGTTAAGTGGTAACCTAGTCGTCGCATCTGCATGTCTCCTGAGATTTCCGATAGGCGAGTTGTCGTTCAGCTCTGCCGCGCCCTGACGGAAGAGCCGATAGCTAGGGCCTATAAAATTATCGTTCTAAATGCCGTTCTGTCAACAATATTGAAAGAAAAGCGAAGGGATGAACGCCGAAGCGTAGCGAGTCTCAAAACACCGAAACGGCTCCTTCGGGCGTCCCATCCGGAATATACTGCCGGTGATGTTTAGCCATTCCATTCTGGAGCACTTCCAGCATCCGCACAACACCGGCGAACTATTGGATGCAACCGCCGCCGTAAGTGTAACAAACCCTGTATGCGGAGACACACTTCTTTTGAGCGTCCGTCTGGCAGGTCACCGCATCGAGGCGGCGCGGTTCAAGACCCAAGGCTGTGTTGCGGCGATCGCGGCAAGCTCCGTGCTCACCGATCTGCTGATTGGAAAGACGCTCGAAGAGGCGCGGAGCATCAAGCCGCTCCAGATTTCAGAGCAGCTCGGCGGCCTGCCGCCGGCCACATTTCACGCGGCGCAGCTTTGCTGCGACGCTGTGACCGCCCTGGTGAAACGGGTTTGACGCATTTCGGGTTTGCGGCCCTCGTTGCCTTCCCAGTTTCTGCCCCCTCGGGCTGCGCCCGATCATCAATCGCGTGCCGTCCGATTTGCCTGCGAAGACCGAGCGCAGCCCCGGGGCAGTCGGGATTAGCCATGCAGCGGAGGCCGCAAAACCGAGAAGAAATCGTTCGGGAACAATACAGGTGGAGCAAGGATCACAAACCAAAACAGAAGACAAACACAAAAAGGCAAAACGCTAACCCGCCGAGCCGCTGCCCTTGGCCTTCTTCAAAATTTCAGGATCGTTCAGGTTGAGGACCACGCCTTCCTCTTCGGTCGGCACCTCTTCCGTATCCTGGGGGTGCGCCCAGACAACCTGACGCGCGCCGACATCGGGCGATGCCGCAAGCAACTCGGCATACAGGTTGGCGCGAAAGATCACGGGATGCCCGCGCTGTCCTCGAAACGAGGGCAGCACGATCAATTTGGTATCCGTGTCGAATTGGTGGATGAGCTGCGCGATCAGATTGGCGGAAACGAGCGGATGATCCACGGGGCACAAAATCATTCCTTCGGTGTTTTCGGGAAGGCTGCGAATCGCAGCCTGAATGGACGAAAGCTGTCCTTTTTCCCAGTGCGGATTCACGACGATCATGGCGGGATCGACTCCGAGATGAGGACGAATCTCGTCGGCACCGGCGCCCAGGACGATCCGCGTCACGCCAATGCGCGAATGGCGCGTGGCGTTTACGAGGTGCTGCACGAAGCTGATTCCCCGGAACGGGACAAGAGCCTTCGGCGAGCCCATCCGCCGGGACTCGCCTGCAGCGAGAATCGCAGCCGCCAGCAAGGTCAGCCTTTCCGCACGCTTGCCGGTTCGCGACTCTTCTCCCGCGAGTGAATGGATTTGTGATGCGCATTTTTCGCGTTGCGGCGGACAGCGATCAGTTCCGCAACGATGCTGACCGCGATTTCTTCGGGCGAGAGAGCACCAATGTTGAGTCCCACCGGCGCGTGCACGTGTTCGAATTTTTCGGGATCGAATCCTTCCTTCTCGAGCGCCTTATAGACGGAAAGCACTTTGCGTTTGCTGCCAATCATCCCGATGTAACGCGCGTCGGTGGTGACGGCCCACGCCAGCACACGCATGTCGTCTTTATGCCCGCGGGTGACGATCAGGAGATAGCTCGACGAATTCGGATGGATCTTCTCGAACGACTCCTCGAAGCTCGTGTGGATCTCCGAAGCCATCGGAAACCGTTCCGCGTTCGCGAACGATTCGCGGTCGTCGATCACGCCGATCGCGAAGCCCGCCTGTTGAGCTACTCGCGAAACCGCCGTCGAAACGTGCCCCGCGCCAAAAATGTATAGCGTCGGCTGCGGAAGAATGGGCTCGACAAAGACCTCGAGTGTCCCGCCGCAGATCAGGCCGGAGTCGTAGTCGGCTTCGTGATTCAGGTTGAAGGTCATCTTGCGCGGTTGTTCGGCGTCAATCACTTCCTTCGCGGCGGCCCAGACTTCCGCCTCGACGCAACCGCCGCCGATCGTGCCGGCAATCGTGCCGTCGTCGCGCACGAGCATGCGGGAACTCTCATAGCTCGGGATCGAGCCGTTCGTGTGGACAATCGTGGCGAGGGCGCCTCGCTGGCCCGCACGGCGCATCCGCAAGATTTCTTCAAAGATGTCCATGAATCGCAGATCCAACCTAAAAATCAGGGTACGGCGGGGCTAGTAAGGTGTCAATGTTCGGGTTAGTTGGGTGTTCGGGTTAGTTGGAGTGCGAGATGGCACAGTTGTAAGAACCGACGATGCGAAGATCTTGTTTTGCAGCCTCCGTTGCCGATTCGAATTCCGTTTAGCGAACTGGCAAATCAAGCTTGTCTTTCAAACGGCTGACCCTATCGATGATGGCACGCACGCGATAACGGAAACTTGCGCTAGATTCGCTTGTTATGTGCTCTCTTGTGAGAATCGAACATGCCGGCTTCTGCTCGATACCGGCGGCAACCCAAAGATATGCCTCGCCCTGCGGGCGCCGCGATGATCGCCGTGTTCGCTTTGGTTTTCGTCAGCTTCTGGACATCGTGGATTCTGGAAGACACGGCCGGGCGTTGGGCTCGTCACTCTTTTGCTCCCGGTTATAGTTATCAGCTCAAGATGAGTGACGCTACTTATTACCTTTCGCCCGGGCTCGGGTGGTACCTGGACCACTCCCTATGGCTCCATTTTGGTGGCCTAGCTTTGTTCTTTCTGATTCCGTACTTGCTGGCTCCAGGTGGGAGCGAACCGGCTGAACCAGCGCGGCGATGGGCAAATCAGGAGCGTCCGAACCAGCCGTACCTGCGGAGGAGGCGGAATGGGCGCAAGGCGGCCTGGAACGGCGCGAACCGGTGCGGGGATTGCGTTTGCTGCCAGTCTTCCTCGGAGGGGGCGAGCGTGAGGCGCAACGCGTAGCGCCAGCCCGCTGCTTGCCCCTCGACAGCGCGACGCCGAAATGAAAACCGCTCGCGCGCAGTCCGTTCGCGAGCGTCGCGGCTCAACAGGCGATTGGCGATCTCGGCCGCCATGGCCGACGCACGCGAATCCGCCTTCACACGCGCGGATATTTCCGGGGGAAGGTCCGCGTCGAGAACGCCGGCCGCAAGCGCAAGCCCGAGGTGAAGCATGCGCTGAGCGCGCAACTGCTCACCGGTGCGCAGAACCGAATCCCAATCCAGGTCGCGACGGGAACGCAGCAGCTCCGCAACATCCGCGATCCAGATCAGCCTTTCCCAGAAATCCTTGGTCCCGTGAATGCAGTAGACGGGCAGCGCGTCTTCCACTCGGAAGGTGCGAACCGTTCGGCCCCCCAGATCGACGTTGGCCGCCCGATCAAAGAATTCCGGGAGCGGCGGGCGCACGGGAAAATGCCGCAGCGTGGCTTCGGTGTGCAGTTCGAGAATGGTTTGTCGCGCCGGGTTGAAGTAATTGTATTCGCCCGGGACAATGGAGCGCGTCTCCGGCGAATGTATCCAGGGGAACTTCGGCTCGTATCCGATGCTGCGAACCGCCGCATCCGCCGCCGGAATATCGCGCTGCGCAAGAATAATGTCGAGATCCTCGAACTGCCGCGCGGCGATATCGGCGTAGGCTTGTGCGGCGATCACCGGACCTTTGTAGGGAAGCGTTCGAATCCCGCGCGATTCGAACAACTCCACAACGCGGAGGAGTTCCGACGTTTGCGCGAGGCAACGCATGGCGCTGGCGCGCGCCATCCTTTCGAGCTCGACGAGAACCGTTCCTGGAACGACCTCGCCGGCGCCTGCCCGCAGGTTCCGCTCGAGCAGCGGAAGAATCGAATGGTCCTGTGCCCGCGCAATCGCATAATCCCAATCGAGGGGACCGGCCGCGAGTTCGCGAATTCGCGCGGCCTCGTTGGGGCGCATGCTCGTCCGCGCGCAGCTCGCGAGCAACTGCTTCTCGGGACAGGCGGAACGAAGAAAGGCGGGTTCCATGAATGGCGGCGACGCGCGCCGGCGCAAATTCTACTTCAGTGGAGGACCACGTTGGGGAATTCTTCGGCGCGCCCTGGGCGGCGCCCCACCGTGGCGAATGCGGTCTCGCAGATAGGGCCCGACGGATACTGCCCTCCTGCAGGAGGTTTGCCGCTCAGCCTAAAGAGGCGGCAAACGCAATGCTGATCATGCCGCAAACGCGTGGGTCAGCGGCCCTTCCATCTCGACTTGGTGCCCGACTCGCAACAGTTTGGAGCGAAAGCTCGACGGATCGAGTCCGGCTCCGGCGCAAACCTGGTGGAAATCCTCGGAATCTTCGAACAGAAACGTCTGCGCCTCTCGCTTGTCGCGGAGCGTGCCCGAGAGCCAATCCTGCACCGCATGAACGATCACTGCGGTCCACAGCCGGCGTTCCGCAACCACGCCCGGTGTCTCTTCCCTTTGTTCGCGCACGCTAGTGTTTTCCATCGTTCCCCCCGTTCGGCTCTGTTTTCGCCTTGCGTTCCGCGCAGTCCGTCGCGCGTTCGAGATAGGGGAGTGCATGCCATTCGCCAACCGGGGGGAGCGAAAGCGAAGTTTCGAGCCTTTCATAACATACGCCGTTTCATGCGGTTGCAGGACAGCAGGTTGGAAACCGCTTCAAAGCGCTTCCGAGGCTCTGACGTGGAAATTGGACCGTAGGCGGCCCGATGTTCGCGGATGAAACAGCTCTGCAAATTCAGACGACGATCAGACGTCAGAGCACCGCCTCTTCACTGATGAGAATCTCGCGGAGTTTTGTAGCAAGAGTCGCCATCGTAAAAGGCTTCTGCAGAAGAACGGAGCCTGAGTCCAGGATTCCATGGTGCACCACAGCCTGGTCTGTGTAGCCTGACATGTAGAGAACCTTGATATCGGCGCGGACCTTGGAGATGCGTTGCGCCAGTTCCCGCCCGCTGATACCGGGCATCACCACGTCCGTCATGAGCAGATGGATTGGACCGTCGTGCAGCCCCGCCAGCTCGAGTGCGGCATGCCCGTCGGCGGCCTGCAACACGGTGTATCCGTTCGTTTCGAGATACTCGCGCGCGAGCTGTCGCACCCCGTCCTCATCCTCGACTAGAAGGACGGTTTCGGAGCCGCGCTGCAGCGGCTTCGCCGCATCGGACTCATCCTTGCGAGCCTTCTCGCCCCCGCTCATGACCCGCGGCAGATAAACCTTGAACGTCGTTCCCTTCCCCGGCTCGCTGTAAACCCAGATGTAGCCGCCGCTCTGTTTAACGATGCCGTAGACGGTCGCGAGCCCGAGGCCGGTTCCCTTGCCCTTTTCCTTCGTCGTGAAGAAAGGCTCGAAGAGATGCCCTTGAGTGTCTGCGTCCATCCCACAACCATTGTCGGTGACCGCGAGCATCACGTACTTGCCCGGAGCCATCACGACGGAATGCCGTGAGAACGAGGAATCGAGCTCCACATTGGCCGTCTCCAGCATCAGCCGCCCGCCGTTCGGCATGGCATCCCGCGCGTTGATGGCTAGATTCATGATCACCTGTTCGATCTGGCTGCGATCCGCCTTCACCGGCCACAGGTCCGCGGCAGAGTGCGTCTCGAGCTGAACGTCTTCGCCGATCAAGCGACGCAGGATTTTCTCCATATCGGCAACGACGGAGTCGATGCTGATCACGCTGGGCGCCAGAATCTGCTTCCGGCTGAAGGCCAGGAGCTGGCGCGTCAGGGAGGCGGCGCGTTGCGCGGCCGTGCGGATCTGCTCGGCGTTCTTGCGGAGCGGATCGGTTGCCGCTAGGCGCTCGGACAGAAGATCGGCGTAACCGAGGATCACCATGAGCAGATTGTTGAAGTCGTGGGCGATGCCGCCCGCCAATCGTCCGACTGCTTCCATTTTCTGCGCTTGCCGGAACTGCTCCTCGAGCTGCTTCCGGTCCGTGACATCCAGAGACATGCAGATCGCACCAAGCACCTCTCCCGCGGCGTCGTGCAGCGGCTCTGCGTGGCACGCGTACGATCCGCCCTTCCATTCCATGTGGAATGTCACCGGTTCGCCCGCCACGGCACGGCCGTGAGCCGCGACCGGAAGGAATGTCAGGTCGGAGGTCTCGAAATACTCCGGCAGGCGCCTGCCGACGATCTCATCGGGCTTGAGGCCGAGCCGGGCGAGGCCCGCGCCGACAGCCGAGGTGAACCGGAGGTCTTTGTCCACGGTCCAAAGCACCGCGGGCAACTGCTCCACCAGCACGCGGAGCCGCGCTTCGCTTTCCCGAATCTTCGTCTCCGCGCGCTTGCGCTCGATGGCCAAGGCAATCTGACCGCCGACGGAAGAAAGGAATTCCAGATCGCGCTCGGTATAAGCGTTCTCCTGCTCGTAATGCTGCACAACCAGCACGCCGATGGTCGCAGCGGGCGTTCGTAGCGGAACCCCCAGCCACGACGGCGACGGCGTGCCGACGAGCTCGACGTCGCCCTGCTCCACCAGCCTATCGAACACCTGCTGAGGGATCAGTGTGGGCTGCCCCGTGCGATAGACGTACGCCGTGCAGCTTCGCCCGATTTTCTGGGGGGGAGGCGCAACGTCGTGTTGATCGACGATGAATGGAAAGTGGAACATTCCGGTGGATGGCTCGAAGAGCGCGACGAAGCAATTCTCGGCGTAGAGCACTTTGGCGAGCGCCGCATGGATCATCCGGAGAAGATCGTCGAGATTGTCCGTGGCGTTGACGCTGTGGATGATTTCGGTGGTCGCCTGCCGCTCCAGCTCCGATCGCTTGCGTTCGGAGATGTCCTGCACGGTTCCTTCGTAGCTGACGATCGCTCCGCTCGCGTCGCGCACCGCGTGCGCGTTCTCGGAAATCCAGACCCTGGTCCCATCCTGCCGAAGAAGCTGGTATTCGAGCCCTTCGACGACACCGCGCTCCTCGATCAGGCGCTTGAATTCTTCGCGGAAGTGCGGCTCGGCGTACATACGGGCGGCGTTTGGAACGGCCGCGATCATCTCATCGGGGGAGTTGAAACCGCACATTCGGGCGAGCGCGGGATTGACGCTCAGGTAGCGGCCGTCGGCAGCCGTCAGAAAAATTCCCTCGACCGCGTTCTCGAATAGGCCGCGAAATTTCTCCTCGGCCCGGCAACGCGCTTCCTCGGCGCGAACGCGCTCGCTGATGTCCTCGTACATCGCGAAACTGCCCGACCTCTTCCCGCCCACTTCCAGCGGAACACCGACGATTTGCACATCCACGATCTGCCCGTCGCGTCGCCGCCGCTGGCCGATCGAGCGAACCACTTCCCCGCGCGCGGCGCGTTGCGTCAGGCGCCGGGCTTCCTCAGCCTGCTCAGCTGGAGTGAGAAGCGAATCCAGGTTCACGGCGCGAATTTCAACCATCGGGTAGCCGAACAAGGTCTCGAACGCGGGATTGCACGTGTGGACGCGCCCTTCGAGATCCAGCACGACGATCCCGAGAGGATTGTTCTCCAGAAGAGCCTGGAGGTAAGCGGCGTCGGCCGCCGAACGGGTCTCGACCGAGGAGGGAGGCTCCGCGTTTGCGTTGTTTTGGCGGCGGTCGACGGCGCGAGCCCTGCCTTTGCCCCCAGACTGCAGCGTGGAATTCCAGCTAACCATTGTGAGGACTGGCCCCAGTTTGAGATGGAACAGCTAGTGTCGGTCTACGGCGCGCACGAACTATTTATAAAGTTTCCGGAGCGCGCACACAATGGTACGGTCGTACTAAAGTTGCAGAATCATAGGCACTTACGCCGCACGGCGGCTTCGTTGTCGCGGATAACAATCAGCAATTGGCAGCAATTGGCGGTGATTTTTTAGCGCTGCGGAGACGGCTCTGGAATGGCTTCGCCGTCCTTACGAGGGTCCGAAGCGCCGTAGTTGACGCCCTTCGCAAAATCGCGCCGCACGGCTTGTCCGCCGCCCATCATCGCGGAGTAATCCCCTCGGACCTCGATCCGATGCCCACGTTGAGTGAGGGCGCTGCGGACGCTTTCGAGGATGCGGTCTTCCATGGCAACGTCACAACCGTGGAACGTCAGCTTCGTAAATCGAGGCGATTCGAGCGCCTGTTGGATGTTCATCCCGAAGTCGACAATATCGGAGACGAATTGCGCGTGCGCCTGCGCCTGGTTGAATCCACCCATGATTCCGAACGCGATGCGGTCGTCGCCGCGCTCCATAAACGCCGGAATAATCGTGTGCAGCGGCCGCTTGTGGCCGGCGAGCGCGTCCGGCGAGGACGCGTCCAGCGCGAACAGCGCGCCCCGGTTCTGCAACGCGAATCCGGTTCCATCCGCCACGAGTCGCGAGCCGAATTCCGAGTAATTGCTCTGAATCAGCGAGACCATATTGCCGTCGCGGTCGACGGCGGTGAGATATGTCGTATCGCCTCCGGGACCGAGCCCCGGCTCGCCGGGCGCGACGTCGCAATTGGCCTTCTTCATGTCGATCAGCTTCGCCCGGTCCGCGCCATAATTTTTCGCGAGCATGCCTTCCACCGGAATATGGCTGAATCGCGGATCGCCGACGTAGCGGCGCATGTCGGCGTAAGCCAGCTTCTTCGCTTCGATCATCACGTGCAGCGCGTCGGCGGAGTTCTGGCCGAATTGAGCGAGCGGAAATCGTTGCATGATGTTGAGCATCATCAGCGCGGCAATTCCCTGGCCGTTGGGCGGAATTTCGTAGACCGTCCAGCCGTGATACGTTGTCGAAATCGGCTGCACCCATTCGCTCGAATACTCCGCCATATCCTGAGCCGTCATCGTTCCGCCCATTTTCGTTGAGAATGCGACGATCTGCGAAGCGATCGGGCCTTTGTAGTACGCGTCGCGACCGCCGTTGGCGACCAACTCGAGGGACTTCGCCAGGTCCGGATTGCGAAAGACTTCTCCCACGCCCGGCGAATGGCCATCGATCAAATACGTGGCCGACAGATTCCTGTTCTCGCGAAGAAAGGGCTCAGCCTCGTGCCAATATTCGGCATCCCATTCCGCGACTGGAAAACCTTCGCGCGCGTAATGAATGGCAGGCGCCAGAATCTCGGCGAATGTTTTCGTGCCGAAACGGGCGAGCAGTTTCGACCAACCGTCGACCACGCCCGGCACCGTGACGCTGTCGATCCCGTGTCCCGGCATGTGGGTGACGCCCTTGCTCCTCAGGTGTTCGACGGTGAGCTTCGCGGGCGACCAGCCGCTCGCGTTCAAACCGTAGAGCTTGCCCGACTTCGCGTCATACACGATGGCGAACAGATCGCCGCCCATACCGTTCATCATCGGCTCGACCACGCCCATCACGGCGTTCGCGGCGACGATCGCATCCACCGCGTTTCCGCCGTGCGCCAGAATCGTCGCGCCAGCCTGCGCCGCAAGCGGGCTCTCGGCCGCCACGATGCCGCCGCGGCTGATCACGCGAGACCGCCCTTGCGATCGGTCCTGGGCGTTCGCCGGGGCTACGTGCATCCAGCTCAAGCTCACCATCAACACCGTCAGGCAAAAGACAAACCGCGAGTAAGCATTAAAGTGAGGGACCATAATTTTGAGACGCAACGCAATCTTGGATCGGCCGCTTCCGACATTCATTTCTTTGGACGCGATTCCGGTGGCACGATGCGGTTGTTCCGGTAGTAGGCAACCAGCAAGCCGTAGTGTTCGCCCATATGCTCGGTATAGCCAATCCAGGGTGAAAGGTGTTGCAACACGCCGGCGTCGCCTTCTTTTTTAATCTCGGCGGCGCCGTCCGCGACCGACTTCTTCAGGAACGCGACCGTTTGTTCCTTCGTTTGGTAGTCACTCACGGCGGGATCATTGCGCCCATCGCCCATTTTCGTCCCGGTGAGACGGTTGAGCAAATCGTAGTTCGACCCGGCCACGTGCAACAACACCTGCTGAAACGTGCGGACGTCGGAGTTCGGCCGGTACGCATACTTGTCGGCGGACCAATCCTCGGCCATGGTGACGAGCCGGTTGCCCACATCGTTCCAGTTGGCCAGCAGGGCCTCACTCGGGGTGCGCTGCTTCCCTGGCGCACCTTCCTGCGACAGCAGGGATGGCGCGAACGTCAAGCCTGCAAGAGAAACAAGGACAAGGACCGAACGGCGAAGCTTCTTCATTTGCGGCCTCCTGCGGGGCGCCCCCTCCCCGGCGACCGCGACAGACTATCCTCGTTTTGCGCTTGAGTCCAGCACGAGGAGCCGATTTTTACGTGGGGCCGGCGTTCTCCGAATCGAGAAAACGCCGGTGCTTCACTCTGCGCGCAGGGCTTCCACTGGATCGACGCTCGATGCGCGCCGCGACGGAAGGTAGCTGGCCAGAGCGGCCGTCGCGCCCAGCCCAGCGCACACAAGAATATAGGTGACGGGGTCGACCGGGCTCACATGGAACAGCAGCGACGCCATCACGCGGACCGCCACGATCGCAACGACGACGCCGCAAGCGACACCCACTCCCGCGAGAATGAGTCCCTGCCGGACAAACATACCGACAAGCCCCCGTTGCTGCGCGCCCAGCGCGATGCGGATGCCGATTTCGCGCGTTCTCTGGGAGACGGAATACGCGATTACGCCGTAGAGACCCACAGCCCCGAGCAGGAGCGCCATTCCTCCTGCAATCGCAAGCATCACCAGTGTGAACGAAGTCCGCGCCATCGATTTGGTGTAGTAGTACCCGAGCGTGCGCACGTCCGCCAGCGGAAGGTTTGCGTCCACCGACCATACCGCTTGCCGCGCCTCCTTCATCAGCGTTTCCGAACCCGCGCGGGGGGTGCGAATTACGAATGCCAGCGTGCGCCGGAGCTGCACGGGATCGCTCTCGAAGTTATGCATCAAGATGGGCCAGTAGGCGGTGGTGGGGGCGGACTGCTCCACGCCGTCGTAGTACACGTCACCCACAACTCCCACGATTTGCCGCCAGTCGTCTTTCGTGCTGACGCGGATCTGCTTTCCGAGCGCGTTTTCGGGAGTTTTCCAGTACTCGCGCGCGAAATTCTCCGAAACGATGGCCACCGGGATCTTGTTGTATGTGTCCGTCCAGGTGAAATCGCGCCCCGCAATCAGAGGAATGCCCAAGGTATGAAAGACGCCCGGCGAGACGAACTCGAACCACCGCAGCGGAGGGACTTCGCCCTGAGCGTAATCCCGGTCTCGCGCCAGCACCGGATCCATCCAGTGATTGTTGCTCATGGGAACGCCGTTGGTGAGCGCCACGGAGGAAACGCCCGGTATCGCCGACAGCTTGCGCGCGATCTCTTCCTGCATGCGCACCACGTTTTCGGGCTTGGCAACATCGGCTTCCGGTATGGTGAGCCGAAACGTCTGGACGCCGACGTGCGCAAGAAACCCCGGATTCACCTGCGTCAACCGGCGAAACGTGCGAATCATCAGTCCGGAGCAGATCAGCAGCACGCAAGCCAGGCCTACTTGCACGACCACCAGAACGTTTCGCGCGCGATGCCGCTGGCGGCTTTGGCTCAGCGTTCGCCCGCCTTCCCGCAAACCCGTTGCCAGCCGGGACCCTCCGTATTTCAGCACGGGAATCAGGCCGAAGAGCAAGCTTGCAATCAACGACGCTGCCAGCGTGAAAATCAGCACGGGCACATTGATTCCAATGTCTTGAATCCGCGGCAACCCTGCCGGCGCCATCGCCACCAGAAGGCGCAGAGCACCATAAGCGAGAGCGAGACCCAGAAGGCTCCCGATCAATCCAATGATCACGCTCTCAAAAAGAAGTTCGCCCGCGATACGGCGGCGGCTCGCGCCCAGCGCGGCGCGAATTCCCAGTTCCTGCTGGCGTCCTTCCGTCCGAACCAGAAGGAGATTCGCGACATTGGCACACGCGATGAGCAGGACGATCCCGATGCTTCCCATCAGGATCCAGAGAAGCTTGCCCACGTCGCCTACCACATCCTTCATCAGCGGACGAACGTTTGGACCGATGTTGGCCTTCTTTAGAAGATCCAGGCTGAAACCGGGAGGCGGAGGAAAACTCCGGAAAACGATGGGGAGCATGCGCGCTACATCCGCGTTCGCCTGCTCCACTGTCGCGCCAGGCTTGAGCCGCGCAAGACCTTCGTAGCTGAATTGGCCCAGAAATAGCTTATTCCGGTCGAATTGCAAAGGCAGAAGAAGGGCCAGATCATCCCGGTCGAGAAAACGAAATCTTTGCGGGAGGACGCCGATGATCTGTCGCGGTTTGCCGTCAATCGTGAGGTTGCGTCCGATGATCGAGCGGTCGGCACCAAACTTGCGGCGCCAGTAGCCGTAAGTCAGCATCACCGTGTCCGGGCTTCCCGGTTTGTCGTCCGCCTGGTTGAACCAGCGCCCGAGCATGGGCGGGATCCCGAGGATCGGCAGCGTGCCGTCGGTCACATCCAGCGCATCAACCTGCTCCGGCTCGGCGACACCTGTCACGCTGACCGAATCGTTTTGATAGATCCCCACGTCGTGGAACGTGCGGCTCTGCTCGCGATAAATGAAGTAGTTGGAAGGCGCCATGTTCAGATCGGGAATGTTGAACCCGGGCGCCGTGTGCCATACTCCCACCAGTTGATCGGCCTGCGGATATGGCAGCGGCTTCAGCAAGACACCTTCAATGACGCTGAATACCGCCGTATTGGCGCCAATCCCGGCAGCCAGCGTGATCAAGGTGACGATCGTAAACATGGGCGAGCGGCGCAGCCTCCGCAACACTTGCTTCAGCAGGTCCGCGTATGTTTCCACAGGATTCCCCCTCGGTTTAACGGAAGACAACCCCCGATGTCGCTCCCGCCTTCCTTACTGCCTTATACGCAGAAGCTCCCGCGTAAGTTCCCCCAAGGGTTTTGTTCAGCCGGGATCGGAGTCGACGGGGAACGCCAGCGAGACTGGTTTTTGTTTTGCAGCCTCCCTCTCCGCTCCGAATACCGGCTGGCGAACTGGCGCGGACCGTGTGCGTTGCTAATTTTGAGGAGAAGAACGGCCGGGAGCAGCTTCTACCGCGATACCTTGCGCCCGAAGATACGGAGATAGCCACCCCTCGCCAATTCGCAGGACACAATTCGCCAGCGCAAATGGAGGCTGCAAAACAAGAAGCAGTTCCGGTTTCCTTCACTCACCATCGCAAAGTGCCCCGAAACCCGCGATGCGTTCTCTTTTCGGAAAGGCGGCGCTATGATAAGCGGCTCACAAAGCACCAAGGGACATCACGCGCGATGAGAAAACTCCGCAGCCAGGAATGGTATGGGCGCCAGGATCGCGACGGCTTCGTCTACCGAAGCTGGCTGAAGAGCGACGGCTATCCGCACGATCTGTTCGACGGCCGCCCAATCATCGGCATCTGCAACACGTGGTCTGAACTGACGCCCTGCAACTCGCATTTTCGCGACCTGGCCGACTGGGTGAAGCGCGGCGTTTGGGAGGCGGGCGGCTTCCCTCTCGAATTCCCGGTGATGTCGCTCGGCGAAACGCAACTGCGGCCCACAGCGATGCTCTTCCGCAATCTGGCCAGCATGGACGTCGAGGAATCGATCCGCGGCAACCCGATCGACGGCGTTGTGCTGCTCATGGGCTGCGATAAGACCACTCCTTCGCTGCTGATGGGTGCGGCTTCCTGCGATTTGCCCACGATTGGTCTATCGGGCGGGCCCAAACTCTCCGGACAATTTCACGGGCAGAAGCTGGGCTCGGGAACCGGCGTCTGGCAGATGGATGCCAAAGTTCACGCCGGCGAAATGAAGATCGAAGAATTCTTCGAGGCGGAAAGCTGCATGCACCGCTCGAAAGGCCACTGCATGACCATGGGCACCGCGTCAACGATGGCCAGCATGGTCGAGTCGCTCGGCATGAGCTTGCCCGGAAACGCGGCGATTCCAGCGGCTGACTCGCGGCGCTACACGCTGGCGCAACTCACCGGCCGGCGCATCGTGGAAATGGTCCGCGAGGATTTGCGAATGTCGGGCATTTTGACGCGCGCGGCATTCGACAATTCAATTCGCGTCAACGCGGCCATCGGCGGCTCGACGAACGCCGTGATTCATTCCATGGCGCTCGCGGGGCGCGTCGGCCTTCCAGTGAGCCTGAACGATTGGGAGCGCCTGGGCTCGACCTTGCCGTGCCTCGTCAACCTCCAACCATCCGGGTCCTACCTTATGGAGGACTTCTTCTACGCGGGCGGCGTTCCTGTTGTGCTACGCGAATTGGGCGAAGCGGGCGTGCTCGATCGCGACGCGCTCACCGTGAATGGCCGCTCGATTTGGGAAAATGTGCGCGAGGCGGAATGCTGGAATCGCGACGTGATTCGCACCTTCGCGCAGCCCTTCAAACCGCAAGGTGGAGTCGCGATTCTGCGCGGCAATCTTGCGCCCGACGGCGCCGTGATCAAGCTTTCGGCCGTCAGCCCACATCTCCTGCAGCATCGCGGCCGCGCCGTCGTTTTCGAAAACATCGAGGACTTTAAAACGCGCATCAACGACGAATCACTCGACATCGACGAGAATTGCGTGATGGTCCTGAAGAATTGCGGGCCCCGCGGGTATCCCGGCATGGCCGAAGTCGGAAACATGCCGCTACCGCCGAAAGTTCTGCGCAAGGGCATCACGGACATGGTTCGCATCTCCGACGCGCGCATGAGCGGCACGGCCTACGGCACGATCGTGCTGCACGCGTGTCCCGAAGCCGCGGCAGGCGGCCCGCTGGCCTTCGTGCGCACCGGAGATACTGTCAGCCTCGACGTGCCGAAGCGAAAGCTCACTCTCGAAGTCGATGAAAATGAATTGACTGCACGCCGCGCAAAATGGACGGCGCCTCTGTTACCCGAACGCGGTTACGAGCGGTTGTACGTCAAGCACGTGATGCAGGCCGACAAAGGCGCCGACCTCGATTTCCTCACCGGCCACAGCGGCGCCCGGGTCGCCCGCGACTCGCACTGACCTCGGGAACCCCAGCGTCCGCCGTCGCGACCGGAAACCGACTTGGGAATGCGCAGCTTGTTCATCCTGATCGGAGTCGAAGGGCTACCGCTTTCTTGTTCTGGTCTTCGCCACGATTCGGACCAGTTATTCGAGGTTTTTCCCTTTCACCCTTGAGCCGCCGAACCCTCGGTGAGAAGCTGGAATCGCGCGCATCGGCGCTGGCGGAACAGAACGAGAGGGCGAGCGGCATCCCCCGAAACGAACGCGCGAGCCCGTCCCAGGCGGTGACAAAAGATGTAAATGTACCGCTGCCCTCCAGGGCAGCATCTTCGTTCGCCTATCCACCAGAGTCATAAAGGGAGGCAATTGTGAGCCAAACGGGACAAATGGAAGTTGGCGCCGAGCAACCGGCCAAATCACTCCAAGGAAAAAGTAGCGCTCGTGACCGGCGCGGCCACGGGAATCGGCAAGGCCATCGCCATGGAGCTGGCACGCCGCGGCGCGAGCGTGGTGATTAATTATATCGGCAAGCCCGATCCCGCGCAGGCCGCTGTGAACTCCATCACACGCGAAAACGGCACGGCACTGGCGATCGAGGCGGACGTTTCCAACTCGGAGCAGGTGTCGCGCATGATCGCACAAACCGTTTCGCAACTTGGGCACATCGACGTGCTGGTCAACAACGCCGGAATCGAGAAGGAAGTTCCTTTTCTCGAGTTGGCCGAGGACGATTGGGACCGCACCATCGCGGTCGATTTGAAAGGCCCTTTTCTGTGCACGCAAGCGGCGGCGCGTGAAATGGCCAAGCGGGGCAAAGGGACGGTCATCAATATATCGTCCGTGCACGAGGATCTTCCTTTTCCCGGTTACGCGCCGTATTGCGCCGCAAAGGGCGGCCTGCGCATGCTGTGCCGCGACCTGGCACTCGAGCTGGCGAAATTCAACATCAACATCGTGAACGTTGCGCCCGGCGCGATCGATACTTCGATCAACGAGCGGACGTTGAACAATCCCGAGAAGGTCCTCGCGCTGAAACGCGAAATTCCCCTCGGCCGCGTCGGGGAACCTGCAGAGGTGGCGAAGCTCGTCTGCTACCTCGCATCGGACGACGCCTCCTACATCACCGGGACAACAGTTGTGATCGACGGCGGACTAATGCACCAGACGCAATCGCTCTGATTACGGCACGAAGCGCGCGAAGCAGAATCAAACGCCAGCAGGAGTCCACTGTTCCCACGCATCCCCGGTCTGTCGCGGTCGAGGCATCCGCCCCTCCACAATTCGACGCAAGAATATTGCTTTGATGATGTCAGTCGGAACTGCAAGGGGGAGTTTGGGGATGACAGAACATGCAGTCGTGATTGCCGGAGGAGGTCCGACGGGCTTGATGCTAGCAGGCGAGTTGGCGTTGGCAGGCGTCGACGTAGCCATTATCGAACGCCGCCCTGACCAACAGCTTGCCGGTTCGCGTGCTGGCGGTCTGAGCTCACGCACTCTCGAGGTTTTCGATCAGCGCGGACTCGTGGACCGGTTCCTCGCGGAGGGACAAAAAGCCCAAGTCGCGGGATTCGCGGCCATGCGTTTAGACATCGGCGATTTTCCGACCCGGCACAACTACGGGCTGGCCCTGAGGCAGAAGCATATTGAGCGCATTCTCGCCGGGTGGGTCAGCGAGCTGGCGGTGCCGATCTATCGCGGCCGTGAATTAACGTATTTCGCGCAGGACGACACTGGCGTCACCGTCGAACTGTCCAATGGCCCGTCGCTGCGGGCAAGCTATCTCGTCGGGTGCGATGGAGGCAGCAGTCTGGTCCGCAAAGCTGCTGGCATTGAGTTTCGAGGATGGGATGCGACGACCAGCAGCATTCTCGCCGAGGCCGAAATGACGGAGGAGCCGCCATTAGGCATCCATCGCACAGCACTTGGTATTCATGCCTTCGGCAGGGAGAAGTACGAAATTCGCGACGGGAAGGTAGTCTTTGCCAAAGAAGGTCCCATAGGCGTCATGGTGACTGAAAAGAATGTCGGCGCCACGACCGAGCCCACACTGCGCGATCTCAGCGAAGCGCTCGTCGCCGCATGCGGAACAGATTACGGAATCCATAGTCCAACCTGGATTTCCAGGTTCACTGACATGTCGCGGCAGGCGGCGGCTTACCGCAAGGGGCGGGTTCTGCTGGCTGGCGATGCCGCACACGTGCATTCTCCGGTGGGCGGACAAGGCCTCAATACTGGTGTGCAGGATGCAGTGAATCTGGGTTGGAAGTTGGCCCAAGTGGTGAAAGGAACATCGCCGGAAGGTTTGCTCGACACTTATCACGTCGAGCGGCATCCGGTTGCGGCCCGCGTGTTGCGCACGACAATGGCACAGGTCGCATTGCAACGTACTGATGATCGCACTGA
>DATGHM010000223.1:0-3686 GCA_035307985.1 Candidatus Acidiferrales bacterium
GGCTCCTTGCCGTGGGAGCTTGCTAGAATTTTCGAGGGAACCCCGCCACGATGTATCTCGACTCCGTAGAGCGGTTGTACCTCGAGCGCCAGATCTCTCTGGGGCGGATCATCCTCGTTTCGCTTTCGCTGGTTGTTCTCCTCGAAACATCGCTGCCACCCGTGCGGCGGGCGTCCGCTACTTTTTTGCTGGTGTATCTGGGAATCGCGCTGGCCGACGCAGTTTGGGACCGCTTTTCGAGTGAGCGTCGCTGGCGAATCCCGCTGATCGCCGATTTTGCCGCGCTCGCCGCATTTCTCTACCTGACGCCCTCCGTTTCGGCGTTCTGGTTTCTATTCTTATTCGCCGTCTTTGCCCTGGCGACGCGAGGCCGCGAACGCGCCGTCCTTGCGGTGGTTCTTGGGGCGACAGCCGGCGTAATCCTCCGCGTGGCGTGGGCCGACCCATTTCGATGGCAAAGCATTTCGCACTGGCTGCTGATCGGATTCGGCACCGTCGCTTCGGGGCTGGGCATGGGCTTCCTGGGCGCCCGCGAGCGCGAACATTTCAATCGCCAGCAATTCCTGGAGAAGATCACCGGCCTCCTGCAATTTGACCGTGGCCTCTCCGAGTCGATCCGCCAGGCCTTGGGCGAAGTCGCAGTCGCGTTCGATTGCGACCAGGCGTGTCTCGCAATCCGGGACGAGGATCTCGAGCGGCTCTTCGTATGGAAAGTTCGCCCCAATGAGCGTGATCCGATTGCCGCCGAGACACCGCCGCTGACTCAGTCCGATGCGTTTCTCATGGATTCGCTCGAAGTTTCCATGGGCTGGCAGTTCCGCAACGGCAATGGAACAGGATCGGGATTCGGATGGGATCGCCGCTCGGGCCAGCCGTTCCACGCCCTGCCCCCGCCTCCAAACGCTGCGCGCGAGGAGCTGAAGGCGCAAACCCTGCTGGCGGCGACGATCGAGTCGGGTGGCCGGCCGGCAGGACGCGTTCTGCTGGTGAACCCGAAGCACGGACTCTCGGCGGCGGGCCTGAGACAGCTTGAGCAGATCGTGCGTCACATCGGGCCGCCATTGGAAAATATTTTCCTCTTGCGAAACCTCCGCGCGCGGGCAGTCGAATCGGAGCGCAGCCGCATTTCACGCGATTTGCACGACGGCATCCTGCAAACGCTTCTGAGCATGAACATTCAGCTCGACGTTCTGCGCCGCAAGCTGGCGGACATCGCGCCGGGACCGTCCGCGGAGCTCGCCGGCCTCCAGAAGACGCTGCAGCAGGAAAGCCAGGAATTCCGCCGCATGGTGACCGACATGCGCCCCCTCCGCGTCGACAGCGCCGACATGCGCGAACTGATGCTCGGGTTCGCGGAGCGGTTCCGCAATGAATCCGGCATCGCCATCGATTTGTTCATCGAAGACCGCAATTTACGGCTCCCCGACCGCCTTTGCCGCGAGTTATTTCAGATTTACAGGGAAGCACTTCACAACATAAAAAAGCATGCGAACGCCAGCCACGTCGTGGTAAAACTAGGGCAAGACGAGGCGAAAGTCTTTCTGGTTGTGGACGATAACGGGCGGGGGTTCAGTTTCCCCGGACGATACAAAAGCGAAGAGTTGGACCGTCTCCGTCTCGGCCCGATTTCCATTAAAGAAAGAACAAGAAGCGTGGGGGGAACGCTGACGGTGGAGTCCAACCCTGGGCATGGGGCGCGTCTAACCGTTGAAATTCCAATGAATTGAAGATGAGCAAACCAAAACAGGCTATTCGCATTTTGGTCGCAGACGACCACGCCATCTTTCGCGATGGCCTCCGCAAATTGCTGGAAGCCTCGGATGACGCGCAGATCGTGGGCGAAGCGGCAAACGGCGTCGAATGTACGAAAATGCTCGCGAAACTGAAACCCGACATCCTGTTGCTGGACTTGCGCATGCCGGAAAAGGATGGCTTGGCCGTCCTCGAAGAGCTGAATTTCGATTCAATGACCACCCGCGTCATAGTACTCACAGCCGCCGAAGACGACCGCGACGTGGTCCGCGCGATGCGTCTTGGAGCCCGCGGCGTCGTCCTGAAACAGTCCGCCAGCGACCTGCTCCTGAAAAGCATCCACAAGGTCTACGACGGCGAAATCTGGCTCGACAACCGCATGACCGCAGAGGTGATCGACGCTTTTAAGAAATCAGCGGAAGCCGGACAGCGCCGCGAAAAGCCTCTCCTCAGCGACCGCGAAAAGGAAATCGTTCAGCTCGTCGCGCAAGGCTTCCGCAACCGTGAAATCGGCGAGAAGCTTTTCATCAGCGAACAGACGGTGAAAAACCACCTGCACAATATTTTCGACAAGCTCGGCGTCTCCGATCGCCTCGAGCTCGCTCTCTACGCCATCCACCATCGCCTCATCGACCAGACCTGAAGGCCACAGCCTGGCCCAGGGTTTACATTCTGCCTTCTGTTCCGAGCCCCTCCGCGCCGCCTTACTGCAGCTTGGCGTACTCCGCTTTGGCTTGCTCCAGCACCGGCAGGCCCGGATCCGCATTCTTCCATTCACCAAGAAAATCCTGGTAGGCGCTGCGGCTTTTTGATTTGTCGCTATCGAGCGCGTAGGCGCGCGCAAGCCCGAGTTGCGCGTGGGACATGAACAGGTCCGCCGGGTAGGCATTTTTCAGGCTCAGAACTCTGCCGAATTCCTGCGCAGCCTGATCCCGGCTGCCTGCCATCAGCAGCGCGGTCGCGCGCGTGTAGAGAGATTCGGTAGCCCCTCCATCATATGGCTGTGCGGCCTTCATCAATTCGACAGCCTTCTGACCGTCGTGGTGATTCATGGCGATCTGCGCGCGAATCATCGGCACGCTCACGTCCTGAACGTTCTGGTCGTCCGGGCGTTCGCTGGCGCCCCGCGCAGCCAGTTTTTCGGCCTGCGCGTCTTCGCCCGCCCGCGCGTAAACGTCCGCGACGGCAAGCAGAACACTCGGGCTTTGGGATTGTTTCAGCACCGCGTCGGCTTCGGAAATTGCGCCCTTGCGGTCTCCTGCCATCGCTTTTGACAGCGCCTCCTGAGCCATATTGTTCACCACGCTGTCGCCGAGGCCCAGCGCCTGCGCCTTCTCATTGGCCTGTTTGTACAAATCTGCGCTGTGGCGAAGCTGTCCGCGCGCCGCCGCGAAACTTGCATCGCGCTGGGTCACGTCGTAGCTGCCTTGCGGAGTTGCTTCGGCTAGAGCGTCTTCCTTCTGGCGAGTAGTGGAATCGCCTTCCGCCAGCGCCATGCCTGCGAGTTGCTCGTGGATTGAGATGCTTCCGAGACCGCGCTGCTGTGCGGCCATGAGTATGGCCTTCGCGTCATCCATTCGATTCGTCGCGGCGTATGCCAACGCCGCCAGAGAATAGGGATTGAATTGGTCGGGAGCGAGTTGCTTCGCGAGAAGAGCGTTCTCCAGCACCTTATCCCACTGACCCATGAACAGGTAGGTCACCGCCAGATTGTCGGTAGGCCTGGCATCGCGCGGGTACGTGCGTTTATACAGCTCGTATGCTTCAATCGCCTTGTCGATCTGTCCGGAATACTGGTAATAATCGCTGGTAATCGCGAGGCGCTCCCGCTCGCTTGCGCGATCCTTCAGGTCGAAGGCCTTCTTCATGTACGCCAGCGACAGTTCATACTGCCCGAGGTTGGAGTACTCGACGGCCAGTCCGCGGTACGCCAT
>DATGHM010000224.1:0-15481 GCA_035307985.1 Candidatus Acidiferrales bacterium
GTGGAATTATGTCGGCCTGATCCGCAGCGAGCGCCGCATGAACCGGGCCATGCGCATCTTGCGCGAACTCGATCTGGAAATCGCTCGTTTCTATCAGAACAGCGAAATCAGCGACTCGATTATCGGCCTGCGCAACGGCATCCTGACGGCGCTGTTGATTCTGGAAGCCGCCCAGCAGGCGCGCCAGAGCAGAGGCAGCCACTTTCGCATCGATTGATTTTGCCGTTCCGGCGCGTGCGGATACAAGACTTGCCCGAGGCTGCCGAAGGACCGGTTGCCGCATCCACCTAACCGAGTCAGAGGGGCAATCGCCCCTCTGCCGGATTCGTTGCTCAAGTCAGGTTGGACGACTATACTCGCGCCCGCCTAGGAGGCCAGCATGAAGCTCTCAGTCCTCTGTGGGTGAACCTCGACGGCCACAATCGCGGTACCACGGTTGGCTGATACATTGGGAGATAACGATGATTGCGTCTCTACCGACAGAGCGACGATTCTCTGATTGGCTCATCTGTGTTCGGCTTCTAATCAACTTTCGACCAGTTACTGCCGCAATCATGTTTGTCGCGTTGACGAATTGCTCGTGTAGGGCACAGAGCGGCCCCTCTCCAAACAATGCACCTAACCGCACTGAAATTCTCTTTCTTGGCACTGCCGGAGGCCCGCCGTTGCGCTTGGACCGCTCGGAGCCTTCTACATTGCTCGTCGTGGATGGCCGTCGATATCTGATTGATTGCGGCATCGGAACCGTCCAACGCATGCTCCAAGCCGGCGTAGCCTCCGAAAGCATAAAAACAATTTTCTTCACTCATCTTCATGCCGACCACGATCTCGGCCTTGCCGACGTAATGGAAAACGACTTCTTCCGGCTCAATCTCACCAGCTCGACGGAAACTATCAACGTCTACGGCCCGCCCCAAACAAAAGAACTCGTGGACGCGGCGTTCCGCTACATCACGTATGGGTTTACCGCTTTTGCGGCGGAGCCGGGCGCCATAGGCGCTGGACTGGTTAATGGCGCATTGAAGAGTCCGTTCGTGGCGCACGAGATCCAACGCGGCGGCTTGGCTTACCAGGACGACAAAATTCGCGTTACAGCTGCCGAGAACACCCACTATGTGCTGATGTCGGCGGAGTTTCGCCAGCAGATGAAATCGTATTCCTACCGTTTCGAAACGCCGCATGGCGTGATCGTGTTCACTGGCGACACCGGCCCAAGCGATGCCGTAGCCCGTCTAGCCGGGGGAGCAGATGTCCTGGTCTCCGAAGTGGGCGACCTCGACCAAGAAACGAAATTCGTGAATGGGTTGGCCGCGCGAAATCATTGGCCACCCCAACGCGCAGCCGGAATGATGGCGCACTTCCGCCGGGAGCACCTGGATGAAGAAGAAGTCGGAGACATGGCCTCGAAGGCGCAAGTCAAGTCGGTGGTGCTTTACCATTACAATCCCGCCGATCCGGCGGCTGAAGTTGCCCAGGTTAAAAAGCGTTTTGCCGGCCCGGTTTTCGCTTCCGCAGACTTGGATCGCTACTGCCTCGGCTCGTCCGATGGAGAATCGAAAAACGACAGGGTCCTGGTTCCCTGCGGCCACAATTCGATGGCAGCACAACGTTTTGCAAATCCGCGTAGGTAGTATGTCCGTTAGGAGGCGATCAAGCCGAACGGTCCCAACGCTATCAGCCCACAATCCCTTTTCGTCCTAAAACCACTGATAACCGGAACACCCGTCCCGTCCGGGTGACAGTACATCCTCAAGCTTCCTTCTCCCACCCTCTGCGCTTTAACCCAAAACCAAGAGCAAGACCCATGCGAACGAACACGCAGGAGGCAGTCCCGATTATCGGCCTGCGCAACGGCATTCTGACCGCGCTGTTGATCCTGGAAGCCGCCCAGCAGGCGCGCCAGAGCAGAGGCAGCCACTTCCGCGTCGATTGATTTTGCCGTTCCGGCGCGTGCGGATACAAGACAACCCAAGAGTTCTTGCCCGAGGCTGCCGAGTGACCGGCTGCCGCGACCCACACGTCTGACTCAGAGAGGCAGAACCTCTCTGCCTCGGATTCCTTGCCCAAAGAACCCTCGGACAAATACACTAGGACCCGATATGCCCAAAGCAGGCACACCGAAGAAGAGCTTCGGTACAGGTGGGCTTGCTCGTCAGTTCCTTGAGGCAGCCGCGCGAGACTTGCGCTTTGCATTGCGCGCCCTGGTCAAATCACCGGGATTGAGTCTCACTCTTGTCCTCACGCTCGCGGTTGGCATCGGCGCGAACACGGCAATCTTTTCGCTGTTGGACGTAATCGCTCTCCGTCCGCTTCCGGGGGTCCGTTCCCCCGAGCGGCTTGTGCGGATTGCGACGGCGGATGCCACCGGCACGCTCAATCTACTTCCGAGCACGATCCTGGATCCGCTGCGAAACGATCCGCTGCTCGACGGCGTCTGTGGTGTGGTCACTCCGCTCTCGACCGTTCAGATCAGTGACACGCTCCAGGCGCTTTCGGCGCACGCACTCTCCGGCGATTGCTATCAAATGCTTGGGATCCGACCGGCTATCGGGCGGCTGTTTACGCGCGCCGACGACATCCGGGACGGCCCACGCGTTGCCGTCCTGAGTTATCGCTTCTGGCAGAGCGAATTCCACGGCGATCCCGGCGTGATCGGGCGTGCCATTCGGATTGAGGGTGAGCAGTTCACGGTTATCGGTGTGACGGAGCCGAGCTTCCAAGGCATGCTCCTGGGATTCCCGCCGCGCGTTTCGTTCCCGCTGAGCCAATGGGCGCGGCCGGGCATTTCCAAGTCGGCGACGCTCGCGTTTCCCAACTTTGTTTTCGCGCGAATGAAGCCGGGCGTGACCAGGGAACAGGTTCAAACGCAGTTGGCTGTTCAATGGCACCGGATGTTAAGGGCCGCGCTCCCGCCTTCGACGGAGGCCGATGAAATTCTGCGTGAGCGGCTGGTGGTCGCACCCGGGGCAAATGGGCTCGATTACACACTACGGAGGGAATTTCGCTCGCCGCTGGTGGCGCTATTGGCAATCAGTGGGTTGGTGCTGCTGATTTCGTGCGTGAACGTGGCGAACCTGCTGCTTGCCAAAGGCCTTCAACGACGGCGAGAAATTGCCGTGCGGCTGGCCCTTGGTGCGAGACGCTGGGACGTCGCGCGGCAATTCGCGATAGAAAGCGCGGCTCTTCTCATAGCGGGGACGATGTGCGCACTGTTGATCGCCAGGCCCGCGGACCGTCTGCTGTTATCCGTTCTGGCCCGCGCTAGAACGGGGCTGTTCATGGACGTTCCTCTCGACACGCGAGTGATGTTGTTCACAGTGCTTGCTGCTGCGGCTGCGATGTTGTTCTTCGGCGTTCTTCCTGCACGGCAATCCAGCGCCGTCAGCCCGGCGGAGGCGCTGAAGGCCGGAACCGCCTCGCCCGGGCATTCGTACGCACGGTTAAGAAAAATGCTGGCCTCGGCACAGGTGGCGCTTAGCTTCGTGCTTGTCCTGGCGGCGAGCATTTTCACGCAGAGTTTGCGAACCTTGCGAGACCAGCCGATGGGTTTTCGCGTGAATGGGATTCTCAACTTGCAATTGATGCCGCTGCCGGGCGGCTATGGGCAGAAATTTGCGCCGGCCTCTTATTATCGGAATCTGCTTGACCAAATCGACGCGGTACCCGGTGTGGAAGCGGCGAGCCTGTCGCATTCTAGGCCGTTATGGATAAAAGACATCGAAGAGATTGGAGATGTAAATAAGGCGGACACGCGCACGGTCTCGGCGGCGACGGATATGGTGACCGATACATTTTTCGCCACTTTGGGGATTTCGCTGCTCCAGGGCAAGAACTTCTCAAGGGCTGACGCGCCAGGAGCGCCACAGTCGGCGATCCTAAGTGAGTCATTGGCGAAGCAACTCTTCGGTCCTGCGGGAGCATTAGGCAAACACATTCGACTTACCGAAGACGGCCGGGAAGCGGAAGTCATTGGTGTGGCGGCGGACACGAAACTGGCGGATCCCCACGCGAGGCAGTTCAATCTCCTGTATCTGAATTATTGGCAGAGCCCTGTCTGGTTTCAGGAATGGCCCGAAGTTGAAATTCGGTATGCAGGCAGCACTGCCTCCGTGATTTCCGGTGCGCGGCGCGAATTACAGGCCGAAGGGCACGAATACGCGGAGTCAGTCAGCACCATGGCCGACCAACTCGATATGGTCCTGCTCCGCGAGCGTCTCCTGGCGTCGCTGGGGATTGTGTTTGGCTTGATCGCACTGCTGCTGGCGGGTATTGGACTTTTCGGCCTGCTGAGTTTTTTCGTGAGCAGCCGCGCAAAGGAGATGGCGGTGCGGATGGCGTTGGGTGCGCAGCGGCAGAGCATTGCCTGGCTGATATTGCGCGGAACACTGCTCCTTATGGTGCCTGGGCTGCTGATTGGAATTCCCCTTGCGTACGTCATGTTGCGCGGGATTTCGGGCTTGCTGTTTGGAGTAGGACCCATGCCGGTCGAGGCCGTCTCGATTTCGGCTGCACTTTTGCTCAGCGTCGCGGTGGCTGCAGCGCTGATTCCTGTGCGGCGCGCGGCGGCTACGGACCCAATGGCAGTCCTACGCCATGAATGAGAGATCGGATCCTGCCAGCTCAGAAGACACGCCATAAAGCTCTCGGTCTTCTGTGGAGTGAGCGTCGATAGCGAATTTCATCCGTCCCACGTTCCCCACGTTGTGCCAGAGCAGAGGCAGCCTCCGCATCGATTGACTCACCCGCCCGGTCAGGGAGCTAGGATGGGCGCCGTGCCGTCAAGAACAGAGCGACGATTCCAATGAGCAGCGTGGCTCCCTCAAGTCCCACCGATGCGCGATGCAGGCGGTCAAACCGAACGCGCAGCGGATTCTCCGGCGGCGTAGCTTCGATGGAAGCCATCTGCGTACGCAAGCGGTCCATCCGCGGCCGCACGCCGAATTCGGAGACGAGCGTCAGCGCGAGCATCAGCAGCACGAGAGCCACCGCCGGCGCGGTCAGCCATTTTCGGGCCGCCACCAGGCCGAATCCCGCAAGCACATAAACCGCAGCCGCCGCGATGCCGATGTAGTGCAAGCGGGTCAATGAATACCCAACAACGCTCCCGGCCTGATCGAGGTTCGGCAAGAGGCCGAAAACTCCCGGCGCTTCGACAAAACTTAAGAAGATGATTCCGCCAATCCACGTCCCCAGCGCAAAGAATTGCAGAAATCGCAAGAAAGTAGTCATGGCGGAAGGCTATCACAATCGCGTATCCGTCCTGCGGGCACGCTTGGCGAACAGGGACGTGTCGCGCGACCGAGTGCGCCTCGGAAAGGCGAGCTGCCAGGCTTCCGAATCGTAATCATGCGAATCGGCTAATGCTGAATGCCGCGATCGCAAATCCGAGCTGTGCCGCGGGTGCGTGGCGCACCCAGCATGGATTCCGCTTCACGGTTGCCGCCGTTTGCAATGGGCAAAAGTGCGGCGATTTCGTCGTGGTCGGCACTCCAGTCGACGCTAACACCGGAGCGCGAAGCTTCTGTTCGACCTCGGACGGGGTGATTCGTTTCAAGATGGGACCGCCTCTCGTCTCGCCGGCCAACGAGTCGGAGTGCCGGGCATGGCTGCCGATTCAGTAGCGACTGAGTTGCCGGAAGTCCGGCGGTTTCGACCGCCGGCGGTTCGTTACGCTGAAGTCTCTGGCCACTCCTTGGGCACACCTGTGCTAAACCCCGAGTGAAGCCTTTCGCGTCTAATGGCAGAATGGATGTGGGGCACGGAGGGGAAAGTGGTGGGCGACCAAGGACTTGAACCTTGGACCTCTCCCGTGTGAGGGGAACGCTCTAACCAACTGAGCTAGTCGCCCGCAGAACCAAGCGGCGCCAAAATCAGCCGCATCGCGCAGGCAAATGCCTGTGCCACAAAGGTTTTGTAGCAGAAGGAACGCGGAATTGCAAACCATGGCGAACGTGACAACGAGCATCGCAACAAACGGAGCAGCCACGAAACTGGCTGACCTGAGGAAATCGATCGGGCGCGTCGTGAAGGGCAAAGACGACGTCATTCAGCTGGCGCTCACATCCCTTCTCGCCCGCGGCCACCTGCTGATCGAAGACGTTCCCGGCGTAGGCAAGACAACGCTGGCCCAGGCCCTGGCGCGCTCTTTCCAGTGTTCCTTCCAACGAATCCAGTTCACGTCCGACATGCTGCCCAGCGACGTCATCGGCGTCAGCGTCTACAATCCCGCCGCACAGCAATTCGAATTCAAACCCGGGCCAATATTCGCCAACGTGGTGGTCGCCGACGAAATCAATCGCACGACGCCGAAAACGCAGTCGGCGCTGCTGGAAGCGATGAACGAGTCGCAGATTACCGTCGACAACCATACGCACCCGCTGCCCCAGCCGTTTCTGGTGCTCGCCACTCAAAATCCGATCGAGCACCACGGCACCTATCCCCTTCCCGAATCGCAGCTCGACCGTTTTCTGATGCGCATCCGCATGGGATATCCCTCGCGCGAGAGCGAAAAGGAAATCATCCGCAACGGTTCGGGACACGCGCCGGCGGAAAAAGCGGCACCGCTGATGGACGCGGCCGACGTGCTTGCCATGCAGGAATCGGTTGGCAGGGTGAAGGTGGAAGAGAGCCTTCTCGATTACGCTCTCGAGATCATCGATCGCACGCGTCAGACAGAACAGCTCACGCTGGGCGTGAGCCCGCGCGGCGCGGTCATGCTGCATCGTGCGGCGCAGGCGCGCGCATTTCTGGAAGGCCGCGACTATTGCCTTCCCGACGACTTCAAGCGCCTGATCGTTCCCGTCTTTGCGCACCGCGTGGTGGTGAGTTCGCGCTACGTTTCGACGCAAAAAAAGTCCGAACAGGCCGAGGCAATCCTGCGCGAGATTCTCGACACCACCCGCGTCCCGATCTAGCGAGTGTGACGCACCTTGAGCTCCCCGCGAACTCCGCGGTTGCCATCCCGAACCCGGTCCCGCCTTTCGGGAATTGGGGCGAGGGATCTGCTGTTTGTTCCAGTTGAAGACCAGGGCGCCTAATGTCTACTCACACCTTCATCGCGCGCTTGTGGCAAGGCCGAGACCGCCCCGGCTGGCGCAACTTCGGCATCGCGATGCTGGTGCTGTCGTTCTCGCTGCTGATCGCGTTGTTCTCCGCCGCAGCCGCTCAGGATGGACGTTTCTGGCTCGCCGCTGGATCTACAGCCGTCTCGCTGGGCCTCGCCGCATGGGTCGCCATCACGATCGTTCCCGCGCTGGCGAAACGGACGAGCCTGCGCTGGCTTGTCTATCAAGTCGATTATCGCCTCACGCGGGAAGGCATCGTTTATCTGGTCGCCGTTCTGGTTCTGGTGCTGGCCGCCGTCAACACAGGCAACAACCTGCTCTTCATGCTTCTGGCGTGCGCGCTCGCGGGAATTCTGGTTTCCGGCGTGCTCTCTCGCGCCGTGCTCACGGCAATCGACCTGAAATTCGATCTCCCCGAGCACATTTTCGCCGAGCGTCCCGTGATCGCCGAACTCGAGCTGCGCAACGAAAAACAGCTTTGGCCCTCGATCTCCCTTCGAGTTGTCGGCGAAAACAAGAACGACACCGAGCAGGTCCTGACAACACCGGTCTTCTTTCCCTATGTCCCGCACCTCGGTTCCGTCCGGCAGAAAGTGGAGCTCAACTTTCCGCATCGCGGCGTCTACTGTCAGGATACGTTCGCGATCCGCACGCGTTTTCCGTTCGGATTCTTCGAAAAGTCGCGCCGCGTCGACTCCGACATCGAAATTCTCGCGTATCCTCGCGTGGAGCCGGCCGACCAGTTCTATGAAGTGTTGCCGTTGCTCAGCGGCGAAATGGCCAGCTACTTCCGCGGCCGCGGGCACGAACTCCATTCACTGCGCCATTATCAGCCGACCGATAGCGCGCGCTTCGTTGACTGGAAGACTACGGCCAAGACCGGCCAACTGATGGTCCGCGAATTCGCGCGCGAGGACGAGCGCCGCGTCATGATCGTCCTCGATCCTTTCATCGGCAGCGCCGCCGAGGACGAGGGAGAAACGGCGCAACTGCAACTCACCGAGCGCTTCGAACGCGCCGTTTCGCTGGCGGCGTCGATCGCGTGGCATTTCTACGAAATCGACTCGGTCGTTCAATTCCGTACCAACCGTTTCACGACGGCCATGGCGGCGGCCTCCGAAATCGTTTATGACGCGCTGCGCGAGCTCGCGCGCATTCAGCCCGACCCGTCTGCGCTTGGCGGCGCGTTCCTCGACGATCTGGTCCGCGACCAGGAAATCTTCAAGATTATTTTGACCCGCCGCCCGCAACACTCGATTCCCAGCGTCTTGTGGTCCTCGTCCTACATCGTCTTCATCGACGCCCTGTAGACTCTCCTCAGCCGACCGCTCGCCCATCACGCGCGTTCTTACCGCTGCGATATGCGAAAATGGGCGGTTCCCATGCGCCGCCCGCAAGCCTTCACGCCACAATCGCTCGCCAGGTTTCAGAAAACGCTGCTGGAGTGGTTCCGCGCGCACCGCCGCGAATTAGCGTGGCGTGCGAGTCGCGACCCGTATCGCGTATGGATCGCCGAAATCATGCTCCAGCAGACGCGCATCGCAGCCGTTCTGCCTTACTACGACCGCTTCCTTGCGCGCTTTAACGATGTCGACTCGCTCGCGAAGGCCCGCGAGTCTGAAGTCCTGAAGCTGTGGTCGGGCCTCGGCTATTACAGCCGGGCGCGGAATCTCCATCGCGCGGCCAAAGAGATCGTCGCTCGCCACAACGGCCACTTCCCGCGCGAATTCGACGCGGCGATTGCCCTGCCCGGGATCGGCCGCTACACGGCCGCCGCCGTCCTGAGCATCGCGTACGATGCGCCTGTCGCCGTCCTCGATGGCAACGTCGCGCGTGTCCTCGCCCGTCTCTTCGCAATTCGCGGCGACCTGCGCTCCCACGGTCAATGGAAACGCCTCGGGGAAAGGGCTCAGCGCTTGCTCGCGCGCAGTGCTCCATGCGACTGGAATCAGGCGCTCATGGAGCTTGGCGAGACCATCTGCACTCCCCGCTCGCCGCTCTGCCATGTTTGCCCAATCGCGAAAAGATGCCGCGCCCGTTCCCTCGGCTTGACCGCCGCCATCCCCGCGCCTCGGCGCAAGGCCGCCGCCGTCCGCATGAAAATCGCCGCCGCTGTTCTGCTCGATCCCCGAGGCCGTACGCTCCTCGTCCGTGATCCCGGCGCCCACGACGACGTGCTCTTCTCCCGCATGTGGCAATTCCCCGCTGTGGCGGTTGCGCGAGACGCGCAGCGCGAGCTCGCCGCGTATCTCCGCGCGACTCTCGCAATCGATTGCACGAATGGCACGCGGCTCGAAGCCTTGCGCACAGCCCGCCACGCTGTTACGTTTCGCAACATCACGCTGCTGCCGTTTCTCGCGCGTATCGAGAAACTCCCGCGCCTGCCCCGCACGCGCATCATCCGGCTCGATGGCCTCGCGCACCTTCCTATTTCCAACGCCACACGCAAAATCGCCGCGGCCGCGTCGGCATCGGGCTGAGCCGGCAATTACCCTCACAGAACGCTTCGGCCTGCCAAATGACTCCAAAACTTGGCCAAGTGTTAGCATCGTTGCAGGGACATGGCTTCTTCCGCGCGCGTCACCATGCCGCCGGTCGCGGCGGTACAGCGATATTTCGAGATATCTCTCTATTTGCTCGTAGCGACGGGCGTAATCGCCGTCATCTCCACCGGCAAGCTCGACTGGTTCTCAGCCGTGGTTCCACCGATCGTGTTGGGGTACAAGGGAATTCGCTTGTGGCACGGTCGTGCCGCCGAACTCTCACAGCGCACCGCCACCTGGCTGGGACTCGCGTACTTCCTCGTCTTTCCGATGGATCTCTGGTTCTACTCGCGCAATCTCGCCGGGAACGCGCCGAATGCAACGCTGTACGCGGCACTCCTCGCGGCCGTCCACCTTTTACTGTTCGCGACTCTCGTGCGCCTGTTGTCCGCGCGGACGAATCGCGATTACGCATTCCTGGCGGTTCTGGCCGTCGCCGCAATGCTGGCATCCGCGATTCTCACGGTGGAAACGGGATTCCTGGTCACGCTGGCGATATTTCTGGTTCTCGCGGTCTCCACATTCGTCGCTCTCGAGATCCGTCGAAGCGCCACGGGCGCCGTCTCGCCTCCACTCGAGCCCGGCTCGCCGCTTGCCGACCAACTCAATCGCGCTCTGGGCCTCACATCGGTGCTCGTCGCGGTCAGCACGCTTGTTGTCGGCGGCGTCCTCTTTTTCCTGATTCCGCGCTTCACCACCGGCTATCTCGGCGGTTTGAATCTCCACCCGAATCCGATGACCGGCTTCAGCGACGATGTTTCGCTCGGCGCCATCGGCCAAATCCAGAAGAACAGCTCGGTGGTGATGCGCATTCGCGTGGATGGAGATCCCGCACGCGCCCAGGACGTTCACTGGCGCGGCATCGTTCTGACGAATTTCGACGGAAAGCGCTGGTTCACGCCGCCGAGTGACGACCTGGTGTTGTCGCCCGACTCCACCGACGAATATTTCCTCAACGAGCCCCATTTGCCCGCTGGAGATTCGGCGTCGCTGCGTTACACCGTTTTGATGGAACCGATCTCCACCGCAGCGATTTTTCTGGCCTCCGAGCCCGAACGGCTGCAGGGCCGCTTTGGACCCGAGGCGACCGGCTCTCCTTATCTGCAGCGACGTCCTTACCTGCTAATCGACAGCACCGGCTCGCTTTTCAATCCGTTCCACAATTTCGCGAAGCTGCGCTATGAAGCGACTTCGGACATTCCCTCCGTCCCCATCGCCCAGTTGCAGGCGGCGCGTGGCGAATACCCGCCAGAGCTGCGCGAGAAGTACCTGCAGCTTCCTCGGCTCGATCCGCGCATCAAACAGCTTGCCGACCGGATCACCTCGCGCTCGCGCAATCCATACGACAAAGTCGCCAACATCGAGCGTTACTTGAGAACGCAATACGCTTACACGCTCGACCTTACCGGATTCAAGAACGACGACCCGCTCGCGTACTTTTTGTTCGTTCGCCGGGCTGGCAACTGCGAGTATTTCGCTGCGGCCATGACGGTCATGCTGCGTGCGGAGGGAATTCCCGCGCGTTACGTCACCGGGTTCCTCCAGGGGCAGTACAACGATCTCGCCGGCGACTACATCGTTCGTGAAAGCGACGCGCACGCCTGGGTGGAAACCTATTTCCCGGGCTACGGCTGGATCACCTTCGATCCCACTCCCGGCGGCAACGAGACTCCGCACGGCCTTTTCGCCCGCATAGGGCTCTACTGGGACTGGTTCCAGTTCGCCTGGAGCGAGTGGGTGATCAATTACGACTTTTCGCATCAGGTGACCCTGGCCGAGAACCTGCGGAAGTCATCGCAGAACTGGAGCGAACGCGCGCGCTCCTACGCGCTCCGCAAAGAGCACGCGGCAATGCGCTTCCTGCTCGACCTGGATCGCCGCGTCGAGGCTTCGCGCTACACGCTTCCGTCGATTCTGGCGTTCCTGATCGCTCTCCTGCTTTACATTCGCGGGGGTCCCATGATCGCCTATGCCGCCGCGCGCTGGCGTCTTCGCGCCGGCCACAGCGGAAATCTGACGGCTTCTCTTGCCGCGTTCGAATATCGCGCGATGTTGCGCCTCCTCGAAAAGCGAGGCTGGAAGAAGGCCGATTCGCAGACTCCGCTCGAATTCGCCGCCACCATTCCGGACGTGAATATCGCCGCCCCAGTCGCGCAGTTGACCCAACTGTATCAGTCCGCCCGCTTCGGCAATCATTCCGCGCCAACCGACCAAATGTCCGCCGTCCTGCGCTCTATCCGCGATTCCCTCCGCCCCCGCAAGCTCCCGCGCTGACTCGAAACTGAACTTCGGAACGGGGCCTGGAACCCGTCTCACGAATGGGCTTTAGGAGGCAGGAGCTTTAGCTCCTGCAAAAAGGCACAGACAAGATTGGGCTTTTAGCCCCTGAAGAGAGTCCTTTCCCAGATCCCGGCACTTGTCAGACAGATGTAGTCGCCGAGCCCGGCCTGTGCCCCCCGGCATAGCGACCGCTTCTGCCAGTGCGCCCCTGCAAAATCTCGCGGAAGTGGAGGCGGCAATTGTCCGAGAACGCTTTACCAGGACTTTTCTTGCGTTGCGGTGGAGGTTCAGACTGAGCGAGCGCGCCCACATCGAAAATGTAGACAACCTCATTCGCGTTGAGGACGAACAGGCGCTTACCGCCTTCACTGAACGAGACAGCTGATATCGGCGCGGAAAAAACGAGCGGGGCCGCCGGCTCGAGGGTGGGCAGGTGGTAAACGTCAATTTGACCCGGTTTGTTCTGGACAACCAGAACTCCTTCGGGAACCGAAACGTCGGCTGCGTTCCCGAAGACCACACCTTTTTCCAGTCCCGTCGAAAGCGAATAGATGTGGATTCGATTCTCCGTGTCGGCTACCAAAATCCAATCCTGCACTGCCTTGGCCCACTGAACCTGGAACGATCCTTCTCCCGTGTCTACTAATAAGCGGCCGGTCGTCGCACCTGTCCGGGCATCGAGCACTTCGAGCAGTAAGGCTGCCTTGTCGTTTCGGATTGTCTTGAACTGCCCTTTCAGGACCGGATCGGCATTGATTTCATCGTGCGCTTCTTTGTTCATAAGCGATTCGACAAGAACGGCAGTGTTCGCCCACGGAGCAAAAGTGATTCGTGGAACCCAGTTTGGGAAGGTTCTTGTCCAAAGGAGGTGATTGTCGCGGATGTCGTGCACCTCCAGCCGCGCATCGTAGTATGGCAATCCATTCTTTTCTTGCGGCACCCACTCCACAAAGTAAGGCCCGTACTGACTCGCCAAAGTCTTGTCCGGAATGGTCGTGCCGAGCGAAGCGTTGCGGCGGTCTAAGCTTAGCCGTGCGATGCTCCTCTCACGATCACCAAGTTTCGTCAGATCCACATACAGACTGTCACCATCGAAGTCCGCGCCGCCGAAGCCGCTGATCAGATACACTCCCTTCCATTTGGAAAGATCCCATACCGCGCCTCGAGTCTGGTCAGACATAGCAAGCCAGTTCAGGTCCGGCGATACCGTCCATGCCCGCGGATTTCCTAATGGACTCTGCGGCAGAACAGTCAGGCTCTTTTCTTTCGTTGTCGCCAAGTCATACAGAGCTATCTCGCCCGTTCGCGTTTCCATCGCAAAGGTCTGGTCGTACACGTCGATCGCGGTCGAGTCGAGTGTGAGGAGAATCTTATGGGTCTGTAAGTCCACAAGACCCGCCTTGCCATCTTTGATCGGACTCACCACAATTGTGTCGCTGTGAGTCGGAGCCTGAATGTGTTCCGTTCCCAACTGAAAGTGCTGGATCATGTGTCCGGATGGGAATTCAAATACGCCCGAATCGCCTGCCATTGTGCGGTCGTTGCCCACGATTTTGTCGACGGAGAGAAACGCAAAGTCCCACGTCACCACGAATGGCAGGCTGCCCCGGAGCGACATGGGTGCGCGGCTCGTCAGGTCGAACGCGAGAGATTTGCGAGCGAAGCCTGCCACGAAGTAGTGGTCATCCGGCGAAAACGACATGTGAACGATATCAGCTCCGCTCAACCCCATAAGCGCAGACAGCGTGACTACGTAATTTGCTAGCGGCCCGAGTTGGTCCGGGACGAAATACTTCTTCTTGGTGAAAATGGAACTTCCCGAGCTGACGTCCAGCAGCGAAATTCCCAAAGTCCGGTCCACACAGGCAAAGGTCTGTCCGTTATGAGATAGCAGCGTCTGAATGCAGCCTCCGGGAATCGCGATTTCGTGAACGGCGGTGCGTTTCTTATCCGGAATGTTCCATTTCTCTACGCGCATGCTCTGAGTGTCAAACACCACATTTTGCGAGTCGGGCGTAAAGTGGGCGATTCGGGCGTCGCGCGCGTCGATTCGTATGACCAGCGCGAGAGGATCACGCCCGAATATGAACACGCTCGATTCGTCCTGCGCCAGCAGATAGCGTCCGTCCGGGCTGAACTTCACTTGGCGCAGGTCGCTACGCAGCGGAGGGACAAGATCGCGCTTTAGTAACAGGCCTCGTAGATTTTCCTCCCGGCCCAAATCCGAGTAGGTGATTACATTCGTCTGCCATTGCTGGAACCTCGTCGACACAGCTGCGGCCGCAGGTCGGCATTGCGAAGGCAAACCTTCCAGGTCCGCGTGAAGTTGGCGCAATCTCTTCTCGCTCGGCGGCGTCATTCCAAGGAAATCCGTGAACCGGTTGCCTGTCTTTCCCTGGGTTTGAGCCAAGCGGTCGAAGAAATCGATGAATGCTTGCGGTGAATAGCCCGCCTGTGCGAGGGCGTAGAGAGCAACCTTATCCGCGACGTATTGATGCGGCTCCTCCTCCTTTGCCGTCTGCTTCAGCAGATCGGGGTGGCGCCCCACGTTGTCGAGGAAGCGATTGAAATCCGAAAAAATGTCACTTCTGTCGCCGACGGAGTCGATTCCCAGCGCTTCAAACGCACGCGTCATGTCGATCGCCTGCTGGTGCGTCAGGGCGTGGCCCATCTCGTGCGCCAGCACACCAGCGAGTTCGTCCTCGTTCCGGGTAAACGCGATCGCTTCCCGTGTGAGGTAGATTCGCCCTCCCGCCACCGTACACGCATTCACCGCAGGCAAGTCCACGATGAAAACTCGGATTTTCAGAGTTGTCGGTGGCAAATGCGCGAGAATACGAGCGGCGATTCCATTCGCGTACGCGGAAAGCTCAGGGTCTTGCAGCACGTGAACATTTCGTTCAAATTGCTCGGCCTCGATATCACCCAGTTCGACTTCCTGTTGGGGTGCGAAGATGTTTTTGGTTATGGGCACAGCCAGCGGGGGTGGCGCCGGACACATTTGCTGCGCTCCGGTCGGCATTGCGACCGTCGTTAGCACAATTCCCACAATAGGCATTAGAGCGAACCTAAATTGCCGTGACATTTAGGACTCCGGGTTTCAAGCTTCAGAGTATCGCCGAGACGCCCCAGTAGAGGGTCACATTCCTTGGCACTTGCGCACAGAATTACTGGTGTCAGGGTTTCACTGGCAATTGCTCGGTAAGTCGGCTTACCGGAGAATTGCCCCAACGAAAGGCGATAGGGAAATTCGGCATCATCTCGTCAAAAGCCGGGTCCTTGAGCCTGCTTTTTGGCCAGCTATGCGATAACCCCGCCAGCTTGACCGGACAGCAAACGACTTCGGCGAAGCCCGTCGCCCGGCAGACATCGTGCTAGAATTGAGCGTTTGCCGGCGCGTCGATAACGCGCACCGATATGCCTAAGGTCGGATTCGTCAGCCTCGGATGCCCTAAGAACCTCGTCGATAGCGAGGTGATGATGGGTATTCTTGCGCGCGCGGGCTACGAAATCACGCCCCGCGCCGCCGACGCCGACGTTCTCGTCGTCAACACGTGCAGTTTCATCGCGCCTGCCCAGCAGGAATCCGTGCAG
>DATGHM010000225.1:0-44621 GCA_035307985.1 Candidatus Acidiferrales bacterium
CGCCGATTACATCCTCGTCTATCGCAACACCAAGCTCGCCGTCATCGAAGCGAAAGCCTGGGGCGAGCCGCTCACCGAAGGTTTGGGACAGGCCAAGGGCTATGCCGACAAAATAGCCGTTCGCTTTGGTTATTCCACGAACGGCCAGGGCATCTACGGCGTCGACATGAAAACCGGCAAGGAAGGAATCACAGACCGCTATCCTTCGCCTGAGGAGCTTTGGAATCTCACCTTCGCCGAGGCGAACGAATGGCGCGACCGCTTCGCGAGCGTGCCTTTCGAAGACAAGGGCGGCTCGTTCCAGCCGCGATACTTTCAGGACATCGCCGTTTCCCGCGTCCTCGAGGCCATCGCTGCGAATAAGACCCGCATCCTGCTGACCCTGGCTACCGGCACAGGAAAGACCTCCATTGCGTTCCAAATCGCCTGGAAGCTCTTCCACACCCGCTGGAATCTTTTGGATTGGAAGGGGGGCCGCGAGCCTTCGCGCCGTCCCCGCATTCTGTTTCTTGCCGATCGCAACATCCTGGCCGACCAGGCGTGGAGAGAGTTCTCTGCGTTTCCCGAAGACGCCATGCAGCGTATCCGGCCCGACGAAATTCGCAAGAAGGGCAAGGTCCCCAAAAACGCCAGCCTCTTCTTCACCATCTTTCAGACCTTCATGAGCGGTCCGCCAAAGGACGGCAAACCCTCCCCCTATTTCGGCGAATATCCGCCCGACTTCTTCGATTTCATCGTCGTGGATGAATGCCATCGCGGCGGCGCAAACGACGAAAGCACATGGCGTGACATCCTCACCTATTTCTCACCCGCCGTTCAGCTTGGCCTCACGGCCACGCCCAAGCGCAAAGACAACATCGACACCTATGCCTATTTCGGCGATCCGGTCTATATCTATTCCCTGAAAGAAGGCATCAACGACGGCTTTCTTACGCCCTTCAAGGTGAAGCAGATCTCCACCACCCTCGATGAATACGTCTATACGCCGGACGACAGGCTGGTAGAAGGCGAAGTCGAGACCGGCAAACGTTACGTGGAAACCGATTTCAACAAGATCATCGAGATCACCGAACGCGAACGCCATCGCGTGAAAATCTTCATGAGCCAGATCAAGCAGAACGAAAAGACGCTGGTCTTCTGCGCGACGCAGGACCACGCGCTCGCCGTTCGCGATCTCGTCAACCAGATGAAGGCCAGCAGCGATCCGAACTACTGCCAGCGCGTCACGGCCAACGATGGCGAGCTTGGCGAGCAGCATCTTCGCGATTTCCAGGACAACGAAAAGACCATTCCCACGATCCTCACCACATCGCAGAAGCTTTCCACCGGCGTTGACGCGCGCAATATCCGCGATATCGTCCTGATGCGCCCGATCAATTCCATGATCGAATTCAAGCAGATTATCGGGCGTGGCACGCGCCTCTACGATGGCAAGGACTACTTCACGGTCTACGATTTCGTGAAGGCCCACCACCATTTCAACGATCCGGAATGGGATGGCGAGCCGCTCGAGCCCGAGCCCAGGGAAGAAAGAGGTCCTCGCGGGCCGCGCGTTCCCAAAGAGCCGACCGCCGCCGACCCTCCGGACCGCCCCAAGAAAATCAGAATCAAGCTCGCCGATGGCAAGGAGCGCGCCATCCAGCACATGATGGTCACTTCCTTCTGGCATCCGGACGGCACGCCCATGTCGTCGCAGCAGTTCATGGAAATGCTGTTCGGGAAGCTCCCGGAATTCTTCAGGAATGAAGCCGAACTGCGCGCGCTATGGAGCCTTCCGGACACCCGCGCAAAGCTCCTGCAGGGCCTTGCCGAGAAGGGCTTCGGCGCCGAACAGATGGAAGAGATGCAGCGCATCATCAACGCCGAAAACAGCGACCTCTTCGACGTGCTCGCCCACGTCGCTTACGCCCTTCCTACGTTGACGCGGGCCGAACGCGCCGCGCACGCCGAAGGCGGCATTCGCGCCAATTTCGCCGCCAAGCAGAAAGCCTTTCTGGATTTCGTGCTCGCCCACTATGTCTCCGAAGGCGTCCGCGAACTCGACCAGGAAAAGCTCACGCCTCTGCTTCGCCTCCGCTACCAGGACTCGATTTCTGATGCCGTCGCCGACCTTGGGCCGCCCGAGCAAATCGGCCGCCTCTTCTCCGGCTTCCAGAAATACCTCTACGAAAGAGCCGCCTGATCCAGTCTGAAACCCCTGCTCCTGCGCCACAGGCGCCGAGGGCTGCCTGTCCCCCCGGCGGGTCTTCAGCGCGACATTTCCTGGACCGCGGCGCAGCGCTGGGTCCGTACTAGAGCGTGTTCACCTTGACACAAAGAATGCGATTGGTTTTGCACCAAAATTGTGCAATTTTCGCGCCCGTAATCCGCTGGTCATCCACCACTTACCGCGTTTACCTTGGATCTGCCGATTTGACACCCATGCTAGCGTGGAATTATGAGTGAGATAATGCAGCGATGACGGAACGGATTGATAACGTAAGACGGGACGAACGCGGTCGTCGCCGGGGCGAACAGACCGCGGTGACAAAAATTGTTAATCGCAACAAGCCTTTAATAGAAATCGTCGCAACCTGTAGAAAACAAAGCGCGGGCGAATTTCTAATCGCAACTCAAACGCCCTTGCGGATTCACTTTTTCTTCGCTTGTGACCTCCGGCCACCGTCGAGATTCGGTCGGTGATCGAGGTCAGCAGCCTCCCGCAGGTTTGATAAGCGCTGGATGCCATGGAAGCGCTGCAAGGAATCGAGTCGTGGAAATTCGGAATGCGAGCAGGTTTCAGTGCCGGCCGTAGGCGCTCTTGTACCACTCCCAGGTGCGCTGGAGCCCCTCCTCGAAATCCACGACGGGGCGGTAACCCAAAACGCGGTGCGCCAGCGAAATATCCGCTTGCGAATGCAGGATGTCGCCGGTTCGCGGCGGATCGTATTTCGCGGAAATCTTCCGCCCGGTGATTTTTCCGAGGAGGTGCAGCACTTCGTTCAGCGTGATTTGCAGGCCCGTGCCGCCGTTGAAGACCATGCCCGACGCGTTTTTCGCTTCGCACGCGCTGAGCGTCTCGGAGACGATATTGTCGATATACGTGAAGTCGCGCGATTGGTTGCCGTCGCCGAAAACGACGGGCTGCTCGCCTCGAATCACGGCCAGCATGAAGCGCGAAAGAACGCCGGAATACTGCGAGGAGGGATCCTGGCGCGGTCCAAACACGTTGAAAAAGCGGACGGAAACGTTCTCCAGGCCGTACGCTCGTCCGAAAACCTGCGCGTACAGCTCTCCCACGTACTTGGTTATTCCATACGGCGAAATGGGCGCCGCGGGCATGCTCTCGGTTTTCGGGAGAGTGGGCGTCTCTCCATAGGCAGCGGAAGAAGCTGCGTAGACAAAACGCTTCACCCTGGCGTCGCGGGCGGCGACCAGAACGTTCAGAGTCCCGTCGATATTGGCGACATTGGTCTCGATGGGTTTCTGAATGGAGCGCGGCACGGAAGTCTGGGCGGCGAGGTGCATCACGTAATCCACGCCCGTGCAGGCGGCTTTCACCGCCGCCAGATCGCCGATGTTCTGCACGCGCAAATCGATTTTTTCCCGCACGGTCGCGAGATTTTCTTCCTTGCCGGTCGAGAGATCGTCGAAGACGATGACATCGTTTCCGCGGCGCACGAGTTCGTCCACAACGTGCGAGCCGATGAAACCGGCACCACCCGTCACCAGATAACGCAATTGCGCCTCCTTGAAAATTGCAGGGCTGAGACGGGCCGGCCCTGACGGCTTTTGTTGAGCCGGCATGTTGAACGAGCGAGTTCCCGCGACTGGCGAATATATCGCGCGCGCCGAGCCGAGGCAAGTTTGCCAAACATTGCCGCAGCCGCCGATCGTCCGCCTCGGGGAATTATTCCGTCTGGAAATGCCGCTTGCCCGGATCCCACGCTGATTTGAGGCACGTCTCGCGCACTCAACGCCCGCTCACATCGGCGTGGGAGGAAAACGGATCACATGCCTTCGTAGTTGGGGCCGCCGCCGCCCTCGGGCGGGACCCAGTTGATGATCTGGTAGGGATCGGCGATGTCGCACGTCTTGCAGTGAACGCAATTCGAGGCGTTGATTTTCAGCTTGGGCTCGCCCTGGTCCAGCGTCATTTCGTAGACCGCAGCCGGGCAGAAATACTGGCAAGGATTGCCGTATTCGCGGACGCAGCGATCGGAGCAGATATTCGGATCGAGCACGACGAGATGGCAGGGCTGATCTTCTTCGTGACGCGTGCCGGAATGGTAGACGTCCGTCAGCCGGTCGAAGGTGAGCTTGCCGTCGCCTTTGAATCGCGACGATTGGTCGACCAGCGCGCGATCGCGATTGAGCTTCGTATACTCCTTGTAACCGGCTTCGCCGCGCATCGGATCGACGAAGCCGCGCCCTCCCGTGACGAACTGCGCCCCCGCCTGGAAGAGACCGCTCCACAGGCCGCCGTGAAATCCCTGGTGGAAATTGCGCACGGCGTACAACTCTTTTTTCAGCCAGCTTTGGTCAAGTTTATCCCGATATTTCGAGAGCGTTTTGGACGAAGTGTCGCCGGCGCAGAGGGCTTCGTAGACCGTTTCGGCCGCCAGCATTCCGCTCTTGATCGCCGTGTGAATGCCTTTCAGGCGCTGGGAATTGAGCAGGCTGGCGGAATCGCCGATGATCAGCGCGCCGTCGGCGTAGCTGCGCGGCATCGAGTACCAGCCGCCGTAGGGAACGGTTTTCGCGCCGTAGCGGACGAGCTTCCCGCCATCGAGAATTTTGCCGATGAACGGATGCGTCTTGAACTTCTGAAATGCCTGGTGGGGATCGAAGAGCGAATCATGATATTCGAGGGCGACAACCATTCCGACCGAGACGCGATTGTCGCGCAGGCCGTAGATCCAGCCGCCGCCGTATTTGTGCGAGTCGAGCGGCCAACCGAGCGTGTGCGCGACGAAGCCAGCATCGATACGGCCCGGCTGCACGTCCCAAAGCTCTTTGATGCCGATGCCGTAGACTTGCGGATTCAGGCCATCGAGTTTCAGGCGGGAAACCATCTCTTTTGTGAGTGAACCGCGCGGGCCTTCGGCAAGAACCGTGACTTTCGCGCGCAGTTCATAGCCCGGCGTGTAGTTGTCCTTGGGCTTGCCGTTTTTGTCGACGCCCTTATCTTCCGTGAGCACGCCCGCGATGCGCGCGTTTTGGCCGTCACCTTCGTACAGGAGTTCTCTGCCTGCGAACTGCGTGAAAATGTTCACGCCTTTTTTCTCGGTGAGCCCGCCCAGCCATTTCACGAGACGGTTCAGCGAAACGACAAAGTTGCCGTGATTCGCGAGCGGAGGCGGAGTGATGGGTAGCTTCCACGCGCGGCTTGGCGTGAGGTAGTAAGCGGCATCGCCCGTGACGGGGGTATCGAACGGAGCGCTCTTCTCGCAATCGGGCACAAGTTCGCGGAGCGCGCAAGGGTCGAGAATAGCGCCGGAAAGCTGATGCGCCCCAATTTCGCGTCCCTTTTCGAGGACGTAGACGTTTTCCGCCGATAGCTGCGGTGATTTATTGGCCTGCGTGTGCCGCTCGACCAGATTCGCGAGGTGAAGCGCGCAAGCGAGTCCGGCGGGGCCGCCGCCGATGATGAGCACGTCGGCATCGAGGCGTTCACGCTGGGCGGATTCGCGGTCGGTTGGCATTACGCGGCCATATTAGCAGAATCGGAAAATTCGCACCTGTCGGGCGCGGGCACGGCATGCCGTGCCCCTACGCGGCAAGGACCTCGGGTCGCCTGGGAAGATTCAGTTGGGCTTTTCGAGTTCTTCGATGAGGGCGGGGACAATTTCGAAGAGGTCGCCGACGATGCCGTAATCGGCGATCTCGAAGATAGGCGCGTTCTGATCCTTGTTGATCGCGGCGATGGTGCGCGAGCCTTTCATTCCGACGACGTGCTGGATGGCGCCGCTGATGCCGAGGGCGAGATAAAGTTTTGGCGCGACGGTCTGCCCGGAGCTGCCGATCTGGCGGTCCATGGGAAGCCAGCCTTCGTCGCAAATCGGGCGCGACGCGGAGACCTCGCCGCCCAGCAGCTTCGCCAGTTTTTCGGCGAGCGGAATATTTTCGGGAGCTTTGATTCCGCGCCCGACGGAAACGAGAATGGGCGCTTGCGTGAGGTCGACGGCCTGCTTCGCTTCGCGGAAAAGTTCGAGCGGCTTCGTGCGAATTTGCTCGGGCTTCAATTCCACTGCGACGGGATTGACGGGCGCTTTGCCGTCTGCGCGCTTCTTCGCAAGATCGGCGCGAAACGCTCCGGCCTGAAACGTGGCGATCCAGGGCGGCTCGCCCGTAAAGACAACATCCGCGGCGGTGCGTCCCTGAAACATCTGGCGAACGAAGATCAACTTGCTGTTTTCATAGCGGTAGGCGATGCAGTCGCCGATCAATCCTTTTCCGCCGCTACCCGGCGAGCCTTTTCCGCCCTCGCCGGGCGAGCCCTTAGCCAATGAGGCGGCGAGTTTTGGCGCGAAGTCGCGGACCTGATAGGTGTGCGGGAGCAGGACCAGATCGGGTTTCGCGCTTTCGATCACCTGTCGAAGGGCGATCGAAAAACCGTCCGGCGTGTACGTTTCGAGGAGGTCGTGTTCGATGAGGAGTACTTCGTCGAGCTGAAATCCGGCGAGCTCGTCCGCGAGCAGCGCAACGCCTTTGCCGACGACGACGCCGGAGACGCTGGCGCTCGTTTGCGAGGCGATCTGCTGCGCCGCCGCAAGCGTCTCAAAGGTGACGTTGTTCCATTTGCGTTCGCGCTGTTCGGTGATGAGGAGGATTTTCATGTTTGCCCTAATTCAACCCGGACGGTCAATCGTCCCTCCGGGACTCGTGATCTTTTCGCGACTGATGTCCCGGCACTGCGTGCCGGGCTAAGTATAATCGCCGCTCCGCGGCTCAGGGACTGGCCCAACAGTCATAAGAATCTGAAAAAATCCTCCTCTAAAGAGGTGAGCTACCCCGGCGCTACAAGACCCGCGCTTCGTGGCGGAGCTTTTCGATCAGCTTCGCCGCAATTTCTTTGGGCTGGCCGGCGATGAATTCCGTCTTCTTCGTCTTTTGCGGAACGTAAATGCGTTCGACGCGCTGCGTCGGCGCATCCGGGACGCCGAGCGATTTGCGATCGACGGTCGCAATCTCCTTTTTCTTCGCAGCCATGATGCCCTTCAGCGTCGCGTAGCGAACTTTGTTTATGCCGGACTGGATTGACAGCACGGCGGGCAGTGGCAGTTCGACCCACTGGAACCAGCCGGCTTCGAGCTCGCGCTTGAGTTTCATGCGGCCGTCGAGGACTTCGATGGCCATGATGATCGTGGCGTGCGGACGCCCGAGCAATTCGGCGAGGAGAACGCCCGTCTGGCCGAAGCCTTGGTCGTCGCTCTGCAGGCCAGTGAGGAGCAGATCGAAATTTTCCTTTTCAATGGCGGCCGCCAAGGAGCGGGCGGCACCGAGCGGATCGAGCTTGTAGAATTCGGTGTCGGCGACGTGAATGCCCCGATCGGCGCCCTTGGCCAGAGCTTCCTTGATGGTTTGCTTGGCGCGCTCCGGGCCCATGGAGATGGCGACCACTTCGCCGCCGTGCTTTTCCTTGAGGCGCAGCGCTTCTTCGAGCGCGAAGCTATCGGGCTCGTTAGTCTCGAAGCCGATGTCGGATTCGCGAATCCACGAGCCGCCTTCGACGATCGCGAGCGGCGCGTCTTTTGCGGGGACCTGTTTAATGCAGACGCCGATTTTCATTGGTCATTCCATCCGTGTCCGATGGGCGGGTCTGAGACCCGCCCCTACAGAGCCAACGGCCTCGAGCCAAAGCCGATTCGATTCTTCCGCCTTGTCGCGGGGCTAACAGGACGCTGAAAAAGTCGAACGGCAGCTTCAGGGGTTAAAACCCCGCCCTCCTGAAGACAAGGCGTTTTTCAGCAAGCTGCTAAAGCCCCGCGCTTCCAACGGCTCAAAGCCAACGCGGGCACGGCATGCCGTGCCCCTACACGCCGACATCGCCCAGCAACGCGTCCGCCCTACTTGCCGTCCCAGCGTTTGAAGACGAGCGAAGCGTTTGTGCCCCCGAAGCCGAACGAATTCGAGACGGCGTAAGCGACTTCCGCTTTGCGAGCCTTGTTCGGCACGTAATCCAAGTCGCAGGCGGGATCGGGATTTTCGTAGTTGATGGTCGGCGGCAGGATCTGATCGCGCAGCGCGAGGACGCTGATGCCCGCCTCAAGACCGCCAGCGCCGCCGAGCAAATGCCCGGTCATGGACTTTGTCGAGCTGATGGGAAGCTTCTTCGCGCGCTCGCCGAACGCATGCTTGAGCGCGGTGGTCTCGATCGCGTCGCCGAGGGGCGTCGAGGTGCCGTGCGCGTTCAAGTAGCCGACTTCGTTCGGCGAAATATTCGCGTCTTTCAGCGCCGCGAGCGTGACGCGATAGCCGCCATCGCCTCCTTCCGCGGGCTGCGTAATGTGGAAAGCGTCGCCGGACATTCCGTAGCCGACAATTTCGCCGACGATGTTTGCACCGCGCCGCTGCGCGAAATCGAAAGACTCGAGAATCAGCACGCCCGCGCCCTCGCCCACGACGAAACCGTCGCGCTGCGCGTCGAAGGGACGGCTGGCGCGCTCCGGCTCGTCGTTGCGCGTGGAAAGCGCGCGCATCGCGGCGAAACCGCCCACGCCCATCGGAGTGATTGCGGCTTCTGCGCCGCCCGCGATCATCACTTCCGCATCGCCGCGTTGAATGATCTTGTAGGAATCGCCGACGGAATGAGCGGAAGCCGAGCACGCGGTGGCCGTCGCAGAATTTGGCCCCTTCGCGCCGTAGCGGATCGAAACGTGTCCCGACGCAAGGTTCACGATGGATGCAGGAATGAAAAAGGGAGAAATCTTTCCGGGCCCGCCCTGCAGATACTTGGAATGCTCGCGCTCGATCACGTCGAATCCGCCGATGCCGGAGCCGATGTAGACGCCTGCAGCGGGCGCCCGTTCGGGCGTGATTTCGAGCCCGGACATGCGCATCGCAAAATCGGAAGCGGCCAGGGCCAGTTGAATGAACCGGCCCATCTTTTTCAATTCTTTTTTCTCGACCCAATTCAGGGGATCGAAATTGCGGACTTCGCCGGCAATGCGGCAGTCGAAGGCAGCGGCGTCGAAGCCGGTGATGGGGCCGATGCCGCTCTTACCGGCAAGGAGGTTGCGCCAGACTTCATCGGTGCCGATGCCGCACCCGCAGACCAGCCCAACGCCCGTCACGACAACTCGGCGGTTCAAAGAAAGGTCTCCTGATTGGGGATGAGGCGGCCCGCCGCTGCGCACAATCGTGCCGCGGAGGTCAAGCCGCCGGACTATTTCTTGGAATGCTTCTCGATGTAATCGGTGGCGTCCTTGACCGTGGCGATTTTTTCGGCGTCCTCATCCGGTATTTCGATGCCAAACGCTTCCTCGAAGGCCATTACCAGCTCGACCGTGTCGAGCGAGTCGGCGCCCAAATCGTCCACGAACGAGGCCGTTGGAGTCACTTCGCCTTCATCCACACCGAGTTGCTCGACGATGATTTGCTTCACGCGTTCTTCGACGCTGGCCATTCTGGTAGTTCCTCCGGTCTTGTCGATCTTGAACCCACGCCGATGCTACGATCAGCGGCCCGCCCCGACAGCGGGCTCAACGGCAGGGCGCCCCCGTAAACACAATCCGTTCCTTCAGTTCCGACTCTGAGAATATACCCCGAAATGCGGCAGCCTGTCAGACCCCGCTCATTGTATTCGGCGCGTATGGCCGGGTCAACTTTTTGGCGGCAACAAGGACAGTTTTCGTCATCATTCTCTCATGCCGCGGTTAGGAGGATCGGCGCCTTCTCGGTGATGACGATGGTGTGCTCGAAATGGGCGGCGAGGCTGCCGTCGACGGTGCGTTCGGTCCAGCCGTCTTCAGCCGTGGCGCATCTTCCGGAGCCCATCGCGATGATCGGCTCGACCGTGATCACCAGGCCGGAAGTGAGCCTCTCGCGCACGGTGAGGTCAGCATAGTTCGGAACGCTGGGCGGCTCGTGAATTGTGCGGCCAATGCCGTGGCCGCAGAGCGCACGGATCACGGAGAAGCCGCTGCGGCGGACTTCGCGCTCGACGGCGCGGCCGATCTCGTTCACTCGCGTTTGTGGCTTTGCCACGCGCATGGCCTCTTGAAACGCGCGCTCGGCGCAGCGCGCCAGACGACGCGCTTCTTCGGTTGCGGGTTCGACCGGAACAGTGATTGCGGCGTCGCCCATGTAGCCGTTCTTCTCGAAGGTCACGTCGAGTTTTACCAGATCGCCTGGCTGGATTTCACGCGAACTGGGAATTCCGTGGACGGCTTCGTCGTTCACGCTGATGCAAATTTCGCCGGGGAAGCCGTAGACCATCGCGGGAGCGGAGCGGGCGCCGTTGTCACGCATCACTTTTGCGCCAACGTCGGCGATTTGCAGCGTGGTCACGCCGGGCCGGACGAAGCGGGCCATGGCGGCCAGCGCGAGATGGCAGATGCGGCCGACGTGCTTTAAAGCGATGAGTTGGTCGTAGGATTCGATCGACATGGCCGTCGCCGTCGCTATTAATTTGGCAACGGAATCTTTATCTTGTATTTCTCTTCCAGGCTCATAACGATCTCCACAAAATCGAGTGAGTCCCCTTCAAGCTCGCCTAATGCCACCAACATTCTTTGAGTCAAATCGGTTTTTTCGGACAGGGTCCGCCGAACGAGTTCCCATTCCGATCGCCCGCTGAAAGTCATTCTTCTGCTCATGCCCTAGCCCATGTGCAAGCCGCCGTTGATTCCGAGGACCTGGCCGGTGATGTAGCCGGCTTCCTCGCTAGCCAGAAACACGATCGCCGCGGCGACATCACGATCGGCGCCGAAACGTCCGAGCGGAATCAGCGACTTCATCTTTTCCTTCAGCGCGTCGGGCAGCGGATCGGTCATGGGAGTCGTGATGAACCCCGGCGCGACGGCGTTGACGGTGATATTGCGTGAGGCGACTTCGACGGCAATCGCGCGCGTCAGCCCGATCAGGCCGGCTTTAGAGGCGACATAGTTCGCCTGGCCGGCGTTTCCCGTTTGCGCGACGACGGAAGTCACGTTGACGATGCGCCCCGAGCGCTGCCGGAGCATCGCGCCCAGGGCTTGCTGCGTGCAGAGATGCGCGCCAGTCAAATTCGTGCGCAGGACCGCTTCCCAGTCTTCGAGCTTCATGCGCAACGCGAGCGTGTCGCGGGTGACGGCGGCGTTGTTGACCAGAATGTCGACGCGGCCGAATTTCTCAAGGACGCGCTGAAAACCGCTCTTGACCTGGGCGGCGTCGCCGACGTCCATGGGCACCACCAGCGCTTCACCGCCCGCCGAAGTGATCTCTTCCGCGAGCTTGCCTAGTTGCTGCTCGTTGCGCGCTGCGAGGGCAACCTTCGCGCCTGCCTCGGCAAGAGCCTGCGCGGTAGCACGTCCGATGCCCTGCGACGCGCCGGTTACGAGAGCGGCTTTATCTTTGAGCGAGAACATTCAGGGACTCGAGTTTGGACGCGGATCCGACGCCACGGCGAACGCGAAACCCGTTGGTCGTGGCGTCCAACAACTTTCCTTACTTTCTTACGGTACGACTGAAGTGCCCGGACACGAAACCTGCGCTAAGACCACATTAACTCTCTGTGGTTTCAGCGCGCGCTTGCGTAATCTTGTCGAGAGTGGAGTTCAGGCTCGCAGCGTCCTCCACGTTGAAGCAGCGGACCGAGCGGTCGATCTGACGCAGCAGCCCGCAGAGGACTTTGCCGGGGCCAACCTCGACGAAAATGCGCACGCCTTCCTCGATCAGTTCGCGAACCGAATCGAGCCAGCGCACGGGCATGGTGACTTGCCGGATCAACGCGTCGCGCGCCTCCTCGCCCGAAGCGATCGCTTCGGCGTCCACGTTGGTGACCAGCGGAATGCGCAGCGCGCCGAACGCAGCGGAACGCAATTCCGGCTCGAGTTTTTTCTGGGCGGGCTCCATCAGCGCGCAGTGGAATGGCGCGGAAACGGACAACATGACCGCCCGCTTCGCGCCCGACTGCGACGCAATTTCGACGGCGCGTTTCACGGCCGCGGCGTTGCCCGAAATGACGATCTGCTCGGGCGAATTCAGGTTGGCGGGCGAGACGACGTCGTGGTCCGCCGCTTTCCTGCAGATTTCGGCGACGTCCGAGGGCGAGAGGCCCATGATCGCGGCCATCGCGCCCTCGCCCTTCGGGACCGCTTCCTGCATGAACTCGCCGCGCTTGCGCAGCAGCTTCACGCCTGTCGCGAAGTCGAGCGCGCCCGCCGCAACGAGCCCGGAATATTCGCCCAGGCTGTGCCCCGCTACGAAATCCGGCGCGATGCCGCGCTTCTCGATGGCCCGAAGGGCAGCGATGGAAACGGTGAAGATGGCCGGCTGCGTATTCTCCGTTTGCTTGAGGTCTTCTTCCGACCCCTCGAAACACAATTTCGAAACGGCAAAGCCCAGCGCCGCATCCGCTTCTTCGAACACGGCACGCGATTCCGGGAAATTCTCGGACAAATCGCGTCCCATTCCCGCGTATTGGGAGGCCTGGCCAGGAAAAAGATAGGCGAGCTTGCTCATTTGCGTTGCGCTTTCGACCCGAACATTCGGCGGATCAGCTTCGCGCCGCAAGAGCCGTGGCGGCGGAAAGCTCCTGTTCGATTTTTTCGTTCACTCGCGAGCGGCACAGTTCCGCGGCGACACGGATCGCGTTCTTCACCGCGTTGGGATTCGAACGCCCGTGCCCAATGATCGTGATTCCGCGGACTCCCAGCAGCGGCGCGCCGCCGTACTCGGAATAGTCGGTGCGTTTGCGGAATTCGTTGAACGCGCGCTTCGAAAGCGCGTAGCCGATTTGCGACGCCAGGCTGCTCTTGATCGCTTTCTTCAGCATCCCGCCGATGTGTTCCGCCACGCCCTCGCTGATCTTCAGCGCGACGTTTCCGATGAAGCCGTCGCAAACGATCACGTCCACGTTTCCGCGAAACACGTCGCGGCCCTCAACGTTCCCCACGAAATTCAACGATGAATGCTGCTTCAGCCGGTTGAACGCCTCGCGCGTGAGCTCGTTGCCCTTCATTTCCTCTTCGCCGATCGAGAGCAGCGCCACGCGTGGCTTCCGCACGCCGAAGATCGTCCGGTAATAGATTTCGCCCATCACGGCGAATTGCTCGATCTGCGCCGCTTTCGAATCGACATTGGCGCCCACGTCGAGGATCACGGAGACTTTTTCCTTCATGTTCGGAAACGCCGCCGCGAGGGCCGGGCGATCGACGGAGGGAAGCGTGCCCAGAACGAAACGCGCCACGGTCATGGCCGCGCCCGTATTTCCCGTGCTGACCAGCGCTTCGGCCTTGCCGTCACGCACCAGATGCGCCGCGACGTGCAGCGAACTGTCCTTCTTGCGCCGGAACGCCTGCGACGGCGAATCCCGCATCGTGATCACTTCCGTCGCGTTCACTACCTCGATCGATTCCCCACGATAGCGATGCCTGCTCAGTTCGTGCTTAACCGTCGTTTCCACACCCACCAGCAGAACGCGCACGTCGAATTCGCGCGCGGCCAGGATTGCGCCCTCCACTTCGGCGCGTGGCGCATGGTCGCCTCCCATAGCATCCAGGGCGATGGTGGTCATCTAAGCTCCGCTTAAAACTCCGTTGCGGAAAGGCGGGACGAGGGAAAACTTAGGCCGTCTTGGCCGAAGTGTCAATCACTTCACGGCCGTTATAGTAGCCGCAGTGGGGACACGCGCGGTGGGGCAGCTTTACCTCATGGCAATTCGGACATTCGGCGCGCGACATCACGCTGAGGTGATCGTGCGCCCGGCGGTTGCTTGTGCGGCGCTTCGAGTGTCGGCGTTTTGGATTGGGCATTGTAGCTCCTCTTGGCACGCCGCGAGTGCGGCACGCGGATAACGGCAAATAGTGTATCGTCTTATTGCTTCTTGAACCAGTCCTGCTTGAGACGCGCGAGGGGGGCCAGCCTCGGATCGCCACTCTGCTTTTCGCAGCGGCACTCCTCGTTGTTCAGGTTGGCGCCGCAATGAGGGCACAGCCCGCGGCAATCACTTCGGCAAATTACCTTCATGGGAAGAGCGAGATTCACCTGCTCGGCCAGGATATCGGCGAGAAACAGCCCGTCGCCCTCGAAGAAGCCGATCTCCGTATCCTCAAGATTCAGATGGACCTCCTCGTCCGCCGTGATCGAGGCCATCGGGCGGTACAGCAGGTCGAAATCGCGGCTGATCTCCTCGACGACGGTGTCGAGGCAGCGCGCGCACACCAGCTCCACTCGCGTGTGCAGGTTGCCCCAGATGCGAATTTGGCCGTCTATCAGCTCCGCCGTCGCCCGCACTTCCAGCGGCTCGAGCTGGCGAAATTCACCGGAGTGAAAATCGAGAGTGCCGGGGGAATAGCTCTTTCGGATGCGAGTCTTGCGGACCGCGAGATCGTTGACGTCTAGAAACATGGTTCGTTCCCGGAGTTACGACTTCAAAGTGCATTATAGAGCGGGGACTTCGGATGTCAAGAAACGCTCTGCGAGCGCGACGCATTTGTGGTAATCATTCGAACGCGTTTTCGCAGTGTATTCTCCTCCTTCGTTTCACACTTGCGATTCGCCGACTGAAAAATAGGTGCAGTCGGGATGCTGAAACACGAGCGCGCTGACGCTTGCCTCCGGGTCCATCATCATGCCTTCGGTCAAGTGAACGCCGATTTCTTCCGGATGAAGCAGAGTCCAGATTCCGGCCTGATCCTCGAGATTCGGGCAGGCGGGATAGCCGAAGCTGTACCGTTTCCCGCGATAGCGCGAGGTGAAACGCTCCGCCATCGTCATCGCGGGCGAGTCGGGGAAGCCCCAATCCTCGCGAATGCGCCGATGCAGCCATTCGGCGCACGCTTCCGCCGTTTCGAGCGCCAGGGCCTGCAGCGCGTGGGAAAAAAGATAGTTTCCAGCCGCTTTCTCCGATTCCGCTCGCTCGCGAATCCCGGCTCCCGCCGACACCACGAAGAGCGCCAAATGATCGCGTTCGCCATTTCGCGCGGGGAGGATGTAGTCGCTGAGGCAAAGCTTGTCTCCCACGCGCTGGCGCGGGAAATGGAACGTGTGGACCGCCGCCCGTCCGCCGGGCGCGAACAACGCGATGGAATTTCCCTGGCGCTCCGCTTCGAAGAATTGCCACACGGCCGAAACCTTCATGAATTTCGCCGCTTCTTGCTTCACTTCCTGCATCTTGTCGTTCAGCTCCAGTGCGCGCGCATCGCGTTCCGCCAGCGCCTTCTCGAAATTTCCGCGGAAGCCAAGATGCCGCCCGAAGACCATGTACGGATTCACGTAATCCCACACTTCATTCAAGTCGGGCACGGCGCGCTTCTTGCGGTCGAGATACGCCACGGGCAGTATCGGCAAATCCACGCGAATGCGTGGTGAGCGCTCTTCGCCCGCCGGCTCTCCGTTCCGTGGAGCAGCCTCTTCGGCAACCGCTGCGCCCGTATAGGTGTTTTGCCGCAGGACGTCGCCGCGTCGCGCCGGATCGCTCAATTCGTTCATTAGGCGCAGCCCGGTCATCGCGTCCTTCGCGTAGCAGACGGCCGTGCCGTATTGCGGCGCAATTTTGCCCTTCGTAAATTTCTCAGACAGCGCCGCGCCTCCCACCAGCAGCGGCACCTCTATTCCGGCTTCGCGCAAGTCCGCCGCCGTGGCCACCATCTGCTGCGCGCTTTTCACCAGCAGGCCGGAAAGACCGATCGCATCCGGCTTGTGCTGGCGGTGCGCGCGGATCAATTCTTCGGGGGGCACCTTGATCCCCAAATTGATCACGTCGTAGCCATTGTTCTTCAGAATGATCTCGACGAGATTCTTCCCAATGTCGTGGACGTCGCCCTTCACCGTCGCGAGAACCACCTTCGCGCGCTTCGTAACGTCCGCCTTTTCCATGAATGTTTCGAGGTGGCCAACGGCGGCCTTCATCGCTTCGGCCGACTGCAGCACTTCAGCGACGATCAATTCATTCGCGTTGAAGAGCCGCCCCACTTCCGCCATCCCCGCCATCAGCGGGCCGTTGATGATGTCGAGCGGCGCGGCAGGCTCGGCGAGCTTGCGATTCAAATCATCGATCAAACCGTCTTTCGAGCCTTCCAGGATGTAATTCGCGAGCCGCTGATCGAGGGGCAAATCCTCGGCACGCGCTTTTTTCCGTGCTCCCGCCGCCCGGAAATGATCGGAGACGGCGGCGATGTGAAACTGATTGATCGCGGCTTTCTGTTCGCGCGATTGTTCGCGCCAGTCCGCCGGCGCGCCGCGAAGCACGCTCCCTTGCGGATGATCGGCGGGTATTTCGGCCGGCACGCGGTTGAACAGCAGATTCTCCGCCAGCGTTCGTTCGTGCTCGGGAATGGAAGGGAAGCGCTCGATGCGTTCCGCGTTGACGATGGCAAGATCGAGTCCCGCCTTCGTGCAGTAATATAGAAAAACCGAGTTCACCACCTCGCGCGCTCCGGGGGGCAGACCGAACGATACGTTCGAGATTCCCAGCACGGTCCGCACATACGGCATCTGCTGCTTGATCAGCCGAATCCCTTCGATCGTTTCCACCGCGCCGCCGATATAGTTCTCGTCGCCCGTAGCGCACGGGAAGACCAGCGGATCGAAAATGATGTTTTCCGGGGGAATTCCGTAGTTTTCGGCGAGCAGCTTGTACGACCGCTGCGCGATTTCGAGCTTTCGCTCGCGCCGGAACGCTTGCGCCTGCACCGGATCCTCGTCGATGCAGCCGACAATCAACGCAGCGCCGTAGGATCTTGCCAGCGGGCACACGCGCTCGAATTTCTCTTCGCCGTCTTCGAGGTTGATGGAGTTGATGATGCTCTTGCCCTGGCAATAGGTAAGCGACAGCTCGATGGCGCGCGCGTCCGTGGTATCGATCATGATCGGCACTTTGATTTTCTTGATGAGCTGGCCGTAAAACGGCGGAATATCGTTGATCTCTTCGCGGTCGGTGCTCTGCAGGCACACATCGACGATATGCGCGCCGCTCTTCACCTGCCGCCGCGCGATCTCCGTCGCCTCGTCCCATTGTTCCGCCGCGACCAGGGCCTTGAATTGCCGCGAGCCGATTACGTTCGTGCGCTCGCCGACGATCAACGGCCGCGTGCTTTCTTCGGCCTCGATGATCTCAACGCCGGAGTAAACCGCGCGATGCGCGTTCTCCGGCGGCCGTCGCGGCGCTTTCCCTTCGGTCATCTGCGCGATCGCGCGAATGTGCTTCTCCGTCGTGCCGCAGCATCCGCCGACGATGTTCAGCCACCCGCGATTGATGAACCGTTCGAGCTGCTCGGCGAGAGAAGTCGGCGTTTCTCCATACTTGCCCTCTTCATTCGGCAGGCCGGCGTTCGGGTAGCACGAAACGAACCGAGTGGTCAGCGATTGCAGCGTGCGGACGTGGTCCGTCATGAACTCCGGGCCCGTCGCGCAATTCAGCCCGATCGAAATCAGATCAAGGTGGTCCAGCGACGACCACAACGCCTCGACGCTTTGCCCAGCGAGCATTGTGCCCATGGGCTCGATGGTCCCCGAAATCATGAACGGAATCGGCTGGCCAATCTCGCGGCTCAAATCCAGGACCGCCAGGACCCCCGCTTTAATGTTCAGGGTATCGAAGCATGTTTCGAGCAACAGCGCGTCCACGCCGCCTTCCACCAGCCCGCGCCCCTGCTCGTGAAAGCTTTGACGAAGCTGATCGAACGTCGCTCCGCCCGAAACGCTGAGTGCTTTCGTCGTCGGGCCCATCGAACCGGCCACGAATCGAGGCTTGGGCGCCGTAGAGAATTCATCGGCCGCTTGCCGCGCGAGTTCCGCCGCACGCCTGCTGATCTCTCGCGCCTTCGACTCCAATCCGTATTCCGCGAGGACAATCGGGCTGCTCTGAAACGAATCCGTCTCGATGATGTCCGAGCCTGCTTCGAGGTACTTGCGATGAATTGCCAGCACCACATCCGGCCGCGTCAGCACGAGATTTTCGTTGCAGCCTTCGAGCTTCGGGCCGCCGAAGTCCGCCGCAGTCAGGTTCTGCTGCTGCAGCATGGTTCCCATGGCCCCATCGAGCACAAGGATGCGCTGGCGCAGCAATTCGCGCAGAGCAAGGCCTTGTTGGACGAGGTCTCTCATCGGCTTAAGTATAACCTCTCGAAAGGTTTGGAATGGGAGCACACGCGAACAATTCCGCGTCTGCTAAGGGGATTGGATGCCTCGTGCGAAGTCTGAGAACCGGGAAAATCTAGAGGTGATGTTGTGAAGGCCCTTCACGCACCCTGTTTGCTACAACTCAATTCTAAGCCGCCTCGGAAAGAAATTCAACTTTGAACGACGAGGGCACCAGCCCTGCGTCCGCGCCGCGCGCCAGCAACTCCCGCACCGCGCGTCGCCCCTCCTCGCCATAGTCGAGCGTCCAGCGGTTCACGTACATGCCGATGAACTTGTCTGCAAGCGACGGGTCCATGTCCCGTGCGAACTGCAGCGCGTAATTCAGCGCCGGCTCGCGATGTTCGAGCGCGTAGCTGACGCTATCGCGAATCACCCGCGCGACCTGCAATCCCATTTCAGGCCCCAGGCTGCGCCGTATCGCATTTGCCCCGAGCGGAAGAGGAAGCTTGGTCGTTTCCTGCCACCACTGGCCGAGGTCCACCACGCGGTGCAAGCCAATCTGCGAAAAGAGCAATTGCCCTTCGTGGATCAGCAGCCCCGCTTCGACTTCCTTGGCCTGCACCGCATCCAGAATCTTGTCGAACGGCATCGTCACGATTTCGACGTTCGGCTCGAATAGCTTCAGTGCCAGATAGGAGGTCGTCAGCGTTCCGGGTATCGCAATTTTGCGACCGGCGAGGTCGTTCTTCTTGATCGGCCGCGACGACACCACAATCGGCCCGTATCCTTCGCCGAAGCTCGCGCCGCAATCGAGGAGGACGTACTTGTCGGCGACGAACGCATATCCATAAAAGCTGATCGCGGTGATGTCGTAGGTTTCGTCACGCGCGGCCTGATTCAGCGTCTCGATGTCGGACAGAATGTGGGTGAACTTTACGCCGGGCAGGCGTACCTTGCCGGTCGCGAGCGCGTAGAACATGAAGGCGTCGTCGCTGTCGGGCGAATGTGCGAGGCGCAGCTCAGCAGCTTTCGGGGTCACAGCTGGAGTCGACATCGTTGCGCTCCGTCCTGGCTCTCACCGATGCTTTGTACTCGTCGCAAGAACCTGAAGCAGACACTTCCAGAAGTCCGTGGTGCGAGAGTTTCAGAGCTGGTTCGTATCTTCTCGGCGTGAGTGCCTAATTCAAGAGGCGCCAGGATACCATACCGTTCGGTCGTGGTACAGGCGAGTTGGCGCCCGTTCTCTTGGCTTTCAGGCCGCGTGATCCGCCACGACCGGGGCGCCAGGCGAATATCAGTCCGTCTTTTCCGCTTCCAGTTCGGGATCGTCGCTTGTCGCCGCGACGCCCTGCTTGTCGGCGGCGTGAATTCTTCCCGCGCCATCCATAAAGAATGACCGCAGCCCGGTCTTGCCGTAGTCATCGGGGGTCGCCGTCAGCTCGAACGTCTGATTTTGCGGATCGGCCGTGGCGACAACCTGATAGCGGAAACGGTATCCACCGACTTCGCCGGCAGCGAGATCTTTGCCGACCAGCGAGGCCTGCTCGGGAGAGATTCCCCCCGGCGGCGCCGGCCCCAGCTCTGCCAGCTTGTCGGGCAGTTTTCCGAACGCGCGTTTGTAGCGCTCGATCGCCAGCTTCAATCCCTGCAACGCGGTAATCACCGCGTCTTCCCTGGTTGCAAACTGCTCCCGGGCCCACTGCTTCTCCAGTTGCGGAATGTCAACCAGCAGCAGGCCGACAGACAGAATTCGCCACTGGCCATTTTCGCGCACCAGCCCGAACTGCGTTTCCTGAGCGTCAACCACCCTCACGGGGATGAACGCCAGATTGTCTTGCACGCGCGCGGTGCCAAAGCGAAATTCCACGGTCGTGCTGGGTGTTCCGCATCGCAACACCGTGTGATTCTGCGCGTCGGAGGAGAGCAGCGGTTTGCCCGGTTGATCCGCGAGAGAAAACCTCTTGATTACGTCCGCTTGCTGCTCGGCGGTTAAAGACTGGAATGCGGCTGCGTTTTCCCGGGTCAAATGGCTCGCAAACCGTGCCTGATTGCCAACACAGGCGGCCGTCAGCGCGTCGGAGAGAGCTGCCGCCGGCCCGGAGGGAATGCCTTCGGGGTTTTCCTGCGCGTGGGCTCCCGGCCAGCAAGACAGGGCGCAAAGCGCCAGCGCAATTCCGCCCACGCACGCGAATCGAAGCCAACGTTTCATGTAAGGTCGGATTTCGCCCGCGCCAGGATGGTTGCCAGGTCGCGCGTGAATTGCGAACGCGCCATCACGGTGCGGCAGCCCGCGGCACGAGCCTGCTGCGCCAACTCCGTTTGCACGTGCGAAAGAAAAGCAATCACCAATATGCCATCCGCGTCGGATTGGATCCGCGCCAGCGCCTCGACCGGGCGGCTCCGGGCGTTCAAGTCCAGCACAATCAGATTCGGCTTCTCCTCCGCTATTGCGGCCATGAGAGCCTCCGGCGTGGCGCAGACGCGTACGACGACGCCTGCGTGCTTTGCCGTCTCCGTGATCTTCGCCTGAAAGAACAGATCGTCAACCAGGGCCAGCACCTGCGGCATGTTCAACTCTCCCATTTTGGGTTTAGCACGCCTTCACGCGCCCGCACAAGCTGGCTCGGTTATCTCGCGGTGGGATTCAGAGCTGCCCGCCGCAGAACTGTGGCTTTGATCCCAGCCGACTTTTCTAACCCTGGCTTCTGGTTTACTGTATATGAGCGCGAGCGTTTGCGAGCGATCGACGTGTTCGAGGAGGCCGTATGGCTGCTGCCCCGAGTCCCGGCGCGATTCCGGGAATTGCTGTTCTTGAGCAAACTCCCATCATCATTGAGAAGATCGTGCTGGCTGCCACGGACCAGGACATGGGCTGGAAACCCGCCATGGACCGCTGGTCCATCAGCGAAGTGCTGGCTCATCTCGCCGACGTTGAAGTCGTCGGCTTCCGCGAGCGCATTCGCGCAATGATCGAAAAGAACAATCCTCCCATCGAAAGCTACGACCAGAATGCCGCCTATGCGGCCGGCAATTACGCCGGGTTAGGACGCGAAAATCTCAAGAAATTCTGCCACGAGCGCGACCGCAGCCTCTCGTTCCTGCGCTACGTCTCGCCCGCAGTTCTCGGACGCAAAGGCCAGCACTCGAAGATCGGTCCCTTCACCATCGGCCAGATCCTGAACGAGTGGGCCTTTCACGACCTCGGCCACATTCGGCAGATCGCCGAACTCTATCGCTCGCGGGCCTTTTACCCGCAGAGCGGCCCGTTTCAGCAGTATTACACCGTCAAGCCGTGAAACGGGGCGTCGTGTCCGGTGCCGGAGCTCTCTACGGCTTTTCGGCCAGGTAGAGGTAGCGCAACAACCGGCGCTCGCTCGTGAGCGTATGCACGCACGAGAGGAATTCCTGCACTCCGCAGAACGTCGCCTCGCCTTCCACAGCGACTAACTCGCCCTTTCGTCGTTCGCGGGCGTCCCGCCAGCGCTTCGCAATGGTGGCCGCATTCGCCGTTGTATCGCTCGCACCGAGCAATCGAAACCCCGACTGCTCGATCAATCGCTCGTTCTCGCCGGGTGGACTGAAGACGTAAAGGCCGATCGAACTCCGCGTGGAGAGCTCCTGGTGCGTAATCATCCCGCCGATTACCAGCGCATCGCTGAAAAGTAACTTCCCGCCGGGCCTGAGAACCCGCGTCAGCTCCTGCAGGAGAGCCAGCCGCTCGGGGACATGGCAGAGAACGTCGTTCGCGAAGGCCGCGTCGAACCCGGCATCCTGGAAGGGAAGCGTCTTAGAAACGTCGCACGGCTGGAAGCGCACGCGCGAGCCCATGCTTCGCGCCTCCGCGAGACGATTGGCGTTGCGTACGCCGGCCTCGTTGATATCAACCGCGACGATCCGGCAGCCGGTGGTCTCCGCAACGTGCAGCGTGTAGTGCCCTGAACCGCAGCCGATTTCGAGCACGTTCGCCCCCGACCGAACACCCAGCGCGCGGGGTATTTCATTCGATTCCTCGGTTGTTACCCAGCTCGTTTGCCCAAAATCCTGCCCGTACGTTTCGAGACGGATTTCACGGTAAACATCCGCCGAATAGTTGCCATACGCCGTGTTGTAGAGGTCGACTTTCCCGGTCATCGCCGCCTCCGATCTTTCCGGCCTTTCTCAGTGACGTCTGTGGCGAAAGCTGTCCGCACGTAAACGATTCGGCGCCCCTACTTCGGCTTGTAAATCCGGATGATGTCGTCCTTCACTTCGACGACGCTGCCCGGATACTCCCGCGCCGCGTGTTCGCGCAGTTCCTCGATCGAATAGTAGTCGCCATGTCCGTCGAAGTAGCGCGCATCGTCGATCAGCAGAACGTGCTCGCGCACGGGATGCCGGTAAATGCATTCGAGTTCCTTTTTCACCGGCGCGTCGATGTCGCCCCAGTGCGCGTCGATCCAAAAGAGCGCCGGCTCCCTGATCTGAGCGACGATGGTCGGCAACACCTCGCCGCTGTGGCCCTGGTAGAGATGGATGTTCGGGCGTTCCGCGAATTTGCGCTTCGCGCGCGCGGCCAGCCATTTGTCCAGTTCGATGGAATAGATCTCGCGGAACCGGTCCTTCTGGGCACTGATCATGTTGCCCAGGTTCGTTCCCGTTTCGACCATCACCTGCAGCCCAAACCGCTCCGCGAGTTCCGCCAGCGCTCGCTGTTTAACAATGTGCGGCACCTTCGGACCCGGCGAGCCGCGCAGCTTCCACCACAGGTATTCGCCCTGGAAGGCCGCGCGCTTGTACGGCTCGAAGAAAATGCTCTCGCGAAACCATTTGTCCGTGATTTCGCGCGTCTCATCGATGTTCTTGCGTCGAAACATTGGGGGGAATGATAGCAAGACGCGAGCGCCGCTACACGCTCCGGGCGCCGGCCCTAAAACTCCTCTTCTTCCGGGGGCTTCTTCAGCTTCGTGGTCTTCATCGCGATGCGGAAATCCCGGGAGCGGACGTCGTTCACGATCGCGCGGCGCGTTTCCGCCGCCAACTCCGACGGGCCGATCACGCCGGCGGAATCGCGCGGAAAGTATTTGATGAAAATGGCTGCGATGTGCGCTGTGGCGTACGAAATCGGCGTCGAGATCAGCCCGCGCCGGCGAATCTGGTATAGCGTCGGGAAAGTTGCGTCCCATCGCAGCAGCAGCGGCTGCTCGTCTTTCGACCCTCGCACCAGAACCGCCGCGGCGAACCGCGCATTCTCGAGCACGCCCTGGCGGATCAGCTTGGCCACTTGCCTCGGCGTCGGCGTTTTCGGAAACCGCTTGCGCACGAGTCCGGCCGAGCGGTTGAGCCGCCCCTGCCGGTACCAGCGGTATAGCCGCTCGAAGTCGTTCCCGCCGATCTTTGCGTCGACGTCACGCGCCCGAATCACGTACGGCAGCATGCAAACCTCGTCCTGCGCCGCCAAATAGACGGGTGTTTCGCCGATCGGCTGCGGAAACCGGAATTTCTCGCGTTCTGCGAAACGCTTCGCCAGCTTGAACCGCCCATCGCGATAGACTCGCGGGCTAGAGATAGCTTCGTCGTATGCGCCGTCGGCCGACCAGGTAGAAACCGGGTCCTTGCTCTCCGTGCTTTCGAACAGCCGGATTTGGATGGACTCCACGGAATCCAGCATCTCGGCTGCGCGTTTCGCGAGCAAGTTCGTCAGCCCCGGGGCGACGCCCGTGCAAATCAGCGCCGCTCGATTCTTCGCCACGAATCGCTTGTGGAATCGGTACTGCTCCGGCTTGAAGATGTTGCGCGTCAGATGCGCGTTCAGATCGAGGTAGTGCGCGCGAAGCCGGAGCGCCGCGCGGAGCACGATTTGGTTGAATACGGCAGGCGACGCGTTGACCACAAGGTTCGCGCCGCGTCCCGCCCGCACAACTGACCAAACGTTTCGCGCATTCGCTTCCACGACGCGAATCCCGCTTTTCTTTCCCAGGAACCGCTGCGCGCGTTCGATATCCCGGTCGCCGCACCACACCGTGTGGCCCTGCCGCGCAAGCAAATGCGCGAGCAGCGAGCCCGTCCCGCCCGCGCCAAGAATGAAGATCCGCATCGGCCCGCAACTCTAACACAGCGACCGGTGGTAAGATCAGCGGTGTCGTGGAATGGTGGCAAAGTGCGATCTGCGCCGTCGCCGGGGTGTTCGGAGTATGGGAAGCGCTTCTCTCGGTCGGTGCCCATCGTAGCTCCCCGGTAGTTTGGATCAGCTGTCCCCCGTGCATCGCGCTCTCGGTTCTGGTTGTCCGTACATCTTCTTCCTGGATCTACTTCTCCGCGTACGTCATCGTCATGGCCTCGAACGCCTTGCTGTACTCGGGCATCGCTTTTCTAGGTACCCAGGCGTTGCGACGGGGCTTAGTCGCTGAGCTTCCAGCACGCTTCGCACCGAATCCACACTATTACAAGCGCCGCGACGGCCGGCCAATGACCGGGACTACCTCGAAGCGAACCCCACCCCCCCTATTCCGGCGCGCCATGCTCCCGCAAAAGCCTGATCGTGCTCCCTTCGCTTTTTCCGTCCGCGCTGGGAAACAGCAGCGCATAGCCCAGCGGAGTGCATTCCACCACCTCGCTCGGCCGCTCGTAGTGGCCCGGCAGTTTCGCGCGAATGGAGAGGTCCGCACCGCGTTCGATCAACGCTCGCGCCACCGGCAATCCCCAATCGTAGAACTGCGTGGCCGCGTGAAAGATCGGTGTCTGGCCGCCGACGCCGGATTGATCCACATCGGCCCGCGCGTTGACGTCTGCTCCGCGGTCCAGCAACAGCTTTGCGGCTTCGACGTTCCCATACTCCGCCGCAACGTGCAGCAGAGTCGCGCCCCGAAGCGTGAGAGATCGCCCGCCCGTGCTGCCGAAATCCAATTCCGCGAAACGCCTGCTCATCAGCCCCGGATCAGCAACGAGATGTTCCGCCAGGTGCTCAATCCGCCCGCGAAGCAAATCCAGCACCGGCGGCACGTCGTATTTCGTCGCGCAGCTCGCCTCGACGAGGATGTCGATGCAAGCCGCCAATTCCGGCGACCGCGAGTACGTGCCAATCACGTAGTCGAGCGCCGTACCCGGGTACTTGTGACTGGCACCCGCGCAATTCGGATTCGCACCGTGGTCGAGCAGCCATTTCAACGCCTTCGGTTGCAGCGTCTCGCAAGGCGCGAAGATGATCGGAAAATAGCCGTTCCAGAGCGCGTTAACGTCGGCTCCGCGCGAAACCAGCAGTTCCATCATTGGAATGCGATCGCCACGCAGCGCCGCTCGCATCAATGGGCCGTCACCGCCCTGGTGCACGTCTGAGCCGTGGTCGATCATCCACTCCGCCATCGCCAGCCGCTCCGGACTGGGTGGCGCCCACGGCACGCGGCACTCCGCGACCCATGTCAGCGGCCCATTCTTCCCGTAGCCCAGCGGCGCACGGTGAAGCGCTGGATTCCGCGTCATGAGCGCCTTCACGCGCGCGAGATCGTTCGCGTCGATGGCCTGCTTGAGCCGGCCGGCTTCTTCCAGTGACTCGACGTGAGCTTTAAGCTTGGGCCAGCTCGGAAAACCATAGCGGCGCGCGATTGTGAATTGCGCGGCCGCAAGCGACTCAGCGCGGCCCGCCTTCAGCAGGTCCTTGGCCTGATTTTTAAGGTGCTGGAGATCGGGACGGTCAGGAAGCGGGCGCGGTGCATCCGGGACATCGGTCGGCATAGCGACCTCCTTTCGTCAAACCGCCCGTTGTCCGCTTGTCGGGCTGAAAGAAGGTTCGCCGCGATCGATGAAAACTGGGTGGGCTTCTGCCCTTTCCGCGGACCGGATGCGTCCCTGACGCTTGGCCCATCCTAGCATGACGCGGCCCTGTGACCCCGATTTGCTTTGCGCGCGCACGGCCGCCAGCGTAAGATGAAACTGATTTCTCCGACCCTCCGCGCCTGCTGGAGCGAAAACCAATGGCCTGAGGGCGATGCCCATTGTTCAGGGCTGAGGGTTTGGGTGGAAACGCCCAAGCCTCCCGTCGAAGGGCGATTTTGACGTGCGCCCGTTGCGGCTGGCCGGAAACGGCGGTCGCGTTTTGGAAAGGAGAAAGTTCCCGATCTCTCGTGTGTGAGAGGGAGCTTGTCGCCCAATTCCAGAACGGAGTTGGGCGTTTTTTATTGGCAATCGATTCGCGGGCGGCCCTGGGATCCTTTCGGATCCCGCAAGCATCGAACGGAAGCGGTCAAGCGAAAGCAGCGCAATGCGCCTCATCGACAAATTCGGACGCCCGATCAGCGATCTTCGCGTCTCCGTCACTGACCGCTGCAATTTTCGCTGCGTGTATTGTCGCTCCGCCAATCCGGAAAACCACGTCGCATACGACGAACTGCTCGAATGGAACGAGTACGAGCGCCTCGTTGCGCTGCTGGTCCGCCTGGGGATCCACAAGGTCCGCGTGACGGGCGGCGAGCCGCTCGTCCGTCCCGGCGTCGAAACCTTCATTGCCCGCCTGAAGGCGATCGGCGTAAGCGATCTTTCGATGACCACCAACGGTCATCTGCTTGCCGAACGCTGCGACGCCCTGATTGCCGCCGGTCTCGACCGCATCAACATCAGCCTCGATTCGCTCGACCGCCGGCGATTCGAACGCATTACCCGGACCAAAACCTTCGATCAGGTGATGGCCGGGATCGAGGCGGCGCAGAATTCGTCTCTGCGTCCGGTGAAGGTCAACGCCGTCCTGGTCCGCGGCTTTAATGACGACGAGGTGGAAGCGTTTGCTGAATTTGCGCGCGAGCGCGATCTGATCATGCGTTTCATCGAATTCATGCCGCTCGACGCCGACCGTGCCTGGACGCGTGCCATGGTCGTTCCTGCGGCGGAAGTCCACGCGCGCATCGCGGCGCGTTGGCCGCTCGTGCAGGTGCTCCACGAGCGCAGTGAAACGGCGCGCAAGTATCGCTTCGCAGACGGCCGCGGCGAAATCGGCCTCATCGCACCGGTCACTCAACCGTTTTGCGGCTTTTGCTCGCGCATCCGGCTGACCGCCGATGGTAAGTTGCGCACATGCCTTTTCAGCAAGGACGATCACGATCTAAAATCGCTGCTGCGCGGCGGCGCAACCGATCGCGAAATCGCCGACGAAATCCTGGCGATCGTGCACGAAAAGGAGAAGGGCCACCGCATCAACGAGCCCGGATTCGTGCCGCCCTCGCGCACCATGGTCTACATCGGCGGCTAGTTTACGTAGAATTGCTGTCTTGTTTGGTTGTCGTCCCGCCTGCCGTGGTTGGCGGGAACCCTGCCGCCTCTTCGGCGGACGGGGTGACGGATCTGCCCGGGTTTTGTCGTTTTTGCCGGAGTTTGCGAATGCCTGACGAAGGCGAATCCAAGCTTTTCTCATTGACCGAAGCGGAGCGCCTCCGCTCCCAGCTCGAGCCCGTGCTCATCGAAGCCATGGAAGCGCGTCGCAAGATGGTCGAGCCGGAGAAGAAACTCGCGGAGCTCGCCGAACGCATCCAGATTTCGGGGGGCATGCAGGTCCCCTACGAAAAAGCCGCCAAGTGGCGCGCCATCCGGACGAAATTCGAATCTTCCGTGCGCGATGCCCTCGAGCGCATTCAGTCCACCGGTTGCATCGTCAAGGATCTCGACGTCGGCCTTCTCGATTTCCCCGCGCGCATCGACAACCAGGACGTCTATCTCTGCTGGAAGCTGGGCGAAGATCGCATCCGTTTCTATCACGCGCAGGACGAAGGTTTTGCCGGACGCAAACCCATCGATCCACGCGACGCCGGCCACGACAAGCCGATTCAATAATTTCGATCCCGTGCCGAACGAATCCACCAATCGCCTGAGACATTCCGCGAGCCCCTACCTGCGCTCCGCCGCGCACCAGCCGGTCGACTGGCACGAATGGGGCGAAGAAGCCTTTCAAAAAGCGCGCGCCGAATCGAAGCCGATTCTTCTGGACGTCGGCGCAGTCTGGTGCCACTGGTGTCACGTCATCGACCGCGAGAGCTACGAAAATTCCGAAATCGCCGCGCTCATCAATCGGAATTACATTCCGGTGAAGGTCGATCGCGATGAGCGCCCTGACGTCGATTCGCGCTACCAGTCCGCGATCAGCGCGATTTCCGGCCAGGGCGGCTGGCCGCTCACGGCCTTCCTCACGCCTGAGGGAAAGCCCTTCTGGGGCGGCACGTACTTCCCGCCCGAAGACATGATGGGCCGCCCCGGCTTCAAGCGCATCCTGCTCGCCGTTGCCGAAGCCTTTCAGTCTCGCCGCACGGAAATCGACGGCTCCGCACAGGCGCTCGAAGAAGCTGTCGCCAAAGCGGAAGTTTTCGACGGCGCGCGTGCTGCGCTCGACGCGGAAGTCGTGGACACGATCATCAGCGGAGCCCTGCGCCTGTTCGACGAAACGCGCGGAGGCTTCGGCCAGGCGCCGAAATTCCCGCACTCCTCCGTGATCGATCTGTTGCTGGAACGCCGCACCGGGCCTGCCGGCGCGAATCTTCACGAAATCGCCAAGCGCACGCTCGACGGGATGGCCGCCGGCGGTTTCCACGATCAGCTCGGCGGCGGATTCCATCGCTATTCGGTCGACGAACGCTGGTGCGTTCCGCACTTCGAGAAAATGTCCTACGACAATTCCGAGCTTCTGAAAAACTATCTGCACGGCTATCAAGCGTTACATCTGCCCCGTTATCGCGAAGTTGCGGAAGGAATCGTTTCCTGGGTCAACGAAGTTCTCTCCGACCAGCAGCGCGGCGGCTTCTACGCCAGCCAGGATGCCGACCAGACGCTCGACGACGACGGCGATTACTTCACCTGGACGCAGGCTGAGGTGCGCGCCGCGCTCACGCCCGAAGAATCGCGCGCGATCGAAATCTATTACGACGTGCACCCGCACGGCGAAATGCACCACAATCCCGAGAAAAACGTCTTATGGATTTCGGCGTCGCTGGAAATGGTCGCGAGCGCGCTGAAGATCAGCGAAGCGGATGCGCGCCTGCTTCTCGCCCGCGCAAAAGGTAAATTGCTCGACGCCCGCCGCCGGCGCCACCCAACTCCCGGGGTCGATGACACTCTTTATGTCGCCTGGAATGCGATGTTCGTCTCCGCCTATCTCGAAGCGGCCCGCGTTTTAAAACGCGTCGACTGCCGCGCTTTCGGCCTGAAAACTCTGGATCGCCTGCTGGCCGAAGCGTGGGATGAATCGAAGGGCTTTCTGCATCGCGCCGGCGGCCCTCGCCTCGACGGCTCGCTTGACGACCAAGTTTTCGCCGCTGCCGCGCTCCTCGACGCGTACGAAGTCACGCTCGATCGCCGCTACTTCGACACCGCCGAGCGCTGCATGCGAGTCGCCATCGAACGCTTCGGCGATCCCGATGCGGGAGGCTTCTTCGACCGCGCGAAAGATGCTGCGGCAATGGGCGGGTTGGAGGTTCGCCGCAAGGCCCTGCAGGATTCGCCGACGCCCGGCGCGAACGCGGTCGCCGCAATCGTTCTCGATCGTCTCTACGCTTTCACCGGCGAGCGCTTCCATCACGATTGGGCGGAGAAAACTTTGGAAGCCTTTGCTGGACGGGCGCCGCAGTACGGAATTTTCGCAGCGACCTATGGGCTGGCAGTCCTGCTGCACAAACGGGGCGTTCTGCAGGTCATTATTCTTGGTGCCGCGAACGACCCAAAATCTGTCGCGCTCGAATCCGCCGCCAACGAAGTCTACCGCTTCGCGAAGTCCGTCCTCCGCATTTCGCCGGTGAGCGTTGCCACGGCTTCTCTCGCGTCCGCTCTTCGGGAAACGTTGCCGCATCTCGACGCGGCAAAGCCACAAGCCTTGGTCTGCGTTGAAACCACCTGCTACCCGCCCGTCGCCGACCCTGCCGAACTAGCGTCATTTCTCGCGACGATCGGCACAGACTCCGCCAACGCAGCCCGCCGCGCGTAGATCGCTCTACGTCAGCAGTCAATCCGTCTCACGACGCGTCAACCACCAATTCGCCTTTCATGCGCCCGTGCCCCATTCCGCAATGTACGCAGCACTTGAACTTATACGTTCCTGGTGTTTTCGCCTCGATCTCGACCGTCACTGGTTGTCCTTTTTCCAGCCGGTAGCATTCCTTCTCCGGCGGAGACGACAACACCAGTCCCGGCGCCGTTCCTTTCGGCGCGCCGTCCGCGACCGTCGAAATCCCGAAGCCGTGCGCGCGGTCCGTGGCCGTAATTTTCAAGATCAGTTTCGTTCCCGCCTTCATGTGCACTGTGGATGGATCGAAGTCGTATTTTTTCGCCGTCATCTCGATTGTCTGCACGCCCTCTTCCTGTGCTCGCGTCACCGGCCGCAACTGCGGCCACGCGATCGCCGCGATGAGAACCGCAACCGTCAAGATCGAAATCCTCATTCTACGTTTCACTTTTCCTCCTCGCGTCGCCCCTTCCATATGATTCGCCGGAAGCGCAGGCAGTTGTGACGCGGCCCTTGGCCTCCGGCTTTCCCGCGCGGAACACCGTGCGGTCCTACTCCTCCCTGCCGCGATCGCCATCCGCACATGGCGGGTCCCCATCTTGCCTGCCATGTCAGGACCCGCCCGCAATCTCAGAGGAGCCGCGATGGCGCGACTACTGTCCCTGGCCGCGCGATGCCGGCGGCACGAGTCCATTCAGCCTGTAATACACGACGCATTGGCCGTAGTGATCGTTGGCGTGCTCCATCGCTTCCGCAAACAACGCCGCCTTCGTCTCCATTTCATTTCCGAACGGAGCCTTTGTTTCCTCGATCAGTCCGTTGTTTCCCAGCCGCTTGATCGCCGCCGCGCCGTCTGCGAACGATTTTTTGACGTATTCCACGATCTGCGCGCGCGTCTGGTACGTCTTTCGCGACGGATTCTCCACGTCCTTCGGCGGTTTCGTCCCCAGAGCCGCGTCGATAAACAAATAATTTGCGCCCGCGGCGTGCAGCAACTGTTCAGCGATCGTGCGCTGTGCCGGAGTCGCTTTGTAGTCGAGTTTGTTCTCGGGGAAATCCGCAGCCATATCGGTGAGCAGTTTGCCCGTGTAATTCCACTGATTCAGCAGGTCGGCCGCTATTCCAGTCGCCGCTTTCTGCTTCATTCCCATCCCGCCTTGCGCCCGCGCACCGCTGGCGCAAAGCGAAACCAACAGCACAGCCAACGCCGAAACGCACACACTCTTGCGCATCTATATTCTCCTTTATCGAGGGATCGCCCGGCCTTCGATGGCCGTGAGGGTACCACGTCTGCCGCTCTCCGTCGATTTTCCTCAAAGGGTCGCGTGCGATGCACTCGCTGACTGTAGTCTCACGGCCCCAGGGGCGGGTCTCAGAGGCGCCCGGCATCGCGAACGATGCCTTGACGATCTGCAATCATCTGTTGTAGATAGTCATAGTATGGGAAAGCCAAGCGATCTCGTCCAGGGCACGCTCGACCTCTTGATCCTCAAAACCGTCTCGCTCGAGCCCAAACACGGCTGGGCTATCGCCAAGCGCATCCAGCAAATCTCGCGCGATGTCCTTCAGGTTCAGCAAGGCTCGCTCTATCCGGCTTTGCACCGCCTCGAACAAAAAGGCTGGATCAAGGCCAGGTGGAAGGACACGGAGACGGGACGCGAGGCGAAGTTTTATTCGTTGACCTCCGCGGGACGCGCACAGCTTGAGAGGGAAGCCGCGAGCTGGGGCCGCCTTTCCGCGGCCATCAACCTGGTCGTCGAGGAAACGTAACCGAGCATCTTATGATCTGGCTGCGGCAATTGTGGCTTCGCTTTCAAACTCTTTTCCGCCGCGATCGAGTCGCTGGCCGATTGGACGACGAGCTTCGGTTTCATCTCGACCAGCAAATCGCGGAAAACGTCGCCGCCGGCATGCAGCCCGAAGAAGCACGCCGCGCCGCGCGCCTCGTCTTCGGCAACCCTGCTGTCTTCCGCGAAACCACTCGCGACACCTGGGGCTGGACGTGGCTCGAAACCCTTCTCCAGGATGTCCGCTACGCGGGACGCTCGCTTCGCAAATCCCCCGGTTTCACAGGCATTGCCGTGCTGACCCTCACGCTCGGCATTGGCGCCAACACTGCGATTTTTTCGGTCGTCAACACGGTTCTGCTGCGGCCTCTGCCCTTTCCGCACTCGTCGCAACTGGTCGACCTCTGGGCTCATAGTTCTCTGTTCGATTTTCCCCACCTCGGGCTCTCGCTGGCCGACATTGACGATATCCGCACCGAGAGCACCGTCTTCTCCGGTATCGCTCCTTATAAATTCTCCGGGAAGACGATGACCGGCCGTGGCGCCCCGCATCGCCTGGACGGCGCTGAGATTTCGGCGGAGTTTTTCTCTACTCTGGGAATCAGGCCGCTCTACGGCCGCTCGTTCACTCCCGCCGAAATGCAGCCCGGCCAGGACCGCGAAATCATCCTCAGCTACTCGCTGTGGAAAGAGCAATTCGGCGGCGACTCTCGTGTGATCGGGCAAACCGTCCGCCTCGACAAGAAACCGTACACCATCATCGGCGTGATGCCTTCTCGGCAGCATCTCGATTACGTCACCGATGATCAGTTCTGGACGCCTCTCGCTCCCACAAACGACGAGCGCGCCGCGCGCCAAAATCATGGAACGGACGCCATCGCCCGCCTGAAACCTGGCCGCACGATTCAGCAAGCGCAGGCTCAGCTCGACGCAATTGCCGCGCGTCTGGCCAAGACCTACCCCGACGCTGACAAGGGATGGAGTTTCCGGGTCGTCTCGCTCGAATCGGACGTTGTCGGTGACGCTCGGCCCCCGTTGCTGATCCTCCTCGGAGCAGTCGGGTTTGTGCTTCTGATCGCCTGCGCCAACGTCGGCAATTTGTTCCTGTCCCGCGGATGGGCGCGGCGCCGCGAACTGGCCATTCGCTCGGCGCTGGGCGCAACGCGAGCCCGCATCACTCGCCACCTGCTTGTCGAAGGCTTCATCGTCGCGCTCGTTGGCGGTATTTTCGGGCTGCTCGTCGCCGTGTGGGGCGTCCAGGGACTGCGAAGTCTGTTGCCGCCCGAAACCCCGCGCATAAAGGACTTGAGCATCGACCAGACAGTTCTTTGGTTCACGCTCGGCGTTTCCATTTTGTCGGGCATTCTGTTTGCCCTCGCGCCCGCTGCTTTGGCTTCGCGGCAGGACCTGAATGCAATCGTGAAAGAAGGCGGCGCGCAGACCGGCGCGGGATCGCAGCACAAACTCCTCCGCCAGTTGCTTGTTGTCGGCGAGGTCGCCGTGGCGCTCGTGCTGGTCATCGGCGCCACGCTCGCTCTACGCAGCTTCGCGCGCTTGCTCACTGTGAACATGGGCTTCCGCTCCGATAACCTGCTCACCATGACGCTTACTTTTCCCACCGGCAAATTCACGAAGCCGGGAGAATCCGTCCCTTACGTCCGACAGATCCTCGATCTCACGAAAGCAAGCCCGGGCGTGGAAGGCGCCTCGGCATCTCTCTACGCCCCGCTCTCAGACATGAAGGGCGAGTCCACCGTTCACACCGATGCCATGCCGCCCGATGGTCCCGCCGCCATGACTCAGGCGAACCGCGCCGCGCCGGGCTACTTCCAGACGCTCGGCATCCCGCTTCTCGCGGGCCGCGACTTCACAGACGCCGACGCGAGCGCCGCGCCCGACGTTTACATCGTGAACCAGGCGTTCGCGGGAAAATTCTTTGGAACCGCGAGTCCCATTGGCCGGCGTATCTGGACCAACGCCGACGCAAACCACAAACCCAAATGGGGCCGGATTATCGGCGAGATCGCCAACACTCGCGATGAAGGCGCGAAGGAAGCCCCGGCCCCCGAAATCTTCGCCGCCTATTACCAAGTGGAAGATTCAGGAGGCATCTCGCTGATTGTGCGCACCAAGGCGGATCCGCTGGCCACCGTTTCCGCCATCGAGGAACGCATCTGGTCGATCGAAAATGCGCAGTCCCTCGAAGACGTCAGAACAATGGACCAACTGATGGCACACTCGAACGCGGCGCCGCGTTTCGAGACTTTCCTTCTCAGCATCTTCGGCGGACTCGGGCTGCTGTTGGCCATCGTCGGAATCTATGGCGTGATTTCGTATTCCGTGGGACAGCGAACGCATGAAATCGGCATTCGCATAGCGCTTGGTGCCGATCCGCTCCGCGTGATGCGCCTGGTTCTCGCGCAAGGACTGAATCTCGCGCTGGCGGGCGTCCTGATTGGTATCGCTGCGTCATTCGCTCTCACGCGGTTCATGTCGAGCCTTTTGTTTGGTGTCAGCGCAACCGACCCGCTCACGTTCGCCTCCGTCGCGTTCGGGCTGATCGCGGTATCGCTCGCCGCGTGCTACATCCCCGCCCGCCGCGCTATGCGCGTCGATCCGATGGTCGCGCTCAGGCACGAGTAGAGATCCAAACCGGCGCCGCGCGCGCGCCAGGTTTCCGTCCCGGTGCTGTCACGCTTTTCTCTGTGGTCTGCTTTTTTCTCCGCGCATCCTAAGACTTTCGCGTTGTATTGCCGTGCCGAAACGCCGGTGACATAATGGCCGCTGGCGCGTCTGGAACGCGGCGCGAAGTCGGAATCAAACGTGAACGCGCAGCCCTTCAGTCGTTTCGTCTGTCTTCATCACGGTCATCCGTGTTTTTGGGTTTTCGCGGGCGGAGGAAGTCATGGCTCTCAGAGATAGCTGGATCGAAAAGCGTGCGGCCGCCCTGAATGGTGGCGTGCGCAATTTTTCGCAGATGCATTTTGCGCGGCAGGGCGTCGTCACCGAGGAAATGGACTACGTCGCCAGGCGCGAGAAGCTCGCGCCCGAATTCGTTCGCGACGAAGTCGCCCGCGGCCGCGCCATCATCCCTGCCAACATTCATCACCGTAATCTCGAGCCCATGGGTATCGGCGTCGCGTTCTGCTGCAAAATCAACGCGAATATCGGCAACTCCGCCACCACGTCGAACGTCAATGACGAACTCGAAAAGCTTCATCGCGCCGTCCACTACGGCTCGGACACCGTCATGGACCTCTCCACTGGCGGCGATATTCCTGCGATCCGCAAAGCCATCATCGACGCCTCGCCCGTCCCCATCGGCACCGTCCCAATCTACGAAGCGATTTCGCACGTCCGCCGCTCAGAGGATTTGAACATCAACCTGATGCTCGAAGTGATCGAAGAACAGGCCGAGCAGGGCGTCGATTACATGACCATCCATGCCGGCGTACTGCGCGCATCGCTTCCCCTGGTACGCAATCGCATCACCGGAATCGTTAGCCGCGGCGGCGCGCTGCTCGCGCAGTGGATGAGCTTTCACAAGAAAGAAAATTTCCTTTATGAAAACTTCGATGCCATCTGCAAGGTCTTTCAGAAGCACGACGTGAGCTTCTCGCTCGGAGACGGCCTGCGTCCCGGCTGCCTCGCCGACGCAAGCGATGAAGCTCAATTTTCCGAGCTCCGCGTCCTCGGCGAGCTCACCAAAAAGGCCTGGGAATACGATGTGCAGGTGATGATCGAAGGTCCCGGCCACATCCCCATGGACCAGATCAAGCTGCAGGTCGACAAGGAAGTCGAGCTGTGCCACGAAGCCCCGTTCTACACGCTTGGCCCGCTTGTCACGGATATCGCTCCCGGCTACGACCACATCACCAGCGCGATTGGCGCCGCCATGATCGGATGGCATGGCGCGTCGATGCTCTGCTACGTCACGCCGAAAGAACATCTCGGCTTGCCGAACGCCGACGACGTTCGCCAGGGCGTGATCGCTTACAAAATTGCCGCGCATGCCGCCGACGTCGCGCGTCATCGCCCCGGAGCGCGCGATCGGGACGACGCGCTCAGCTACGCGCGCTTCCTTTTCGACTGGAAAAAACAGTTCGAGCTCTCGCTCGATCCAGAGACCGCCCGCGCCATGCATGACGAAACTTTATCGGATGACTTCTACAAGGAAGCGAAGTTCTGCTCGATGTGCGGGCCGAAGTTCTGCTCGATGAACGCGACGCAAATCGCGGAAGCCTACGCAGGGCAGACGCAGGAGGAGCGCGAGCGGCGTTTCGTGCAGTTGCTGGCCAAGGTTGAGAAGGAAACGGGGGTTCCGCGGCCTTCCTGAGTTTCCGAAGCGCTGTTTCCGCGGCGCCGGCCCCACTCGGCTCTTGGGTGGGCGTTCGATGGAACAAGTTCGCGGCCCCGTGCGTACCAAGAAATAGAGACGAAGAATCTCAGAAGCGCCGCAGATTGGCTTCCGCGGAAGGAGGTGCGGCCATGACATTTCTGGTTCTCGCCACACTGCTCTACTTCTTGCCGGCGATCATCGCGCACAACAAGCGCGACTTCTCGGCCATCCTCATTGTGAATCTGCTGTTTGGCTGGACGGTGATCGGCTGGATCGTGGCGCTGATCTGGGCCTGTGCCGCGGAAGCGAAGCCGCCCGTCCTGGTAGTTGCCGGACCGGCCGGGCTGGCGCGATACTGCTGCCGCTGCGGAGCCATTGCCTCTCATGGGGGGCGCTTCTGCGCCGTCTGCGGCAGTCCGCTGTGACGCGGCGGTCGAGATTCTTTAAGATGAACGCAGATCGACACGGATAAGAACCGGCCACGCCAAAAACCAACCACAGATAGCAATCAACAAGAATAAGAACAGGGAGCGGAAAAGCTCTGCCTACGGGACCGCCCGCTGTTTTTTGCTGTTTCCCGCTTGCTTCCCTTCTATTCTGAGGTTTCATCAGCGTTTATCTGTGTTCATCTGGGGCTGAACCCGGATAGAATTTTCGCGAGGAGCCAACGTGGCGCAACCTGAACAATCCGAGACGCTTCGCGAGGAGTTCAATCGCTGGGCCCAGGCCGGGCGCGGCGAAGGTATGGAGCTGGATCACTGGCCAATCACGCGTCCTGCGCTTGAAATGATGCGCCTGGCGCGGGACGAAAATCTCCTCGACGTAGGCTGCGGGGCGGGCTGGTTGTCGCGAGCGCTCGCGCGAGCGGTGCCGGGCGGCCGCGTCGTGGGGATGGATATTTCAGACGAAATGATCCGGCACGCGCGCGCGGCAAGCGTCGATTTCGAGAATCTTGTCTTTGTCGTCGGCCAGGTGGGCGAGATTCCGTGGGAGTCCAATTTTTTCACGCGCGCAATTTCCGTGGAATCGTCATATTACTGGCCCGACCCGGCGAAAGGCCTGCGCGAAATTTACCGCGTGCTGGCCGAAGGCGGCTCGGCCTGGATCATCATCAATTATTACAAGGACAATCCGCACTGCCACCAGTGGGGCGAGCTTCTGGCCGTCCCGACGCACCTGCTTTCGGGGGACGACTGGGCGGGGCTTTTTCGCGATGCGGGATTCGCTGAAGTCGAACATCGGCGGATTCCCGATCCCACCCCAACTCCAGAGGTTTACACGGGACGGTGGTTTCGGGACGCAAAGCAGCTTGCCGACTCGCGCCGTGAAGGCGCGCTGCTTGTCCACGGAGCAAAGGGAAAGTTTTAAGGCAGAGATAGACAGATGAACAGAGCCGGCAGGGAATCAGGAAGTCGACCGGTCAGCCGTCTTCGTTCTTGCGTTCCGTAGAATTCGCATCCGCCTCGATGACGACGTCGACCGAGGCGCCCTCTTTGAGCTTCACTTTCTTACCGTTTTCGTCCTGAAGCGTGTTTTCGATCCGGATTTCCCTATATAGGTGGTCCGCGTCCTCGACCTCGATCTGAGCCTTTTCCGGCATGCTGGGAAGGGGAGGTTTGATGATCTTCTCGACCACGCCCTTCTTCCGCACCCTTGGCTTGCGTTTCATGGCAGCTCCTTCCTGTGGAGGGCGGGGGAGTGATTTTAATCGCATGGCCCGCGAATGTCTAATGAGCGATGTGCCAGACACCGGGAATTGCCGGTCGCCGTGCACACTTTGACTCAGCGGAAGAGCGCGATATACTCACGTTTTACTTGGGAAAAGGGCGATTGGTTTTATGGGTGTATTGGATAACCGGTTCGAGCGCAGCTACGTACTGTCGACGGTGGACTATGTGTTCAACTGGGCGCGCAAGAGCGCGATCTGGCCTCTGACGTTCGGGCTGGCATGCTGCGCGATCGAGATGATCGCCTCCACTACGTCCCGGTTCGACATTGCGCGGTTCGGCGCGGAGGTGTTTCGGCCGTCGCCGCGGCAGGCGGACCTGATGATCGTGGCGGGAACAGTGACTCTGAAGATGGCGCCGGTGCTGCGGCGCGTTTGGGACCAGATGCCCGACCCGAAGTGGTGCATTTCAATGGGGGCATGCTCGAGCGTGGGCGGCCCGTTCAATGTGTACTCGGTGCTGCAGGGAGTGGATCGGGTTGTGCCGGTGGACGTTTATGTGATCGGGTGTCCGCCGCGGCCGGAAGGCCTTTTCTACGCGCTGCTCAAATTGCAGGACAAGATCGATCAGATGACACTGGCAAAGCGGCCGACGGAAGTGCGGTTGAACGAAGGAATGGTCGAGGATTTCAAGCGCGGAGTCATGGTGGCGCAGACGCCGGCGCCGCGGTAGAAACGGATTTTTGTGGTTCTCGGTGGCCGCAATGGAGCGAGCGAGATGGCGTTTGTGAGGGCGATCAAGAAAGACGAGATTCCGGCGGGGATGATTCGCGAGCTACAGCTCGACGGCAAAGTCATCGCGCTGGCCAACGTGGACGGCACGTTTTACGCGATCGATAACGTCTGCCTGCATCGTGGGGGACCGCTGGCGGAAGGCGAATTGAGCGGCCGGTCGGTAACTTGCCCGTGGCATGGCTGGCAGTACGACGTCGCGACGGGCAAGGCGCTCATGAATCCCGCCGTCGGGGTTGCGACGTATGAGGTTGAAGTCCGCGGTGACGATGTTTACGTGGAGATTGGCTGATTTCGAGGCCACGGACTTGGCCGCGATCGGTAGGGACAAACCGCAGGCAAATTGACGGCCAGACCGATGTAAACTGCTGTTCCTAAAAGGTTTGCTTGTTCATCGGCCCGCAACAAGCCGAGTCCTTCCCCTCCCAGGCTGCGCCGGAATCCAGAGCCGGAACAGTCTCGATGGTGTGCAAATTCCTGCACTTTCTCTGTTCAAACTGGCGCAAGTCCGTTGTATAGTGCGGCGGCATTATTCTACGGAATGCGCGCTCGCCGGAGCGAGCCAAATCATCTCAAATCGCGGAATGACGCAAGCTCCTACAAAGCCCCGCCGATGGTTGCTCGCGGTTGACCCTCGCATCTACCATTGGGACACGCTGTTCGTAAAGGGCAAGGAAATGTGGCGGCACGCGGGCAACAAGCCCGACGCCCTGCGGCAGCTCAAGCAGGCCCGCAAGGGTGACCGCGCGCTGTGTTATCACGGGAAGGGCGAACACTCCGTTTACGCTCTGGCCGAGATCAGCCGCGATCCCTACCCCGATCCGCATCACCCGGACGAAAAGAAGCTCGTGATGGACCTGCGGGCTATCGAGCGGCTGCCACGCCAGGTGACGCTCGTGGAAATGCGGGCGAACCCCGCGTTGCGCAAAGTGAAGTTCCTGAAAAACTCCCGGCTGACGATCTGCCCGTTGAGCGACGAAGAATATGCCGAGATTCTGCGCATGGCGGGCATCGTCGCTTCCCCGGGCATTCCTCTTCCCTGACAAGGCCCTGATTCGCAACTCGGAGAAAGTACTGGCCGAGTCTCGGTTTTGCGTGTCGGGTTTCGGGACCAGGGGCGGCTTGAGCACCGTTCCGGTTCCTTGTCCCGAAGCCGCAGTCGGGTGCCCCGGAGTTTCGGTTCTGATTTTTCGGGTGCCCAACCCTCGGTGTGTGCGGGTGGGGCTTCGGTTTTTGTCGCTGTCCCGTGGTACCCCGGAACGTTGCGGGTGGGGCTTCGGTTTTTGTCGCTATCCCGTGGTACCCCGGAACGTTGCGCGTGTCCCAAACAAAACCCCCTCCCCGGAGAAAGGCTGGCCAGCCACCCGCGACAACGAATCCTTGAAAGAGTCGCGACGGTGTATCATGCGCCGAAGTGCTTGGTAGAGAATCGAGGGCGTAAAACCGTGGGGCACCCGGCGCGCAATTCCCAGCAAGTGCCGCGTCTTTTTCGGCTGGGCCGTTGACGGGCGGCGACCTACAAAATCTGGAGGCGATTGAGAAGGGCCCAGCACGAACTTTTCGGGCAATTTTTTCCTGGGTTGGCAATGGATGGCTACCTCGGGCGGATTCGTCGCGGGACCGATCATTTCACCTGTCACTGGTATTTCTTGGTCCGCAACCGTCGGCGGTTGTACAAACGGCGCGCATCCATAAACAGGGGCTGAAGATAATGCTTTTGGTTGTCTACGCAGTTGGGGTCCTGGCCATTACAACCTATGGCCTCCTCTGTCTTCTCTGGCCCCGAGCGGCTTATAAAGTGGCGAGTGCCTGGACGATTCTTCTCCGGGCGCAACGGCCCGATATTGATTGGGGTCCGTACGTAAGGCGTTTAGTACCACCCCGCCCGGTGGGTTTGCTCCTCCTTCTGCTGGGTCTTTGGCTGTTGCGTCCGCTGGTCGTTCTAGGCTTGGGGGTTCTCGGCGGAGCCAGTCATGTGACAACCCATGACACGGTCATCTCGAGCTGGCTTTCTCTTGTCGCGTTGCTCGGAGGAATCGCCGCCATCGTGTACATGTTTGTTGATCCTATAGGCCTCCTGTGTTTCTTCACGCGACAAGATCGCGGGCGGTGTCCGCAGGAGTACCGGAGGAGCTGGCCGGTTATCATTTTGGCGTCGTCATTTCTCATCGCACTGCTGCTCGTGCTCTTCCGGGTTGTAACGAGCCGACACCTTTTCCCGTAGCCGGGTGCCCCGGAGTTTCGGTTCTGATTTTTCGGGTGCCCAACCCTCGGTGTGTGAGGGTGGGGCTTCGGTAACTCGCAACTCGGAGAAAGTACTCGCCGAGTCTCGTTTTGCGTGTCGGGTTTCGGAATTAGGGCCACTCGCTTGGTGCCGTCATGCCCAAGCCGGCGTAGGGCCTCGCTCGGCCGGTCCCACAGACGACGTCTACTCGATACACCCTCCGAGTAGAAATCGCCGTAACCTACAGAAAACAAAGCGCAAGTGAATTTCTACTCGATACAAAATCCGTTTTTTCGCCTTCGCTCTGTCTTCGCCAATTCTCCCGCTTTTATCCAGGTGAGCCACTGGAGCGTTTTGCTCTTGGCCCGTGAAATTCGCTCCGTATTACAATATTCCGATTATGCCCGAGCTGCCGGAGGTCGAGACGGTCGCGCGCGGGTTGAGAGCCGCGCTGCCGGGAAGGCGGATTCTCAGCGTCCGCCTCGGAAAGACCGATTTTATCGAAGATCCCGCGGCGCTCGAACGAGATCTGCCGGGCGCGCGAATCGAGAGCGTCGTGAGGCATGGGAAGTTTCTCGTGCTGGGGCTCGAAGGGGCGCAAGCGGATGGGGCCGGATTGGCGCTGTTGGTTCACCTGGGCATGACGGGGCAACTCGTGACACGCCCGAACGAAGCGCCCGTTGCGCCGCACACGCACGTGATCTTCGGATTGGATGACGGGCGCGAGCTGCGCTATACGGACATCCGCCGCTTCGGGCGCATGCGGTTGATGCGAAGCGGCGAGCAGGGGAGCGTTCTCGGCGGGCTCGGGCTCGATCCGCTCGAGGCGAGCGGGGCGGAATTCGTCGCGGTGCTGCACTCACGGAGCGCGCATGTGAAGGCGCTGCTGCTCGACCAGCACGTCTTGCGCGGCATGGGCAACATCTATACGGACGAGAGCCTCTGGAGAGCGCGAATCCATCCGCGGCGCATCGGAACGAATTTGAGTCCCGGCGAGCTGCGGCGGCTCTATCGCGCCGTGCAGGACGTGTTGAAGGAGGCTATCCGGTCGCGGGGATCTTCGATTTCGGATTACGTCGATTCGGAAGGCGAGCGCGGCGAGTTTCAACTGAAACATCGTGTCTATCAACGTGAGGGGAAGAAATGTTTTCGGTGCCGCGCGCCGATCCGGCGAATCATCGTCGCGGGGCGGAGCAGTCATTTTTGTCCGACGTGCCAGCGAGCGCCGCGTGTTCGAAGGACGAAGGTCAAGACGCGAAAGCCGAGAGAAGGAAGACGGAAGGGCTGGCGATGAGGGCGGTCGTACAACGAGTGAGCCGGGCGCGAGTGATCGTCGACGGGCGCACAGCGGGCGAGATCGCGGAGGGCCTGGCGGTATTGCTCGCGGTGGGGCGGAACGACGACCTTGCAACGGCCTCTGCAATGGCGGAGAAGGTCGTGCACTTGCGGATTTTCAATGATGATCGGGGAAAGATGAACAAGTCGCTGCTCGATGTGGGCGGAGCGGTGCTGGCGATTTCGCAGTTCACGCTGTACGGGGATGCGCGCGGGCAGAGGCGGCCAAGCTTTCTCGACGCGGCGTCGCCGGACAGAGGGAAGCAACTCTACGAGGAATTCGTCCGCTCCCTCGCAGCGCTGGGAGTGCGTGTGGAAACCGGCGTATTTCAAACGCATATGACCGTGGAGCTGACGAACGACGGGCCGGTGACTATCCTTCTCGATTCGGACAAAAAATTCTAGCAGTGACGGCACGGGATAAGCGCCCTCGGACCCGTAAGACGGTGGCGAGCGCTGGTCAGCGCAGCGATCATCTTGTCAGGAGCGAGTGCGTGCTTTAGGCTTTTGATGGGAGCGGATCGAGCCGATGAGCGAGATACAACGGATCGTGGATCAAATGGATCGGGCATTCGACGGGGATGCTTGGCACGGGCCTCCGCTGAAGCCCATGCTGGATGGGCTAACGGCCGAGGACGCGTCGAAACATCCGATTCAGGGGGTACACTCGATCTGGGAACTGGTGCTTCACGTGACGACATGGAACACGATCGTGCGGGACGAACTTCTCGGAGCAAGCGCGAACGTAACTGCGGAACTCGACTGGCCGCCTGTGTGGGAGGCGTCGGACGTTCAATGGCGGAGAGCGGTGCAGAATCTGGTGGACGCGCGGAGCCGTCTGCGCAAAACGGTGGAGGGCCTTCGCGATGAACAGCTCGACGAGCGGCCCGCCCAGCGGACGAGCAATACGCGTTATCTGATGCTGCACGGAGTCGTGCAGCATGATTTGTACCACGCAGGCCAGATTGCGATTTTGAAAAAGGCGCTGCAGGCGAGGACTGAGGAATGACTACCGCAGCGAAAGAATCGTCGGTCACGATTCGCTCGCCGCGGCAGCGGGACTATGCGGGCATGTCGGAGCTTGCCGGGCAACTCGGATACGCTTCAGCCGGAGAGGAAATTGCGCGTCGGCTGGCGGGGATGCAGGATTCGGCGGACCACGCTGTCTTTGTGGCGGAAACGGCGGATGGCGAAATCGCGGGCTGGATCGGCGTGTTCCTCTACCGTTGCGTCGAGGCAGATGCGCGCGCGGAAATCAGCGGACTCGTAGTGGCCGAGCGAATGCGGTCGCTGAGAATCGGGCAACGCCTCCTGGAACGCGCTGAAGACTGGGCAAGAGAAAAGGGATGCACAGCCTCCAGCGTTCGATCGAACGTGATTCGCGAACGCGCACACACGTTCTACGAGCGGAACGGATACAAGCACGTCAAGACACAGAAATCCTTTCGTAAAATCTTATAGCCTCGCGCCGTCCCCGCGGCCGGCGGAAGGGACCTGATCCAAAGCAATGGACTGGGCCGTTCGGCCGCAGGCGGAAGCCTTCATGCCGTCTTGCTTTGGATCTCAGAGATGACGCGCTCAAGATAAAGCTTTTCTTTTTTCACGTCCTCGATTTGCTGGGGGCCTGAAATTTCCCGTTCGATGGTAATCGCGCCGGTGTATCCGAATTTCCGAAGCTTCCTGAAAACCTGCACAAAATCGACGCGACCAGAGCCAATCAGAACCTCTTCGCCCAGTTTCATGGGATCGGTCGGAAATAGTCCATCCTTGGCGTGAACGCTCCTTACATGCGGGCCAATGATGTCGACGGCATCCGAGGGGTTCGCTTTCCCGTACAGAACCAAATTCGCGGTATCGAAACCGATTCCGAGATTCGGCCGGTTCGCATCCTGGAAAGCGCGGACCATCGTGGTCGGAGTCTCCTGGCCGGTTTCCATCAGAAAATCCTGGCCATTCGACGCGCAATAATTCGCGATTTCGCGTATCGCGTGCACCGTCTCGTCGTAAAGCGGGTCACGCGGATTTTCGGGGATGAAGCCGCAATGCGTCTGCACGCGCGGTATATGAAGCATCTTCGCGAAATCCGACGTTTGCTTCAGAGCGTCGATGCGAGCGACGCGCGTCGCGCGAGGGACGAGGCCGATCGTCGAGGGACCATCGAGAAAATCCCAAACGAGACGACCTGGCCCCACAACTTCGGCGCTCGTTGCCGCGATTCCGTATTTTTGCAGCAGATCGTTCAGTTGTTGGGCGAGCGGGGCCGTGAAACGGTTGATATAGCCGTCGAGCGACAGGAAACAATTCGTCAGCCCGAGTTCCTTTAC
>DATGHM010000226.1:0-2822 GCA_035307985.1 Candidatus Acidiferrales bacterium
CCGACGAGCAGGGGATACCCGAGCCGCGAAAGCTCCCCCAGTCGCGCGAGCAGTTCGTAATTTTGCGGATAGCTCTTCCCGAAACCGATGCCGGGATCGACGACGATTTGCGATTCGGCTACTCCGGCGCGACGGGCAATCGCGACGGAGCGACGCAGTCCCGTCATCACATCGCGCATCACGTCGCGTGCGAATGGCCCCTTCTGCATTGTCCGCGGAACGCCGCGGATATGCATCAGCACAAGTCCCAGCTTGCACCGCGACACAAGCTCGGCAAGACGCCGATCGCCGCGCAGACCGGTAACGTCGTTCACAATTTCCGCGCCCGCTTCCGCCGCAGCTTCGGCGACTTCTGCTTTGCTTGTGTCCACCGAAAGGGGAATTTTCAGTTTACCGCGCAACTTCCGCAGCACCGGCAAAATCCTGCGCAGCTCCTCCTCCACTGAGACTCCCTCGGACCCGGGCCGCGTGGATTCCGCGCCGATGTCAATCATGTCCGCGCTCTGCCGCTCGATGTCGAGCGCGCGTTCAACGGCCGCGTCGGGGTCGAGATGCAGCCAGCCGTCGGAAAAGCTGTCGGGCGTGACGTTCAGCACACCCATCACGAGTGTCCGCTCGCCCAGCACAAGCGTCCTCGACGGCAGCTTCAGCCGAAATTTCCTTCGCCGAAACATGGACGGCTATTGAATCACGCTTTTCGCTCTCGAGTAAGCGGCGAGTCACACGGATCAGTTTGAGGCAGGAACGTAGTACGCGGCACGATTCGAGACGGCCACGTTTGGCTCGCCAGGAACATCGACGCGCAGCCGATGCCATCCGCCAGGTCCCGCCCCGCCGGGTTCGATCTGCGGGTAGTAGCCCAACGTATATTCGGCGCGGATCTTCTGCGCGATCTGGCGGAACGTGTCGGCAAGCGTTGGTGCTTCGTGGAGAAAATAGAGTTGTCCTCCTGCGCGACGCACCAGCTCCGCCAGATAGACCGTATACGCCGGAATGCCCGCCTTCAGGGCGTCAGGCGAGATGAACGTCGTGACGCGGTGGGCTGCGAGCCACTGAGCCGTCATGATACGCGGGCGATTTTCAGTGGAGACGGCAAACACCTGAATATCCTGCGCCGCAAGCAGCTCCGAAAGATCATCGAACGTCAGCCGGTCGAGATCTGTCGGCGACGGCCGTTCGCTCTCCGGGTCGAGCGTCAACCCGAGGCCGCTGTCCTGTCCGTCGGTAAGCAGGACGATCGCCTTGCGTCCTGTGCGTCCATGAAAGAGCTCGTGCGCGGTGAGATAGACGGCCTCGTAGATGTTCGAGCCGCCCGTGTCGCCAAACAATTCCTGCACGTTGACGCGCGCGATGGCGCGACGCATCAGTTCGCGCACATCCGAGAAGGGAAGCTGCAAATAGGTGTGCCTGGCAAAATCGACGATGGCGGCCTGATCGAGCGGCGCGAGGGCATCGATCAGCGCGTCCGCGGCTTTTTTCATCTGGTCCGCATCGGGGAGGACGCTGGGACTCGCATCAATTACGATTGCGACGCTGGCCGGCTGCGTGGAGGCGTCGAAATACGCGATCTTTTGCTCGGCGCCGTTGTCATAGATGCGAAAATCGGCGCGCGCGAGGCCGGGAACGGGGAGGCCGTCGCGCGTTGAGACCATGCACGTCACCGCAACCATTTGCGTCGTGCTGCGGATCGCACCCGGCCGCGCTGTCGCGGCGCCGCTGCTCGCCTTCTCTCCGGAACTGTCCTTTGAAACGGCCTTCAATTCGCCTGTCGCCCTGTCGCGCTGCCACGCGATTCCGGAGTCGAGTTCGCGGGCCTTCGGCAGCTTTTCTTTTTGCCGGCGGGGTGGCGCAGCCCAGATCGGCAAGCCGCAAATCAGAGCCACCGTCGCCGCTACGATTCGTGTGCGCACGCGACAATCATGGCGCAATTCAGCCGCCCTTGGCGAGCGGCAAACCTTCGCCGTGGCTTTGGGTTTGTCTAGACGTTCTCGAAGTGGAAACGAAGCGGGAAAGGAGACTGAAGAAACTGGAGTTCCGCTGGAACTTCTCCGTGGATTCGCTGTTTAAACTCGTTCAGTCGAGGTCAAAGTCGCGGAGGGGCTTTTCGACGGGGGCGTCCTTCGCCTTTTTCAAGCCTTCGGCGAATTTGCGGGCGAGGACGTCTTCCTTGATCTTTTCGGCTTCAACGGACGCGCGAAACTTGGCTTCGACGGCGTCCGCCTGCGCGCGCAGCAGCCGCGCCGTGTCGTCGAAATCGACGCCGGACGGCGGCTTGGGCGGCGGCACATGCGACAGGACGACGCCCAGATTGGAGTCAACCGTCAGTTTCGCCTTGCAGCACGGGCAATCGACTTCGAAGGTGTCCGCGTTCTTCTCCGCCATATCCGTATTCTACGCTTTTCCGCAATGCGAGCGAAATTCCACGTTTCCACATTTCAGCTCCATGATTCCGCCACCCTCCAACTGCAACGTGAAAATGTCACCCGATGCAATCACCATTGAGTTCAGAGGGGAGCAGTAGGGAGCCGTACCCGGCCAGTTCGCCCGAAGAAGATTTGAAGCTCAAATGCAGGCCGCGAAAGAAGAAGCATTCTTCAATCTGGCACCCGCAGAGCTGGCTTGCGATCAGGCCGGCGCGGGCTTTTCGCCCTTCGCCAAACCCGGGAGCGGCCGTGGATCGGGACGCAGCGTGAGCTGCGGCTCCTTGCTCGGCACGGGCGAAGCTGGCGGCGCAGGAGGCATTGGCTTTGCGGGAAGCGGTTTACCTTCGACGAGGAGCTTCAGTTCGGTTGCGTCGAGCACTTCGCGGTCGAGCAGCGCCT
>DATGHM010000227.1:0-9694 GCA_035307985.1 Candidatus Acidiferrales bacterium
ACCTTCACCGCTTGCGTTTTGCCGCTGAATTCAATCTCCGTCACATTGTTCTTATCCACCAGCACTTCCGTGTTGGCGGGGGTGTTCTTCAGCTGAATCCACTGGCACGGAACCTCGGCGACGGTCTTGCGCGAGCTTGCATCGACGACTTTCAGTTCCGTTTGGTTCGGCTGTACTTCCAGATTGTAGGTTCCGGGTTTGAGCTGCTTTCCTGCAATCGTGGTCGGATTCGTCACGGTCAACTGTGCCGAAGCCGTGCGCGCCCACACCGGCAACGCGAGGAATGCCACGAAGGAAAGCGCCATCAAGTAATGCTTAGCTTGCATACGCATAGCTCGCAATTCTCCTTGGTCGAACGAAATTGTCCCCCGGGAAAATCGAGCAGGCCTGCTGCGAGTTCCTGTGGGCGAGCCGCAGAATGATTGCGTGCTACCGCTTTAGCGGCTCTCCCTTATTGGGATGCGATCTTGGGCCTCGAGGTTTCAGATAAATCACGGTAATAAATCGAGATTGCCCTGCAGTTGCCGATCAAGCCCTTACGGGCTGAAACGCCGGCCCTGGATTTCTTTGAGGTGATCGCGCAGGCGTTCGAGGACGCCGCTATCGTCTCCCGCCGAGATTTCGCGTTCCACTTCCGTGAGAGCGAAATGGACAATATCGTGATGGTGAATTTCCTGGCCGGGGAGCCGTTCGCTGAGCTGAAGCCAGATCTTGTGGAGGAGATCGACTTCGTTGGGAGTGAGCCGGGGCGCGTGCGGTCCGAGATAGAAGACCTGTTCCTGACCAGAGGGAGTGAAAATCTCCAGGGTGACATGGGGGCGCGGCTCGCCCATGCGTTCCCAAGCATCGCCCACCTGGCGGGCTTGCTCGGTGACGGACCATTTCGCCGAGCTGCCGACCGCGATGGTGCTGGACTGGAGATTCATCGCGGCGCGGAGAATGCCTTCCCAGAGGTCATTTGCGGCGGCGACGGCCAGGCGGACAGGTTTTCCTTCTTTTTCCGCCATGCCGAGGACCTTCGTGAACAACAACTGTTCGATGGTGCTGAAAAGCTGATCCGGAGCGAGGTCGTACTCACCCGAAGCGGAGCGCCGCAAGAGACGGACGTGCAGAACGACGATTTCAGCCTCGCGGGTGTGCGCGCGGCGCAGGGCCGCTTCGAGATGATAGAGCGTGTAGTAGGTGCTGACCGGAACCAGAATATTGCCGGGCCGAACGCCGACACCTTGCGGGGTAAGGTCGGCTTGCTGGGCGAGATTGAACTGGTCGAGCTCGGTGTGAGTCTTGGTGCGCCTCTTGGTGACGGTTTCCGAGATCTCGAAGACGGCGAAAAAGATCAGAGTGAAGGCGACACCGGAAATCGTGGCGATCTCCTTCGTGAACAAGTTGATGATGCAAAGGCTGAACAACGTCAACGTGATAAGGGCCACACCGACCGGAAACTCGTTTTTGCCTATCTTTAGATTGAGAGGGACGCGGAACTCCCGCTCGCCGGGCTTCTTGTAGCGCAGGACCATGACGGCCAGGCCCTTCATGGCAAAACTCCACATCACGCCGAAAGCATAGGCCTCGCCCAGGATGAAGATGTTTCCGCGGCTGAGAATGATGGTCAGCAACTGGAGACCGACCACCAGATTCAGAATGCGGTAGGAGGTGCCAAAGCGGCGATGGGGGTGGCGAAACCACTCGGAGAGAATTCCATCTTCGGAGACCCGGTTAAGAACGCCGTTCGAGCCCACGATGGCCGTGTTGACTGCGCCGGCCAGCATGAGAGTCCCTACCACGACGACGAAGATGCGGAAGATAAGTCGCAGGAGCAACGGTCCGGTAAGGTACATGGCCAGGCCGCTGATGGGGTTGCCGGAATATCCCGAGCGTACGGAATCGGGAATGATTATCACGGCAAAGAATGCGACGCCCGCCGTGAAGATCAAGCTGTACAGGAAAATGATCAGCCCGGCTTTTTTCAGGTTGGGCAGCTTGGGATGCTCGATCTCGCGGTATACCTGGGCCATTGTTTCTTCGCCGCTCATGGCCAGAACGGAGTGCCCCAGGCCAATCAGGATGCCGATGAAGCCGATCGTGTATGGCAGCGAGGTGTGCCGCAGCCAGCCAAGAGCGTCGCTGGAGTAGTGCAGATTGGACAGGCGTGGCAGTGCCGGTAGATGCGCGCCGCGCACCCAGAGGGTATAACTGCACCACACGATCAACAGGATGACCATGACCGTGGCCACATACATGATACGAACAGCCTTCTGGCTCGATTCGGGTATGCCTTTCACGTTCTCCCACCAGAAGTAGATCGTCACGAGGACGGCAAAAACGGCTGCGGTCGCGTTTGTAGGCAGGACGACGTGGAAGTGTGTGTAGTGAAACAGTTCGTTCAGAAGCCCCGTCAGGTAGAGGCCAGCGGATACGCCGCTGATGGGGCCCGTGAGGATGTAGTCGAACATCAGCGCGGAGACGGAAAACTTGGCGAGCAGGGAGCCCATGCCCTCCTTTACCACGCGATACACGCCGCCGCGGACGAACATGCCGCAGCTTTCGTAATAGAGCGTCTGGACGGCGAAGGCGAACAACATGATGGCCAGGATGAACCAGGGCGCCGTTCTGCCAATGAAATGTTCGGCGATCGCGCCGGCGTAGAAAGCGGAAGAGCCCAGATCGTTGAGGACAACCGCCGCGGCCTGCCAGAACGTAATAAAGGAAAGCATGGCCGTCGTGGCCACGAGAACGTTGGCGACGGGGCGGCCCGATTGCGCCGGCGCGGGCTTGTCGGGAATGGAGGCCATCGGCTGAAATTATTTCAAAACGCGGCGCTAACTATACTTTGAAATGAAGGGAAATCTGAAATGAAGAAACGGACGGTGTACAGAAGAGGGAAACAGAGACGCGGCCGTCGGAACACGGGTGCCCGCGTAAGTTCTTACATCCCAGGGGCGTTGCCGGGCACGCGGCCCATTTTGCGCAGGGCGACGGAGAGCACCCGCTTCATGTAAGTTTCGAACTCGGAAAGCCGCAAAAGCTTCATCAGAAGTCCGAGCACGAGGACTCCGCCGGCCGTCGCGATGACGAGCATGGCCAACGAGCCATAAGCGCGCTGCCACGGAATAAAGTGCATGAGCCACCTTTCCAGCCCGTAGCAGCAGACTCCCGCGCCCGCCGAAGCGAGCCCCACCTTGCCGAAGAACACCAGCAGCGCGCCCGATTCCGGATTTTGCGTGCGGCGATTGAGCAGGACGAACAGAACGATGGTGTAGGCGATGATTCCGATCGAGCTCGCCAGCGCCAATCCGCGATACTGCGCGCGGTGGACGAGGTACCAGTAGAGGGGGATATTCAGGGCGGTCATCACCGTGCCGACCACCGCGGGAGTGATCGTGTCGCGCGTGGCATAGAATCCGCGCGCGAGAATGTACTGCGAGCCCCAGCCGAACATGCCGATCGAGAAAAGAGCGAGAGCGATGCCCGTCGCGGTGAGGCTTGGGCCGTGCATGCGCGTGTGGGCGAAAGCGACGCGGACCAGCGGCTGGCTTTCGACGATGGTGAACGCGGAGATCGGGACGAGAAGAAAGATCATGCCCTTGAAGGTGGAATTGAGGACGCTGTTCAACTCTCCGAATTTCTTCTCGGAGTAGAGTTGGGCGAGGATCGGAAACGACGCGACTCCGATGGCTTGGCCGACCAGGCCAAGCGGAACGCGCATCAGAATCTTGCCGTAGCTGAGCCATGTGATCGAAGCGGCTTGGAGGTAGGAGCCGAAGATGCGGATGATCCAGTCGTCGGCGAAAGAAAGAGACACGGCAAGCATGATTGGAACGGAAAGTTTCAGGAAGAGCCAGAAGCCGGGATGCTTCACTCCGAAGCTCGGCGAGAAGCGCGCGCCCGCTCGCGTGGCGCCGTAAATCTGCAACAGCAGGTTGCCGACGAGAGCGCCGCCCAGAACGCCCACCGAAAATCCCGTAATACCGATTCGCGACGACAACAGCATGCCCCCCAGAATGATTCCCATGTTGTAGACGAGCGGAGCCAGCGAGGGGACAACGAACTGGCCTTTCGCGTACTGGACAGCGCTGAGGATGCTCCCTTCGTAAAAGCAGATTTGCGCGGGCAGCATCAGGCGCGTGAGGAAGACCACCTGAGATCGTTCGGCGGGGCCGAAGCCGGGCGCGATCGCGGCAGCCAGTTTGTTCGCGAAGAGTTCGCCGAGAAGCACGAGGCCGACGAGAACGAGTCCCATGACCGTGATGACGGTGGAAAAAACGCGCCAGCCTTCGTCTTCGCGCTTCTCGGCGACGTATTTCGCGAAAACGGGGATGAACGTGACGCTGAGCGCTCCGCCGGCGACGAGGTAGTTCAGGAAATCCGGCAGGGTGAACGCGGCGTAGTAAGCGTCGGTGGCCGTGCCCGGTCCGATCTGGTGCGCGACGGCCCACTCGCGGAAAAAGCCGAGCACGCGGCTCAGCAGCACGCTCGTGGTCACGATGATCGTGGCGACCGCGATGCGGCGGTGCATGGTCTGCATGGTCACGAAGGAAACATGGTAGATGTTTTGGGGGTTGCGAACCAGTGGAGCAGCGGGAGCGCTTGCGAAACGAATACTGACTGACAAGTTTTCGCGCTAGCAGGCGTTCGAGTTCAGGAATTCCTGAGGGGAGTCGCTTGCGGAGCGGCGCGCGAACCGAGATGAACCAGGCGCCAATCGTTGGCGAAACCATTCGTGCTCGAGTATTGGCACATCGGAGAAAGGACGAGGCGATTACGAAGCGTGGCCCACCGAATGGGAAGCTCGTCGAGAGGCATGGAGAATAGCCCTTTCGCGCGCGCAAAGAGACTGCGTTTAAGAAATCGAGGAACCGCGGGTCACGCGCCGCGCCGCAGCCGATCCTCCGGCTGAACCGCGACCGGCCTGACGAGACGAAGAACGTGCTCGCCCCGTTCGGCATCGAGACGGTACATCAAAACGGCGTCCGCGGCCTGCGTGTCGCCCGCCAGTTCGAGTTCGGGATTATCAACGACAATGTCACCGTTGTTCTTGATGCGCAGCTCGCTGCCGACCTGCAGCACGATTCTTGTTTCGTTCGCCGCTCGCTTTTCTCCGGCCATAACCGCTCCCCTGCTACCGAGACGTTCAGAATCGAACTCGCCCGCACTCTTCGATCCCTGATGATGAGATGAAAAAAGCGCGGGAAACGTATCGACAATCTAGCCGGCGGCGCCTTTGGTCCGTGGTTTCGGCTCGCGTCCAGCGGTCCACGCAGGAGCATCGCTGGCGGGAAAGGATTCGAGCGACGCCTCCTCGACCGCATCGAGCTTTTCGGACTGCTCGTGCGCCGCCGGTTCGGGTGGGACGCGCAGTTCTTCGGGCGCGACGCCTCGCCGTCTTCCCTCGGCTGATCTTCGCGGATCGCGGGCCATCGAACGCTCCTGAAGCTGGTTTAGCACTGTCCGGGCAGGCGACGCAAGATGCGAAGCGAAGATAGCGCAGGATGAGAAGAAAACTCTAGAACTTGTAGACAATTCCGGCGGAAACTTTGGGGCCGATCTGGTAGGTGCTGAAGAATCGCGTGCCCACCGCATCGCCTTCGACGCGATAAGCCCAGCGGCCGCGGCCCACGCTCACGTCGACGCCTCCGCCCGCCTCGTAACCGAACGCGGTTGACTTGCCGTATGCCGTCTGCGGCCACAAATTGGCGACTCCTACAAGGGCGTGTCCCCATAGTTCGACCCGGCCTGAGTTCGGCCAGCGCAGCCGCGGACCCAGAGCGGCAAGAAGCACGTTGCTAGAAGAGCCGGAGATCGTTCCGAACGCCGCGAAAATTTCCCCCTCTGCTCCGACCCACGGCTTCAGGTAATACACCGCCGAGGCATAACCTCCATTCGCGTTCTCGGTGACGCCGGGCACCTCGTAGAAACGCATGAACGTGTAGCCAACGGAAATTTCGCGATCACCTTTGGGAAGAACGCCATAGACGCCCTGCGGCGGCGGGAGCGGATCGGGATCCGGCTCGGCAACGAAAGCGGGTGGGCCTGCCACCACGTCGGCGGCATCTTCGGCGGGGGCAAGGGCTGAATCAGGCCTGTCGAGGAAAACCGCGGTTGGCAGGCTGTGTCGGCCGTTGATTTGCGCGCACGCAGTTCCCGCAAAGAGGAAGACAGATAGGCAAACCCAAGAGACGCGTTTCATCATTGTTCTCTTCCCGGAAAAGCGTGTCTTCCAATTTGACCTGAGGGAGATGGGGCTGTCCACGAGAAAGGCGGAGAAGTGTGCCGAATCGGCACATTCGAGGCGTGAACCGGAAACGATAAGAGCGACCCGGCCGCTAGCCACTATCCAATAAGGAACAGCCATCTCGAGGCGAGAATCTGTTTGATTCTGTCGGTTGCTGCCGGACTGTAACTGGAGCAGAATCTGGTCGTAAGAGCGAACAGCGGGGCGAGAGGCAACGGCGACGCGAGAGAAGAGCGGCAAGAACGGGGAACGCAGCTGGGTCAGCCTGATTCCCTACGGGTTGCACGAACAGCATCCCAACGCGTACCGAGACATTCTTGAGACGGTCTGGGAGAACCGGGACAGTCTCAGCTATGCCTGGCGGATTTTGACGAACGGGTGCTGCGACGGCTGCTCGCTGGGCACGTCAGGAATGCACGACTGGACGATGGAAGGTGTCCACTTGTGCGCGTTGCGCTTGAAGCTTCTCCGCCTGAACACTATGCCGCCCATGGACGTGAGTTTGCTGCAGGATGTAGCACAACTCAGAAGACTCCCGCCACGCGCGCTTCCGCGACTCGGGCGGCTTCCTTTTCCGATGCTGCGTCAGCGGGGCGACCGAGGTTTTCGAAGGGTTTCCTGGGATGAAGCGGTTGCTCTGGCCGCGGACGGGCTGAAGGCCACCGATCCCCAGCGAACCGCTTGGTACGCGACTTCGCGGGGGCTCACAAACGAATCGTATTACGCGCACCAGAAGGTGGCGCGGTTTTTCGGAACGAACCACGTGGATACCAGCGCGCGGATCTGCCATGCGCCAAGCACGTCCGCATTGAACGCCACAGTGGGGTGCGCCGCGACGACATGCTCCTACTCCGACTGGATCGGCACCGATCTGCTCGTTTTCGTCGGCTCGAACATCGCGAACAATCAGCCCGTCTCGATGAAGTACCTCTACTACGCGAAGGAAAAGGGAACGAAAGCATTCGTCGTGAACCCTTACCTCGAGCCAGGGCTCGAACGCTACTGGGTACCGTCCGTGACGAAAAGCGCGCTTCTGGGCACGCGTTTTGCGGATGATTTTTTCCCGGTCCTCATTGGCGGCGACATTCCCTTTTTCCACGGCGTGCTCAAGCACCTGATCGAGAACGATTGGGTGGACCGCGATTTTATTGCGCGGCGCACTTCCGGGTGGGACGTACTCGAAGCGAAGGTGCGGACACTTTCCTGGGAAGCTCTCGAGCGCGGGTCGGGCCTGAGACGTTCGGAGATGCTCCGGTTCGCGGAGGCGTTCGGAAAGGCGCGATCGGCGATCATCGTGTGGAGTATGGGGATCACCCAGCATCGGTACGGAAGCGACAACGTGCGGGCGATCGTCAACCTGCAGCTTGCGCGAGGGAACGTGGGCCGGGAGAAGACTGGTCTGATGCCGATTCGCGGTCACAGCGGCGTGCAGGGCGGCGCAGAAATGGGCGCGATGCCCGGCGCGTACGTGATGGGCGCTCCAGCCGATCAAGAGAACGCGCGGAAGTTCGCGCAGCCGGAATACTGGGGCTTCGAGCCGCCCGCCTGGAAGGGTTTGGCTGCCGCGGAAATGATCCTGGCGGCCGAGCGCGGCGAAATCGATGCGTTGTGGCAAAGCGGCGGAAATTTCGTCGACACGCTTCCCGAGCCGAATCGCGTGCGGCGCGCCGTGCGCAACATCCGGCTGCGCATCCATCAGGACATCACGATCAGTTCGAACATGCTGATCGAGCCGGAAGAAACGGCGCTGCTGCTGCCGTCGCGAACGCGCTACGAACAGCGGGGCGGTGGGACGGAGACGAGCACGGAGCGGCGCGTCATCTACAGCCCGGAGATACCCGGCCCGCGCCCCGGAGAAGCAAGAGATGAATGGGAGATTCCCGTGCTGATTGCCCGGCGAGCCGATCCGGAGCGCGCCGCTTTGGCCTTCCCCTGGCGCGATACGCAGGACATTCGCAACGAGATCGATCGCGTTTGTCCCACATACAAAGGGATTGCGAATCTGCGAAAGAAGGGCGATCAATTCCAATATGGCGGCCCGCGGCTGCTGGCGGAGCGGTTCCTCACGCCGGACGGCAAGGGTCATTTTTCCGCCGTCGATCTTCCCGAGGAGAAAATCCCTGAAGGATATTTTATGCTGGCTACGCGTCGTGGAAAGCAATTCAACAGCATGATTCATGGCGAAGTCGACCCGCTGACAGGGGCGAGCCGCGATGCCATCTTCATGTCGGCGATCGATGCCGAGCGGCTGGGGTTGAGCGACGGAGATCCCGTTCTTCTGCGGAACGATCGCGGCGAGTTTCAAGGGCGCGTGAAGATCGAACGCATCAAGCCCGGCTGCCTGATGGGACATTGGCCGGAAGTGAATGTGCTGATTCCGGCCGGCTGCCTCGATCCAAGCGGCGTTCCCGATTACAACGCGATCGTGGAAGTGATTCCGGTTGGCCGGCCTGCACCCGCGTTGATTGCAGCGCCCGCGTAAGCCGATGCTGCGAAGTGGAGAAGATTCAAACCGGGGGATTGCCGCGGATGCCCGAGACACCTGAACAGTATCGAGACAGATTGGCAGGATATGCGGAAGGTCAGGACGCTCTCAAGCTGCAGAGCGAGACGCCCGGCGTGCTTGCCCGACTCATCGAAGGTGTCCCCGAAATGAAGCTTAAGGAACGACCGCGGCCCGACAAGTGGTCCGTCGTGGAGATCCTCGCCCACCTGGCCGAGGACGAGCTGACGAGCAGTTGGCGTTACCGGCAGATGATCGAACACGATGGAGAAACCCTGCTCGGATTCGATCAGGAATTATGGGCGCGACTGGGGAATTATCGTTCCTGGGATGCTCACGAGGCGCTGGAAATGTTTCGCTTGTTGCGCGAGGCAAACGTGCGAATGCTAAGCGGGTTGTCCGCCGAAGAGTGGAATCGGTCGGGGAATCACGCCGAGCGCGGAAGGCTCACCGTTCGGGAACTTGCGAAGCATATGGCGGCTCACGACATCAACCACATCAAACAGATCGAGACGCTTGTTTCGCGATGAGTGACGAAACCAGACCTCTCCACGCTTTGGTCTGAACGCTGATTTTCCGCTGATCCATTTGCGCGACGTGTCAGGCTATTTCGCGCCGCGACACCTTGCCTTGTTTTTCGCCAAAGCGTACCATCGCGCTTCATTTTTCCCGAGGAGACGCGAAATAAAATGAAGCGACTTCTATCTGCTCTGCTTTTGTTCGCGTACACCGCCTTTGCCGCGCCTGCGGGCCGTCATTCTGCAAAACAAGAAGAGCCCGAGAAATTCACGATCGAGCAGGTTCTCAGCGCGCCGTTTCCGACGGATTTGACGCCTGCTCCGGCCAAAGGCCTGTTCGCGTGGGTGTTCAACGCCGAAGGAAAGCGCAATGTGTGGGTCGCGAAGCCGGGGAGCGGCCGAAGCGGATACTCGTCGCGCCAACTGACCAATTATTCGCAG
>DATGHM010000228.1:0-7804 GCA_035307985.1 Candidatus Acidiferrales bacterium
CACTCCGTCACGCAAGCCATCAACCGCCAGATCGCGCATTACAGCTACCACGTCGGGCAGATCGCGTTCCTCTCGCGCCACTTCGCCACGCAATCCGGCAAATGGACGTCCCTCACCATTCCTCGAAAGAAGTCGGCTGAATTCAACGCCAAAGTCGCTTCCGGCCAAGCCTCCCAACGCTGACGCTCCGAAGAACGGGGTGAAAAATACCCATCGCACACCCGATCACCGCCAGCCGCTCGCACCCGCAATAAGTCCTGCGGAATCAATCCGGGGTTTCTCCCGCAGCCCTCCGTTTCGGCTTGGGGTTTGGACGTCGTTAATCGATACACGCGTCGATCAAATTTCTCATGTAAGTTCTTTCCCACCAACGAAAAGTCCAAAATTAATCGATACAGAATTGACCCCTGCGGGAGCTCCGAGAAATCCGGGTTTTCAACTCACTTCGCCGGGGTCGTTTCGCTCGAGCCAAAGAGCGGCGAATCCTTCGGAAACGCCTGTCCCCAGATGTAGTGGTTGAACCAGTCGAGATTCGATTGCAGCAGCGCTCGCCGCGATTTCGGCTTGTTCACGCCGTGCCCGAAGCCGGTGTAGAAAATCAGGCGCGACGCCACGCCTTCGTCCTGCAACCCTCGATACAGCTCGTAGCTGTCGGGCACCGGAACGCGCTTGTCGTTGCTGCCCTGCTGAATCAGCGTCGGCGTCTTCGCCTGCTTGATTGTGGTGATGGGCGACGTCTTCGCATAAACGGCGGGATCGTCCCACGGCGTCGCGTGGAGATATTGCCGCGTGAACGGCGTGATGTCCGTGTTGACGTAGTAGGTCATCCAGTCGCTGATTCCCGCGCCGACGGAGATCGCCTTGAAGCGGTCCGTGTGCGTAGTCAGGAAGGCCGAAATGTATCCGCCCTCCGACCAGCCCATCGATCCCATCCGGCCGGGATCCACGATTCCTTTCGCGATCAGGGAATCGACGCCGCTCATCACGTCCCACATGTCGCCGACTCCGAGATTGCGCACGTTGAGCGCGCGAAACGCCGCTCCATAACCCGCGCTGCCGCGGTAATTCGGCTGCAGCACCAGCGCGCCTTGCGCGAGGAAAATGGGAACGGGATACGCGTAGGCCGATGCGGTCAGCGTCGGCTGCGAAACGCCCGTCGGCCCTCCATGAATCATCACCAGCAAGGGATATTTTTTCGACGCATCGTAGTCGCTCGGTTTGTGCAGGACGCCTTCGATCTCCGCGCCATCCTTGCTCTTCCAGGAAACCAGTTCCGTCGAACCGAGGTTCCAGTCTTTCACCTGCGCGGTCATGTCGGTCAGCTTGCGCGGCGAAAACCGTGCAACGGGCGACACGTACAATTCGCTCAAGTGTGTCGCGTCGTCTGCGGTAAAAGCCATCGTCTTGAAGTCCTTCGTGAACGAAACGCCTTCCAGGAAGAATGCGTCCGGCGCGGTGATGCGCCGAATCTGGAGCGATTGCGGATCGAGGCGAAACGCGTGCGCATTCGTTCGGTGCAGCGCCTCGAAGTAAATGCCGCCGGGTCCCCAATCGACGGGCCGCGCGTCCTCGTCGAATTTTGCGGTGAGGTCGCGCACGTCGGAAGCCGCCGTTGCCGGCTTGGCAAGCACCGTGTCGAGGTCAACCCGCGCGATGTGAGCGTTCGTATAGTAGTAGTACGGCCGGCCGAGCGCGGTCGCGAACGCGAGCCCCTTCCCGTCGGGCGAAAACATCGGAGAACCGTCGGGGCCGGGAAGCGCGACGATTTTCTTCACGGCATTGTTCTGCGCCAAATCCAGCAGATAAATATCTTCGTCGCCGCTGAACGCCAGCATCGGATTGGGTGTGGCGCTGAAGGCGATGCGCTTCGAATCCGGCGACCAGGCGAACGAATCGATGTTGAGCGATAGATCGGAAGTAAGCTGTTTCGCGTCGGCCGGAAGCAGATTCTGCAGCGCCGCGCTTACGTCCGCCAGCCAAAGCTGGTTCTGGTCGTAGTCCTTTTCGAAGACGCTGAAGTCGCTGTATTTCTCTTTGCGATCCTTGCTCGCTTTTGTTTCCGGCGGATTCGCGGCAAAGGCGATGAACTTCGAGTCCTTCGACCATTCGAAGTCGCCCACGTCGGTCCGCGACTTCGTGAGCTGCCAGGCCTCGCCGCCTTCCGGCGAGATCAGCCAGATCTGGTGGGATGCCGGTTTGTCGCCTGCGCCGTCCGGTTTTTTGGCGTCCGCCTTCTTCTCTTCTTTCTTTTCTTCTTTCTTTTCTGCGGCGAGCGGCTCGATGGCGGTTGACTCGCGTTCGTCAACGAAAGCGAGCCAGCGTCCATCCGGCGACCATTCCGCCGCGCCGGGAGAGTGCTTGCCGCGCGTCAATTGGAAATTCGCGCCCGTGGCGAGATTCACGAGCCAGATCTGCGAGACGAACTCGTTGTCCTTCCAGTTCGTTTCAGTCACGCGATATGCGACGTAGCGGCCGTCCGGCGAAATCATCGGCGAGCCCGCGCTCTTCAGGCTGAGCGATTCGTCGATCGTCGGCGTGTGCCTGGATTGCGCGTGGAGAGTCCCGCAGCAAAAAATGAGCGCGAGCAAAACGGCTGGCCGCGGGCGAGCCAAAGCGCGCCCCGACTCAAACGCAACGCGGCGGTTCATACTCCTGCCTCCGAACGAGAGAATTGAGAGCCAGAGTTTGCTCCGCGCGCCTACATCTGCCCTTCGTCGGCGGACGGACCGTAGAGCGACGGCACGGGAACGTCGTTCATGCGCAAGTACACGCCGAGTTGCGCGCGGTGATGAATGATGTGGCTCATGACGAAACTGCGCAGAACGGCGAGGCGCGGCATGGTGAAAATCGTGTTGCCGCCGGCCTGAAGAGTCCACGGACCGAGCAACGTTTCATCGCTTGCGCCGGCTATGGCGGCCCGGCCGGCCGCGGCGTTCTTATCGAACGCCTCCAGCAACTGCTTGCGCGACGTCATGACCAAAGGCTGAAAGGGCGCTCCGCCAGGAGGAGCGATGTCGAGCGAGTCGCGATTGATCGTCTCGACCGCCCAGCCGGGAAGTTCTGCGAGATGTCCGGCCAGGCGCCCCATCTTCATCGACTTGGCGTGCGGCGCCCAATCGGGTTTTCCTTCCGGAACGCGTTCCAGCGTTTTCCGCGTGCCCATCATCTCGTAATCGAATTGAGCGAGCAGCCCGTCGCGAAGCGCCATCGTTTTTCTCCTTATACGTATTTGGTCCGGAACTGTGGGCCGGGATTATAGTACGTTTCGCGACCGTTTCAGATAGCAGGCAGGAAGGAACGGCGAACCCCGTCTCGGTTTTAGGGTAAAGCCATCCGCTCTCGTTGACTTGGACTTGCCAGACGTCCGAACCGGTCCTCTACCTCATCTCACGGGAGGTCCGTCATCATGATCGCTTCAATCATGCCGTCGACGCGGCCATCTTCGTAGCGGTTCCTGCCCGGTCCCCATTCTGATACACATTGCGGATATCGAGGTTCAGAGCCGGGCCTCGGCTCGAAACTGTTTTGTCAACGCGGGTGACCGCTAGTTCCAACGGAGTATTGCTCTGACTGAGGCGGGCATTTGCTAGCGACTGGCCGGAGAGGACTGAAGGGATAGCAATGGCCAGAATCGCGTTGAAGAGAGCGATGAGACGCATTTCTGTTCTCCTTAGAAATCGGCCCGACGGGCATCCGTTCTGCCAGTCCGATGCTGGTCAAAACGAGCATGTTGCCTCCTACCCCATGCGGGCGCGATGCGAACGCCCGCTCGGGTCGAAATCGGCAACTTTTCGCCTCGAACCAAATGTATGGTTGCCCGACTACACGTCCAATTGGTCGGTCTTGAATGGAGTCCGAACCAGAACAATCGACTGGAGACTACTCGTGCCTTAGCGCGGCCATAGGATCGACGCGCACGGCGCGACGAGCCGGGATGTAGGTGGCTAACAGCGAAACGAGTGTGAGGATCAAAACTGCGATAAGCGCGACCTGCGGTCCCTGGCGCCCGAATGCGGGAAACATGTCAGTCAGCAAGCGCGGCAGGAAGAGCGCTATCCCGACCCCCAATCCGGATCCGATGCCCGTTAGCCATGCTCCCTGCCGCAAAATTAGCGCAAGCACATCCTTCTTCGGTGCGCCGAGGGCCACGCGAATCCCGATCTCGCGCGTGCGTTCCGCGACGGAATACGCGATTACTCCATAGATCCCAATGGCCGATAGTGCGACTGCCAGTCCGGCGAAAATGCCCATGACCGCAACGACGAATTCGTCGGGCGCCATATTGTCCGCGCCGATCTGGTTGAGAGTGGTTATCGCTCCGATTGGCTGGTCTTTGTCGACCGACCAGACGGCGCTATGCAGCTCGGGCACAATTGTGGAAAGAGGCAGCGTGGACCGCACCATGAGCGACATGTTTCCGAACGGAATCTGCAAGTAGCACTCGTAGATCTCGGGGCTGGGAGACAGCTGCCCCGGATATTCATCGACGTTCGCGATGACGCCGACGATTTGAGCCTCTTTGTTGTGACCCGTAGCTAACACGACCCGCTGGCCGATTGCTTCGCCCTTCGGGAAAAACCGGTCGGCAAACGCCTGGTTCACGATTGCGACGACCGGCGAACCGGCGTCATCGGATTCGGAAAATGTACGGCCCTTTAAGAGCGGTATCTGCAGCGTGCGGAAATAGTCTGGGCCAACTACAAAATAAGCGACCCACGGCTGTTGTTGCGCCGGCACAGGTGGCCGACCAACGAACATCACCGGGGTATTCCACCAACTACCCGAGATCAACACACCCGTTGTCGCGTCGGCGGATTGAACGCCAGGGGCGCGGCGCAGGTTATGGATCACACGCTGGAAGAAGGCGGTCTGGGCGGCAGGGCTCGAATACTGTCGGGCGTTCAGGCCCACGTCGGCTACGACGAGGTGGTTCGGATTAAAGCCGTATGGCTCCGTGACTTCCCGCACCACTTCCCGCATCACGATGCCCGCACCTGCGAGCAAAACCAGAGCTAAACAAACTTGTCCAGAGACCAGAACACTCCGCAAACGGCTGGTGGAACCGCCAAGCGAGGAGGTCCGGCTCACATCGCTCATGGCATCAAGTGGAGCCGCTCGCGAAGCGCGAATGGCCGGAAGCAGGCCAAATAAAACGGTTGTCAACAAAGAGATCGCAAGCGTGAAGAGCAGAGTGAAGCTGTCGAGGTGCAGTTCGGTCGTTAGCGGCATCTGGTGCGAGTTCATGAAGGTCCGAAGGGTCGTGATTCCCCAAACGGAGAACAACAGTCCCAGTGCCGCGCCGACTATGCCCACCAGAACGCTCTCAGCGAATGTCTGTCGGATCAGCCGAGCGCGACTAGCACCAATCGCAGAGCGGACGGCTAATTCGTGCGCGCGAGACGAGCCGCGTGCAAGAAGCAAACCAGCAAGATTTAAGCAGACGATGAGCAGCACGAAACCGACAACTGCCATGAGCAATGTCAAGATCATGCGCACGTGGAGTTTGCGGATAAGGAGTTCCTGCAAACTAAGGACGCGCACGCCCCACCCCTTGTTCGTATCGGGATAGGTTTGGGCAAGCTCGCGGGCGACCGCGTCCATGTCGGCTTGAGCTTGTGCGATCGATGTGCCCGACTTGAGCCGCCCAACGACCATGTTGATGTAGTGATTGCCGCGGGCGGACGGCGTCAAGTCTGACGGGCTGAAAACGAGCGGCGTCCACAACTGCGGCGAGGTCCATGGCATCGGAGTCGATGCATTCGAAGGTGCGACGCCGACGATGGTGAAGGGCTCTCCGTCGATCTCGGTGGTCTTCCCGATTACGTTCGCGTCCGCACCAAACCGGCCGCGCCAAAGTTCGTTGCTGAGAATGACTACATGGTCGTTCCCGGCCTGCGCCTCGCTTGGCGAGAACGGGCGCCCGAGAATTAGCACGACGCGAAGAATGCTGAAGTAATCTGGCGTGACGCGGTCGCCTGTCAAGCTCTCGGGCGTCCCGCGTCCTGTCAGCGTAAAGGAACGGCCGGTCTCGACCGCGGAAACGTCGGCGAACGCGCCGTTCATCTCGCTCCAAGATTTGAAATCCGGCGCGGAGACTCCGACCAAGTCTGAACCGTCTGACCGATCCTTCGAGGTAATCGTGCACAGAGTGCCAGGATTGGGAAACGGAGGTTTACGCAAGAGCATGGCGCTGACGACTCCGAAAATCGTGCCGTTCGCCGCGATGCCGAGAGCGAGAGTGAGGACTGCGACGGCGGTGAAGCCGGGCGACTTGCGCAGCATGCGTAACGCGAACCGAACATCCTGCACGAGGGATTCGATGAACTGCGTGCCGCGGGCATCGCGAGCTTCTTCCTTGATGTATTCAAGCCCGCCGAATCGCGCGAGAGCGCGACGGCGCGCTTCGTCTGGATTCATTCCCGCAGCGATGTAATCGGCCGTCTGCTGCTCGATGTGAAAGCGAAGCTCCGAATCAAGCTGAGCATCTTGCTTGGTTCGGTGAAAGAATCGGCTAAGCCAGCGCATGACGGCCTCCTACTCGGCAGTGCGCAGAATCAGCGCCACGGCATTCGACATCTGCTCCCAACTGGCCATTTCCGCCTCCAGGTGTTTGCGGCCCTTTTTCGTGAGCGAGTAAAACTTCGCTTCCCGGCCCGTGTCGGTATCTTTCCATTCGGCGCCGAGCCAACCGCGATTCTCCAGGCGATGCAACGCGGGATAGAGCGTCCCTTGCTGCACTTGAAAATAATCCTTGGAGATTTGCTGGATGCGCTGGGAGATGGCGTAGCCGTGAATCGGGCCGAGAGCCACAACCTTCAGGATGAGCAGATCGACCGCGCCCTTAAGAAATTCCGGTTTGGCTTCTGCCATGGCTTGTTGACCCCTAGCGATCCGACATATACGCCTAGCCTGCTTAGGTGTCAAGGCGAAAACTCGAATCTGATGTCGCCAGAGCGCTAGATTCACACACAGGGTCGGGCAAGCGGACGAGTAACGGCGTATCTCTAACGAAGCCAGCCCGTGGACTTGCCAGAGATCGCCCATGGTATGACGCCGCCTAAGGTTGCGGTTTGCTTTTTGCGGCGGCTTTTTCTGCACGAACCACATCCGCAAGGCTTCTTTTTCCTCTTACTATTTGAGCCCATGCCACCTTGGATTGCGGACCGAGCCATTTAGTGAACACGGTTGCCCCAAAAGGCCGATCCCGTTCTGCCCAACAGGGGGTGGTCCCTTTTTGCCGTCCGCATACGCTATCCCTCCCTGTCGTTGACTTGGACTTGCCAGAGGGCTAGCATGACGCCGCCCCTTCCAATTTACGCCGCTTGCTCGCGCAGTTCGCGGCGATATCGAGGCGCCGTTTGGCTCTCCCAGCAGCCAGCAAGCTTGGACCGTACGAAATCGTCGCGCCCCTCGGTGCCGGCGGGATGGGCGAAGTATACCGCGCGCTCGATACGCGCCTGGGCCGCAGCGTCGCAATCAAAGTTCTTCCCGAGCAGGCCACCGCCTCATCGGAAGCGCTCGAGCGATTTCAGCGCGAGGCCCGCTCCGTCTCTTCGCTGAATCACCCGAACATCTGCACGCTATATGACATCGGCCACGACGATGGCAGGGATTTCATCGTCATGGAGTGTCTCGAAGGCGAGACACTCGCGCAGCGAATCCGGCGCGGACCGCTTTCCGTGCGCGAAACGGTGGACGTTGCGCTCCCTGTGGCGCGCGGGCTGGCCGAAGCGCATTCACACAGCGTGGTTCACCGCGACATCAAGCCCTCGAATATCATCCTCACAAAACAAGGCGTCCAGAA
>DATGHM010000229.1:0-25444 GCA_035307985.1 Candidatus Acidiferrales bacterium
TCCCATGCGCTCGGAGACGGTCGGCGTGGCAGACTCGAACGTCAACTGCTTTGGGTCCCCGCCTTCCGCGGGAATGATGTAAACGTTCGGCTGCCCGTTATATTCGCCCGTGAATGCGATCTGCGAGCCGTCCGGCGAAAATTTCGGGAAAAGCTCCAGCCCGGGATTCGTCGTGATGCGTCGCGCGATGCCGCCGCTCGTCGGGACCAGCCACAAGTCTCCGGCATAGCTGAACACGATGCGGTCTTTGTAAACGTCCGGGAATCGCAACAGCCGTCCCTCGCGCATTTGCGCGCCTACGCCAAGCATCGCCGCGCACGCCGCCACCGCGGCCAGCGCGAACGCAACACGACGAAGCGTAATCATTCGTTTTCCTCCAAGTGTTCTCGTGGTTGAAGTGACTGGTGACGTGCCTGGCGCTGCTGGCTCGGCGCGGCGGAACTCTGGCGGCGATGCGCGCGGCACAGTGCCCGCCATGTGCCTCTCGACTCGGTCAAATTCCTTTGTGTGTGGTGATCGCGAACGAAAGCCTGCCGCAACAATCCATTCCTTTTTGCCCCGGCAGAGTATACACCCGCCAACCTCGCCCTTCCGCGCGCCAGCTTGCCAAATGATCGATCTGCGCCGATTCGGCAGCCGGCCCGGCCGTGTTAAAGTTGCGTGCATGACACAGCCAGATCTCGCCCGTCTGTGGGAAGAGCACACGAAGCATGAATTCGCCACGCGCGACACCGAAGCTACGCTCGCCACGATGGTCGACGACGCGTACGTCAACCACATTCCCGTCCTGACCGGCGGTTCCGGCAAAGCGGCCCTGCGCGCGTTCTATTCGCAGGATTTCATTCCGAAAATGCCGCCTGATACGACGCTCACGCCCGTCTCCCGGACCGTCGGCGAAAATCAGATCGTCGACGAGATGATTTTCTCCTTCACACACACGCAGGAGATGCCGTGGATGCTGCCGGGCGTTCCGCCAACGAATCGCCACGTGGAAGTGCCGCTCGTCGCCATCGTCCGGTTCCGCGACGGCAAACTCGCCCACGAACACATCTATTGGGACCAGGCCTCGGTCCTCAAGCAGATCGGTCTCCTGGACGACCGCAATCTTCCGGTCTTCGGCGTCGAAACCGCCCGCAAAGTCCTGAACCCGAAATTCGTCACCCGCCCGGCGACGAATGCGTAAATCAGTCCGGACGTGGATGCGCAGGGCCTCAAATCACATCCCCACCCGCGTGATGCTCCAAATGTGTGAATCAGAGCATTACCCCCACCCGCGCTCCATTGAAAACCCGCTAAGTCCCCCGTATCCTGTAGCTTCAATGAAAATCGCACTTGCCCAGTTCAACCCTACAATCGGCGACTTCGAGGGTAACGCCTCCCGCATCCTGGAACTCGCCCGCGAAGCCAAATCCGGGGGCGCCGAGCTCGCCGTTTTTTCCGAGCTCTGCATCTGCGGCTATCCACCCCAGGATCTGATCGAGCGTCCTTCCTTTCTCGATCGCAACCTCAAGCAACTGGCGCTGCTCGCCAAATCAGTGCCGCTGGCTTCGCTCGTGGGCTACGTCGGCAAGGCGCAGGACGATACCGGCAAGCGCGTCGCTAACTGCGCTGCGGTCATCGGCGACGGCCGCATTCTCTTCGAGCAGCGCAAGATGTTGCTGCCCACCTACGACGTTTTCGACGAGTCGCGCTACTTCCAGCCCGCGCACACGCAATACGTTTTCCCGCTCAACGCCGCGAAACTCGGCATCACCGTTTGCGAGGACGTCTGGAACGACAAGAGTTTCTGGAAGCAACGGCTGTACGAACGCGACCCTGTCAGCGAGCTGGTCGGGAAGGGAAGCGAGATCATTCTGAATCTTTCGTCGTCTCCATACACGCTCGATAAGCGCGGCCTGCGTCATGACATGCTGCGTGCCACAGCCATCGAGCACAAGGTGCCTGTCGTTTACGTTAACCAGGTCGGTGGGAACGATAGCCTCATCTTCGACGGCTCGAGTTTCGCCTTCATGCCGGACGGACGGGTCGCCGCCCTGGCGAAGTCCTTCGACGAGGATTTGGTTTTCTTCGACAGCGCCACGGGCAAGGGCGACATCCGCTGCCAGCCGAAAGATGAGCTCGAAGCCGTCTACCGCGCGCTCGTTATCGGCACGCGCGACTATGTCCGCAAGTGCGGCTTCCGCAAGGCCGTCGTCGGACTCAGCGGCGGCATCGACTCCGCGCTCGTTGTGGTCATCGCCGTCGAAGCGCTCGGGCGCGAAAACGTTCTCGGCGTCAGCATGTCGGGCCCATATTCCTCGCAAGGAAGTCGCGACGACGCGCGCCGCCTCGCCGACAATCTCGGCATCGAGTTGCTGGTTCTACCCATCAGCGAAACCTTCGAGAGTTATCGCAAGACTCTTTCCCCGGTCTTTGCCGACCGGCCCCAGGACATCACCGAGGAAAACATCCAGGCGCGCATTCGCGGCAATCTTCTGATGGCGCTCTCCAACAAATTCAATTTGCTCGTTCTGAGCACGGGGAACAAATCCGAAATGGCCGTCGGCTACTCCACCCTCTACGGCGACATGGCCGGAGGCCTCGCCGTCATCTCCGACGTGCCCAAAACCATGGTGTACGCGCTCGCCGAACTAGTGAATTGCGGCAGGGAGGTGATCCCGCGTGAAATCATCAGCAAAGCGCCGTCCGCCGAGCTTCGCGCGAATCAAACCGATCAGGACACGCTCCCGCCCTACGACGTTCTCGACCGCGTCTTGAAGGCGTATGTCGAGGACTTGCGCGACCCGCAGGAAATTGCCGAGGACATGGGCTATTCGCTCGATCTCGTTCGCTCCATCGCGCGCCTCGTCGATGGCGCCGAGTTCAAACGCAAGCAGGCCCCACCGGGCCTGAAGGTCACCTCGAAAGCATTCAGCGTCGGCCGCCGTTTCCCCATCGCCCAAAAACTCAACACCTGACCCGTGTACGCTTCCGCAGCTCAACTGCCGCGCGAACGTGGTATCCTCCACGGGTTCGCGTGGAAGCGCGCGGCTCGGCGCACTCTTCTGGGGCCACGCAATACGCAGGGGCAAAATCCCGAAGGGACCGAAAGGAGCAAATCTTGGTGACCACCGAACAACAACCCAGCTTCGACCACATCATGCAAATCGGCCTTGGCTTTTGGGCCTCAAAAGTACTTTTGAGCGCCGTCGAAATGGGAGTCTTTACCGAACTTGCCGGGCGCCCCGAAAGCCTTCCGGAGCTGACCGGCCGTCTCGGCCTCCATCCGCGCTCGGCCCGCGACTTTCTCGATGCCCTCGTCGCGCTGGGTCTTATCGAGCGCCGTGGGGATGAGTATCGCAATCTCCCGCCCGCCGATTTCTTTCTCGACCGCCGCAAGCCTTCCTACGTCGGCGGCATGCTGGAGATGGCGAATCATCGCCTCTTCGGCTTCTGGAACAATCTCACAACGGCTTTGCGCACCGGCGAGCCGCAGAATGAAGTGAAGAGTGGGGACCCGGACGTCTTTTCGCACCTCTACGCCGATCCCGAGCGGCTTCGGGGCTTTCTAAAAGCGATGAGCGGAATCAGCAAAGGCGCGAATCGCATCATCGCCTCAAAATTTCCGTGGAAAAACTACAAAACGGCCGTCGATGTCGGCACCGCGCAGGGAGATTTGATCGTCCAGATCGCTCTGGCCAACCCGCACATTTCGGGCATCGGCTTCGACCTCGCGGAAGTCGCTCCGATCTTCGAGGAGTACGTTGCTGAGCACGGTCTGTCGTCGCGCGTCTCGTTTCGCGCCGGCAGTTTCTTCGATCTTCCGCTGCCCAAGGCCGACGTCGTTACCATGGGACACATCCTTCACGATTGGGACCTGGAACAGAAAAAGCTCCTGATTCGCAAGGCGTTTGACGCCATTCCGCCGGGTGGCGCGCTCATCGCCTACGATTCCATCATCGACGACGATCGCTGCGAAAACGCGTTCGGCCTGCTCATGAGTCTTAATATGCTGATCGAGACGTCGGGCGGCTTCGACTACACGGGCGCCGAGTGCCAGTCCTGGATGAAGGAAGCCGGCTTCCGCGAAACCCGCATTGAGCATCTCGTCGGACCCGACTCCATGGTCATCGCCATCAAGTAGTCGCGCGCACGATTTGCCTGGCTCAGCCATACTGGAGGAAGAGCTGGCAGGTGGTCGAAGAATTCAAGGCCTGTGGCCGGCTCTCGTGAAGCTCATCTCTCTAAAAACAACCTGGCACGGACGTAGCGTCACCACGGCGATCTACAAGCAGCCGGTCGAAGGCCGCGTCACCCTGCGCAAGCTGGATTTGGACGGCGACCGTCAAGCCGACCTCGCCGTTCACGGCGGCCCGCACAAAGCCGTCTGCTGCTACCCACTCGAGCACTACAGCTAATGGTCAAGCGCTTCCTCGAAAGCGAGCGAACTGGTTTCTATCTCGCGGTTCTGCGCGAAGGAGAAGTTGGCGCCGGCGATGACATCCGCGTGGTTGCCAGCGGCCCCGTCGCTGTGCCTGTCTCTCAAATCACGCGCCTGTATATTGCGAAGCGCTGGGCCGAGGAGGACGTAGCATCGGTGCGGCGCGCGTTGCAAGTCGCCTCGTTGCCAGCCAGTTGGAAAGAACTACTTTCGCGAGCACCTCGAAAGAGTTTGAATGCTTCTCAGTATTCGGAAGGGTTGATAAGGCAAGTCATGGCGCAGAATAGTTCCGGCACGCAGTCTTAGCTCATTGCGGATTTTCCCCCGCGCTCGTTACTTCGTTGCGCCGCGTCCAGAAATACAGGGCGAATGCTCCCAGTGTAAGCACCAATCCGAAGCCGAATTCTGTCGTGACATACAGCGCTCGCCCCGCCGGCGCCGTCATGCGATCGAAAATCGCCTGAATGAAAAGATTGTGGCTTGCATGTAGGACGGCGCCGGTCCACAAGCTACCGGACTTGAGCCGCAGCCAGCCGAGAATGAAGCTGTCGGCGATCACCATCAACGTGAAGCAGCTCAACGCAAACGCCGGCTTCGTGCCCGCGTTGTAGTCCGCGAACAACAGCCCCGGATAATGCCACACCGCCCAGATGCATCCGCTCAGCAGGCAGCCTCCGGTGAAGCCGACCCGTTGTACGAGTCGGGGCAGGAGAAATCCGCGCCAGCCAATTTCCTCTCCCAGTGCGCGCGACATGCTGCTGATCACTCCCAGCGTCGCGTAACACGGCACTGCCAGGAACAGCGCCGCCGCGCGCGGCGAATGCGGAAGTCCGAAAGCCGCTCCCCAAGGGGCTGCGAACGCCGAGAACGCGAACGACCCGGGAATCACCACCCACGTCACAATGTAAACGGGCAACGCGTACAGGACGGGAATTACATAGGCCCACGCCACATACCGCGCCGGCCGCCAGTTCCAGCCGAGCGTTGCCAGGTCAATTCGAAATAGCCCGCAGGTAGCGAACGCGGCGAATGCGGGGCACCACATCACGAGCGACACCACGAACCCATTTCCGGCGCCGATGTGTCCAGTGTGAATCATGAAATAATACGGAAGGCTGGAGAACGCAAATACCAGCAGCAGGAACATGAGGATCTGCTTCGTCGGTGGTCGCATGGCGCGGCATCTTACCACTGCATCCGTCTCCGCGCCTTCATCCACCTGCAAGCCTTCGGAGGGTTGAAGCCCCGCTCTCCCGGCAGTCGCCCTCGGGTCGCTCGTTCTGGTCTCTTCGCGGTCGCCGTCGGTTTCGGCTGGCAAAGCTGCGAAGCCCGGCACACGATGGCGCAACCTGCGAAGGCTAAAATGCGGAGTCTACGTATGCAACCGTCACGTAGTTTCCCTACGAACCGTTCCTTTTAATCCGAGATCATCTGTGGTTTTATATCTCGCTATCAAAAAATCGCAGGAGACTCATATCGATGCGTCGTTTACACCTATGGATGGTCGTCTTGGCTTTCAGCACGCCTTCATCCCGCGCACAGTCGCGGCCAACGGCTTCGCAGCCTGACCAGCCGCAGCTCATCCGCTCCGCGGAAGCGTTCATCCGCAATCTGTTCACTTGGGGTCCGGACTACAAGATCAAGTTCGGCCCCCTCGGCCCGTCTCCCGCGCGCGATTTTTATTCAGTTCCAGTCGAGGTCACGTACAAGGGCCAGACGGAAGGCGCCACCTTCTACATCAGCAAGGACGGCAAGTCCTTCATTCGCGGGGAAATGTTCGATACGGCTGCCGACCCCTTCGCCGCGAATCGCGGAAAGCTGCACATCGAGGACGATCCGTCGAAGGGCCCGGCCAACGCCGTGATCACCATCGTCGAATTTGCCGATTTCGAGTGCCCGCATTGTCGCGAGGTCCACACCGCGTTGAAAACAGTTGAAAAAGACTATCCTCGCATTCGCCTTGTATTCAAGGACTTCCCGCTTTCCCAGATACATCCTTGGGCTGAGACTGCCGCCATCGGAGGGCGTTGCGCCCTCCAACAGTCGCCGCCTGCATTCTGGAAAATGCATGACCTGATCTTTGACAATCAAGACTCGACCTCGCCCGAGAACGTCTTCGACCAGCTGGCCTCTTATGCCGGCCAACTCGGGCTAAATACCGACGCTTTCAAAGCTTGCATGGCGTCGCCCCAAGCCAAGCGCGCCGTCGACGCCGATCACGAAGACGGGGTCGCCCTCAACGTCACCAGCACGCCCACGCTGTTCGTTAACGGTCGGCCGCTGATCGGCGGCGATCTCACTAGTATCGAGGACTTCATCAAGTTCGAACTCGCCCATAAGTCTCCATAGTAATACGTGCGCGCCCGGCCGCCTGCCCCACCGCTGCGGCCATCGCCGAACAACCGACCGAACCCGAACGAGCTCGCAGGTTTCGCACGCGGCGGTGCCTCGCCTCAGTCCCAGTCACGCTCCGCCCGGGCGGACCGTCACCCGCCGACTGCAGCAGCAGCTTGTTTCATCGCCTATGTTCCATACACCTCTCCCACATCACCATGCTGCCATACTGTATAGTTATGTAACTATTTTACTTAGGAGGACGTGGCCGAGGTGCTGGAGAGGGTCGATTGGAAACGACGGAAACATGCGAGGCGGGGAGTGCGAGTCGAGAGCATCGCAAGTCGGCGGCTTTGGGCGAGCGCCCAACCGAGCGAGAGGGGGGCAGCGAGCACAGTTGCGAGATAGACACGCCACCGTCTTCGAAAGGGCGCGCGGAACGCGCGAGGCGGAAAAGTCCACCGGGTATGGGCTGCGAAGCGCGAGATGCCACCGCTCTTGAGGACGAAGTGGCGCTGGCGGAGAGGTCCTAAAAGAGTCGCGAGTGCACGAAGTGACGGGCGGGGGACGCGCGAGGCGGAAAAGTCGGCCGGGTACGGGCTGCGAAGCGCGAGATGCCACCGCTCTTGAGGACGAAGTGGCGCTGGCGGAGAAGTCCTAAGAGAGTCGCGAGTGCGCGACGCAACGGCCGTGGGGGAGCCCCCAGACGGGCTGAGGCCAATGGAACTTTAGGGGAGAACCAAGTGGATGGACGCGGCGGCGCGGGGAAGAGTGGCCTCATGCGAGCATCCGATGTGACGGCTTTGGGCAGCGCCCAACGGGGCGGGAGCAGTGGGCAGCGAGCACAGTTGCGAGATAAGGAGCGCGAAGTACGATTGGGGCAGCAGCGCAGCCTGAGCGAAAGTCTCGCTAGCCTGTCATTTCGGAGCGGGCAAGAAGGAAAAAGATCGCACGGCGGAAATTGTGAGAGGGAGTTAAACGGCCGTTCGCGATCGGTAGAAGCAAGGAAGGCTGGAAAAGAGCGGCGGGAAGCAGCGGACGGATGAAAGGGTTCGCCAATCGCGTTTGAGACAACGTGATGAGAGGTGGACGAGGTCTCAGGCACCCAACGTGGACCTCAAAGGGCTGTGGCGGGACGCGCATGGCCCCTGTTTTGGGGCAGGGAAATCCGGGCGCCGTTACGAGTGAGCCACGAGGGCTCATTGATAGCTGAGGACTTAGGGCTTCTTTCGTAGGAGTAAAGGCTTCGATTCATAAGGAGACGCAGCGCCGGATGTGCGAGTAGCGTGCACGGTTTGACCTCGCTTCCGCACGAATAGGAAGGAAAGACTGTCGGAACTGGGGCGCGGGGGAAACGGACTTCGTTCCGCGGGAGATGTCGGCCAACGCTGGGATGGACGGCAATCCAGTAGAAAGGCGCGAACGAATCTTCAAGACGCGAACGATTGGCCGCGAGAGAGCCGTCGATCAGGGCGGGAAATGCGGACCGGCCCCGGTTTGTCTGGCCAGAGGCGCGGGCATCTCGAAACGGCCGAGTCCTGGAATCGATGGTCTGATGCGAGGTGCGGCATGCTCTTTTCGATCGTGCAGTGCGGGGCGGTTACGACGGGCACACGCGTCTCTGCATCTGAGCGACTCCCTTGGCCGAGGCGTCCCGACGGAGACGGCCGCGACGTTCTTTCGGGGCAGACGGGGCGCCGGTTAGCGGAAAGGGCAGCGGTTCGCGGCACGAGAAGCTGCCCCAGGAAGGGAGCGCAACCGATCGCCGACGAAGCTGATGTTCGAGGGACAGCGCTGATCGGAAGACGCGAAGGAACGAGTCGCTCGCCAATGTCTACGACCCTGTGGAGGGGCCTTGTCCCAAGCGGTGAGAAACGGGGATCTGTTGCATTGCAGGAAAGCATAAGTTGCGACGAATGCTGCGGCGCTGCGACGACCGGCAAGGTCGCGAGAACGGGCTTCGGCAGTGGAAACGACGGGAGAACCTGTCCGGTGCGCACCGGTGCGAACGACGGCGCGCGGGATGCGAAGGGCGGAGGAATCACAGGCCGTGTAGAGCCGCGGCGAAGATCTGCGATCCAACGGCCGAGGCGCTCGTCCTGGCACACCTGCAGCCAATCGTTGATGAGGGCGGACAAAGCTCTGTGGAGGTTGGCGAGGCGATTGAGACGCGACAGCAGATACGACTCCACGGCGTCTTGCGAACAAACGAGCAGGTAGTCGAGCGGGGGCTGGGTGTCGCCCATGAGATGTCCTTTGACGGCAATCCGCCCCGGATGCGGAAACCGGGCCGGGGGGCGCGCAGTCGCGCGGATAATAACCAACACGTTATAAGGAGTTCAATAGCAATTATCGTGGCAGTACCCCCTAGCGAGGACGACGGGTACGACCTGAGTTCGAGGTACTGGAACCGAACGACGCCTCGCGGAGTTGGGCAATCTGCCGGAGGAACGACCTTGAACTGGGGTTTTGGGTGAGCAGAAACGAGACGTGACGTTTTGCCGAAAGTCGGAGCCAGGACGATGAGAGTGAAGCGGTACGTGCGACGAGAAATCGCGCATGGGGCGCGAATTCCGCGGGGTTGGCGAATTGCGTGGTACGAGCCGAAAAGACGGGTGGGAGTGTACAGCCCGGCGCCTCTCCATTGGATTCTGCGAGTGGGACGCGAAGCGGTCCATCGGATCCGGCACGCCATCGCCGCGCCGTCGATTGAGCGTGCCGAAGCGGTCGAAATGGAACGGCGGCGCCGAGAGCGGCAGCGACTCGCCGAAGAATACTCGCGGGGGTACCTGACGGGCTGGCGCGAGTGTGTTGATGTGTGCCTGGCGGCCGTCGAGGACGAATTCGTCACCACCAATGATCTTTGGGAGATCGGCGATCTACTGAGCGGCTCGGCGCGACAACGAACTAGCGGACGAAGAGGAGAGACAAGAGGATGAAAAACTCGGAAATATTCGACATTTGTCACTCGCGGTATCGATCGCTGCGGGGCCATCTGAAGGAGGCCGTGGGAGGGGTACAGTCTCTCGCGCTGGAGAAACCGTCGGAAGGGTATCGGTGGCGTCCCGATCGAGCGCGGGCGTGCGAGTACGTGGCGGATTTCGAACGGATCGGCCGCCACATGCTGCGACGTCCCGAGTGGAAGGGACGATTGCGATTGTTCGAGACGTATTTCGTGGCGGGGGTGGAGTACCGGCGAGCGATCCAATCGGTCGGCGTGGCCGAAGGAACATTCGATTATTGGTTTCAGGAAGTGAAGCGAACTCTCGGCGCCGAATATTCGCGAACGGGGATTTTTCCTCCGTCGGCATATTTTCAGGCGCGCAACGGGGAGGCCGCCCCGAGCGGGGCGACGACAGGCAAGGCTGATTCAAGCGCCGAACGGGGACCGCAAAGATCCGATGAGCGCCTGCCGGTCGAGAGCGAAACGTGTGGCGCTATTCCTTCTTCAGAAGCTGTCGAATCAGTGGAATGCCTCCTGTAATCGGAGACAGGAGCAGATTCTTCAGGAAGGTTGAGCGCCGGACGCTGCGCTCGTGAGCGGCATCAGCCTCGGCTTTTTTCGCCGAGATCAGCACGGCGGCATATTTCAGGAAATCGAGTCCGCAACTTTCGCAGCTTCCGCCGTGCTCTTGCCGATGGCGGCAGGAGGGGCACTCAAAAGAGAGAGGGGCATGGCAGCGCGGACAAAATTTCGCGGAGTCCGGCGTCTCGGTGCCGCACTTTGCGCATTTCATGGATTCATTCTAGCGGAAAGGAACCGCGAAGGGCTTCGAGGACTTCTCCTTGCGGCGGGGTCGTCAATGCCGTTTCGGCTAGTGGGAAGGCCCCTTCGCCGGGGCAGCCTAGAAATTTCAGGCAAAACTGACGGAGTTCGCGACAACGGCTCGCGGTCGGATTACGGCTCCAAATCCCATGTTTCGGCGAGGCCCCTTGCGACGGGGCGACCGGGCTCCACGCGCGGTGCGGACTTGGAATCCTGAGCGGGCACCGGGGCCAAGAGCTGGGCGACGTGGGCGAGGCGTTCCTTTCTGAACGGCTTGGCCATGCAGACGAGGGCGCCGAGCGAATGAGCGTTCGCATAATCGCTGGGATAGGCGGACCGAGTTGTCAGGATGACGGGGACGCAGCGCAAGCGAGGGGTCCCTTTCACATGAGCACAGATGTCGTAGCCGGGAAATCCTTCGCCTTCGATTTCGGCGATGACGAGCGCGGGACTAAACAGGTTCAGAACTTCGCGCCCGTCGACGGCATTGCTTACGGCGATGACTTCGTAGCCCTGGGCGCTGAGGAGGTTTTTGACCGTCTCGCGCAGGGGAGCTTCCGAGTCCACGACCAAGACGAGGGGTTTGTTCGGGGAAGATCGCTGGAAAACCGGGGCGGGAAGATCGTTGGTTTGGGGCTCGTTCAGTTTGCGACCAGCAGCATCAACCAGGTCTTCGCCCACACCCGTTGCGCCCAGCGCAATGGCTATAGCGCGGCGCCCATTTGAAATCTCGCTGACACGGACGACGCTCCCTTCCTGCTCTGCCTGCAACGCGCCAGGGGCCTTGGTGTACGGAAAGGTGACGCGCACGCTCATGCCGCGGAAATACCCGGAATGGGTGGTGAGGAACAGGACGCCGGCGCGGGAAACGTCGACTGTAGTGGAAATCTCGTCGGGGCCATCGCCCGTCAGCCCCTCGCAACGGACGCGGATGGGCGCCGAAATCAGCGCACGCCTACGCTGGCGGCGTTCAGGCCTTGCGGACGAGTCTGTCGCGCGCGATGGCTCGTTGCCCGGGATTGAAGCCGCTCCTTCGGGAAGCGGGTTGACGCTCGGAGAATCGTTCGTGTTCGTGGACATCCGCCGAAACCTCCCTGCGAGACTGCAGGCTACCAACCTGGAACGGCGGACGCACTGGCTGAGAAGTCTTATTCAACTCAGTACGGGGCGGCCGGTCATAGCCGGTACAAAAGTACTACCGACGCAGAGGCGCGTGTCTTTGTGCTCAATCCGATCATGTGGTGCGGGGTGGGCGAAGCTCGCTCTCAAATCAGGGGTGGCGGCTAGAACCGGTAAGTGATTCCGGCATAGGGCTGCTTCAACTGGGTGCGCGCGTTGGTGAACTGGCCGTTGACGTTGAAATCCGGAGCGGTGAAGAGCAAGCCCCGGTATCCCACGCGCAAAGAGAAGTGTCCAAAAGCTTTCCAGTTGAAACCGCCTCCGTAGAGCAGGGCAGGACGACTCTGGCTGAACGGGCCTCCGACGGAGCCCGCGGCAATCGGCGTCCAGAACACGCCGCCCGTGCCAACCTCGGCAAAGGGAGTGAGACGGCCGTTGAGTTGCGACCCAAAACTGTAGACGAAGGCCATGGTGGCTTCCTGAGCACTCGCCTGCGACCATGAGGTGATGGTGCCGGTCCCGCCGGAATAGAACTGGGTGTAGCGAGTGCGGCTGTAATTCAACTCGAGCGCGCCCCAGTTATTGAAATGAAAGCGGTAATTGACCAGGAAGCCCCCTGAATAGGTAGGGCTGTCGGTAACGTTCTGACCGCTCACCCCGGACTGGTAGTTACCCGTGAAGTCCCCGGAGAATTCCGAACGATTCCCTTGCGCTATGGCTGGAGTGCACGCAACTGCCAAAGCCACAAACACAATCAGCACAGCTGCTTTCATCCGCATGATCAGGTATTCTCCTCGTTCGTTTTCGAGACGCTCTTTCGGAGGAAGCCCTATGTTGACACACGTACGCGCCAGAAAGGGCACATTCCTCGCATTGCCGCGCTCGCGGTCGACCGCGTACTGGCTCGGACCCTCAACAACCCACAAAGGCTCAACTCAGGAGTTACGGCGATTTCGATGAAAGTTCGAGGAATGCGGGTTGCCAGACGAGCGAGAGTTCTTGGCGTGTCGCGGCTTGCATGGGCAGATCGCCCCCATCTCTGGCTTGTCCAGAACGGGTGGCCAAAAGTGTCCCAGGTGTCGCTAGGTTGTTGCTTTTGCACGCGATGTATGCTTTAGTGTTCACCGCGTTTGTTGCTCTTGAGTTCCTTTGACGCGTTCGAGAAGGCCTACGGGCAACTGCTCGTTGGCCTTTTTTTGTGACGGGGAGAGGCACCAAAGCACAAATAGCTTTCGGGGCGGTGTCCCAGCCAGGGAACGGGGAAATGCCGCCTTCATGAATCAACAAGGAGTAAAGCAGTGAGTAAAGAGCAGGGTACAGTGAAGTGGTTTAATGCGGCCAAGGGCTATGGGTTCATTCAGCGCCAGTCCGGCGAGGATGTCTTCGTTCACTTTTCGGCGATTCAGGCCGATGGGTACAAGAGCCTCAACGAAGGACAGGCTGTTGAGTTTGAGGTGAAGCAAGGACCCAAGGGCCTTCAGGCCGAACACGTGACCAGCCTCTAGCCCGTCTCGAGTGAGCTTTATTAAGCTGCAGTGAAAGAGCTTAGCCCGAAGGGGCGATCAGAAATGATCGCCCCTCTCGCGCGGCTTTCAAAACACCACCCTCCGAACTGCTTCGAAGACGATTGGGTTTATTTTGCGAGGAGGAATTGTGCAGGTCTTAGACGAGGGCCAGACCATCCGTCACGAGCAATACGGGATCGGAACGGTCACGGAATCGGATCCGGAGCGCACGACGATCGATTTTGAGAGCTACGGTGTAAAGAGATTCGTCACCGCGATATGGAGTGCGGAACTGATCGGCGAAGCGCCGGCGGAACGGCCGGCGAAACGCCGTACCCGCCGAAAGACTGCAAAGAAGTAGCTGTCTGCGACAAAGCGCGTCAGCCTACTTCCGTCAAGCTTCAGGGTTCGACCAGATTGTTGCGAACGGCGAAACGCACGAGATCGCTGAAGCTCTCGAATCCCATTTTACGCATGATGTGGTGGCGATGACTCTCGACGGTCCGCGTCGAGACATTTAGAGCGGAGGCGACCTGCTTGTTGCTCTTGCCTTCCGCCAGGGCCTGAAGGATTTCGACTTCCCGGGGTGTGAGTGTCGCGGCGGCATGGCCATTTTCGAGTCCGGTCCCGACTCCATCCACGAACGTCTGCACCATGGAAGCAGCCAGTTGGCCTGTAAAAAAAGGCTGTCGATGCCGCATGTGGTCGACAGCGGCGAGCAGGTCTCTTTCCGCGTCGGACTTCAGGACGTAGCCAAGCGCGCCAGCGCGCAAAATCTCGCGGGCAAGCTCGTCGGAGAAATGCATGGAAAGAACCAGGACGCTTGCATCCGGGGATTCCTCGTGAATCGCGCGAGTCGCATCGAGGCCGTTCATGTCCGGCATCGTGATGTCGAGAATGACCAAGTCGGGCTTGTGTTTTCTAACGAGATTCACGGCTTCCAACCCGGTAGACGCCTCACAGCAGACTTCTAGGCCCGGTTGGGAGGCGAGCAGGGCGCGCAGGCCGCGGCGAACGATCGAGTGGTCATCGACGATCAGGATCCGATAGGATTTGCTCGCCCTATTTGTTGATATATCTCTGGTTGCAACCGGCATGAAGCCCTCCATTCCTTGCTTCAGTTACGGCAATGAAATTTCAATGGCGCCTGGGCGCCGCGGTCTCGAGGTCACTGAGCCATGCAGCTTCGGAGATCTTTCGGGGCATAATCGAGTCAGGGAGAACGGCTCGGATGGTGGTTCCGACTCCAGGGGCGCTCTCGATCTCGAGGATGCCCTTCAATTCACGAACGCGCTCGCGCATGCCGGGTATTCCAACTCCGGCGGGCTCCGCCAGATAGGAATAAGCAGGCCGCGCGAGGCCGCAGCCCTGGTCCTTTACCTCAAGCCTGACGTAGCCGTCGGCGCGGGAAAGCTGTATTTGCGCGGTGCGGCTACCGGAATAGCGATGCACGTTCGTCAGAGCCTCCTGGACGAGCCGGAACAGGGTGGTCTCGACTTCCTGATGGAGGCGTCCGAACTCCTCGGGAACACTCAGCGTGACCTGAATTTTGCTGCGTTCTGAAAATCCCCTGACGTACCAGCGAAGAGCGAAGGCCACGCCCGCCTCGTCGAGCATGGGAGGATGCATCAGGTAAGAAACCGTGCGAACCTCGCGGGCCGCATCCTCAGCCAATTCGCAGCATTCATCGAGCACTGCGGCGGCTTTCCTCGGGAGAGCACCGCGCAAGTTGCCGAGTGTCATTTTGAGAGCCGCCAGGGTCTGTCCAACGGTTTCGTGGAGTTCGAGCGCCATCAACCGGCGCTCTAAGTCCCGAGCGCGCATGAGCTTCTGGGAGAGCCGGTGAAGGGCCTCCTCGGACCTTGTCTTCTCCGTGATGTCCCGGACCAGCCCTACAAAACGAATCAGGTCGCCGTCAGCGGCCTGAATCGGAACGGCGTGCGTTTCGTGAACGCGCCAGTCTCCATCTGGAGAACGGAACCGGACGGCATACGTGCACTCGGCGCGATCGCGGATGGCGTTTGCAAGAGCGTCTTGAGCTTTGGCTCTGTCCTCGTCGGGAACGTTGCGCCAGTACTCGCTGTCGTTTGACATGGCGCGAGGTGCAAATCGCGACGGTTGAAAGAGTGGCTCTGACCAGGCAGACTTCCCGGTCTGAACATCCAATTCCCACGTATGCAGCTCGGCGACTCGTTCGGCCTGGATAAGAAGGGCCTCGGTGGTTTGCAATCGGGCGGCTGTTGCGCGTGTGTTCGTGACGTCCTGGACGATACCAGCGAATCGCGAAGGCAACCCGGCTTTCTCGGGAACATAGACCGTCTGGAGGCGGAGCGTCTGCACGCCGCCAGAGGGCCGAAGGAACTCGAGTTCTTGTTCGCAGGTTCGGACTTTAGAGCGACGGCCCGCTCCGGATGCGTCTTCACAGCAGCCCTGAATGGCCCTCCACAAGAAATCGTTGACGCGCGCCGTTCCGTTTTCACCTTGCTGCAGTATCCGAAACAGACGCACCGAGCAACTGAAGCGGGATGCGTCGAGGTCTCCTTCCCACAGAGCAAGCTGAGCAAAATCCAGGGCCCGATCCAGAAGAGATCCGGGATTCCGCGTCTCGACGCGAATCGTCCCAACCCTGGAAACGTCGCGGAAAAGGATGTGGAAGCAGGCATCCGGTGGCGATTTAGGCGATGTCGCCGTCGCAGAGACCCAGCGCGGCCGACCGGAAACATGCAGTAAGCACCCGAACTCTTGCGCTTTGCCCGAACTCCCGCTTTGACGGCAAGCCGCGACGATGATTTGGCAGATTTCTCTGTCGAATACATCGGGAAGGGAACGGCCGACCAGCATGGCAACCGCGGAACGAACGTCTTCTGGCTCGGCGACGCGAATCGTCCGAATAATACCCGCCGAATCTACGGTTAGCGCAACAATTCTTCGGGACGTGAACAGCACTTCGAGCGCGCTCGCCCAGGCGTTAGCCGGCCAGCGTCGCGGTCTCGCTATCCGCGCCCTCGACGGCCGGCTCGGCGGCCCTAGCGGCTGCGATCCTTGTTTCTGAAACGTCTGGCGCACTCGCACACCTTTCCCTGGCCGAAGCACGGGACAACGGACGAGAGAGGGGCTCCGCGCGTCCCCACAGCGGAGTCTCCGACTCGATTGTGGTTTCGAGCGGCTGCACTCTACCTCTCGATAACTTCTGTGTCAAGTACTCCGCACAGTAAGAACACGGACGGATGATACATACCTACTTACCTAGGCGGCTGGAATCTGAAGGAACGCTTCGCCGCCAAATACAGCGCGCGCGGGACCGCAGTCTCCGCAATCGCCGAGCCGTAGTTTTGCGAATTGCGCGAATCCGATGCGGGGCCTAGGCTCTCGCCACACGGAGATGGAAGGAGGGGCCGACGCGCTCCTCACGCGCCGTGCCCTTGCGGCTGCCCCGCGGCCTTCGGTCTAACCGGAAGTCGCGGGGTTCCGTGCCGTGTGCCCGAGGCGAGGTATCGCGGGTTAGCGTGGATGATTCGCGCGGCGACGCGCTCCAACCTGGACCGAGCCGCGGTTTAGGGCCTGATGCTTTCTGTTTCGATTTGACAGCATTGCCCACAGGATCGCGCCCGCGATGATCGAAGCCAGGCTGGCGGCCTGGGCGTTCGTCAGCCCGAAGAAGGAACGCGGATTAATGCGAATGAATTCGACCAGGAAGCGCGCGGCGCCGGTGAGAATCAGATAGGCGGCGAATACCGAGCCGTCCGGCGACATTCGGTCGGAAGATGTCCCGTTCTTTGCAGTGCTGGAAGTTGAAATGGTTGAACGTATTTGCCGGGAGCCCAACTTCCAGAGGAGCCAGGCGATAAGGCAAGCGCCGATGAATTCGTAGATGGGCGTCGGCTGGACGCGTTGCACGGTTGGGACCAACCCGTGCGGGAAGCTCATTCCCCAGGGTAGAGAAGTTGGGATGCCATAATCGCCGTCACCGGAGAGCAGGCATCCGATTCTCCCGATCCCGTAGCCAAGCGCGGCAGCCGCCGAGCCGGTGTCGAGAACCTGCAGCAAGGGGATCTTTCGATGCCGGGCAATCCAAACGAATGCGGCGGTGCCTGCGATCAATCCGCCGAACCAGGCGAATCCATACTGGCTGATCAGTTCGCCGGGATGAGCGATCAGGAAGGCGGGATCCTCAAGCACGTGGTAAAGCTTCGCTCCGGCAATTCCGGCAAGGCAGGGCACGGCAATCAGCGCTTCGGCAAATCCGGAGTCTTTGCCGGCGATACCGCGCCGCTCGAGGTCAGCCCGAAGCACAAAATAGGCGGCCATCATTGCCGTCGCGACCATCAGGCCGAAGGTGGGGATCGTCAGGCGCCACAAATGTAAGAACGGAACCATGGCCGGTCAGTATAGCCGAGTCGGTTCGCAGCCGCTCGACAACGCTCGGAACAAACTTGTGCCCGGTCGCGTCCAATGAATTAGAATGAGTTCGCCGCCGATCGTTCCCCGGTCGAGGTGGTGAAATGGACCGAGCCGCACGGGAGTGCCCGCCTGTAAGCCCTATTCTTGAGCCGTGGAGCTGCGCGATTGCTGGAATTGTTGACGTGTGCCGCTCAAAAGGAATGGCATGGACGTTCGCCGCAGCGGCGGGGGCGACGCTGGCATTGACGTTATTGGCGGCGCCGGGATTCGCGCAGCGGGCAGGAGGCGGCGCGCACAGCGGCGGTGGCGGCGGCGGTTCTCACGTCAGCGCCGGAGCGGGTAGCCGCTCTGGCGGCGGGCGAGCCAGTATCGGAGGCCGTTCGGTTGGGGGAGAGTCGCACACGTACGGCATCGAGGCACCGTCGAGGCCTGCCGCATCCGGGGTTTCGCGGTCCGAAGCGACGGGCAGCGCTTCAGTCGCCGAGCGAGTTACTGGGATCGTGCGTTCAGCCGAGACGAGCGGGGGGAATGACCCCTGGCCAGGAAAACCAGCGGAAGGAGCGACGGCTTCGCGCGGGTTTCGACTTGCCGAGCCAGCGACGCACCCCCGGGACGTCACCATTGGATTTCCGCCCCGAACGTCTCACGGAGCGAACATTTCCTCTGAAGTGGTGCGCCGCGGCGCGATCGTCATATCCGGGCAGACGAACTATCTGTGGGCTGATCCGCCGTCGACTGCAAGTGAAACGCATTCTCGGGTCGCGATTCATGGCGGTGGGGAAACCGCGCGCCCAGCGAACCTGGACCCTGCGCGGGTCGGCGGCTCGCGGTCCGCGAAAAAGCTGGAGTTCATGACGGATTCGAGCGCGAAAGGCTCCTCGCGCAACTCCGGGTGGTATCGGATTGCGCCCGCGCCGCCGCACTGGTTCGAGCCGCGGCACAGGCGGCATCACGAACCCATTTTTGGCGGGTTTGGGTTCTTCGGAGGCGGGTTCGGCGTTCCATTCTTTGGCTTTGCCCTGATTCCGGATTGCGCGCCGCTCTGGGACGGAACGCTGACCCTCGATTGCACACCGCTCGGGTATTGGGACGGGAGCGGTAGTGGTTTCACAGATGACTCCGGTCGGAACTACGTAAACGGCAATCAGGAAGAAGACCAGCAGGATGTGGAGTCGCAGGAAAGGAATCCAGGGACCTACGGAACGCCTCCACAGAGCCCGACGGAAGATGGCCAGAATGTGCCGCAAGAGCCGCTGACGGCGCTGTGGGCGAAGGACGGCACGTCATACGCGGTGACCAGCTACTGGCTGGCGGATGGCAAACTGCATTACGTGACGTCGTACGGCGGCGAAGACGCAATTGGGATGGACGAGCTCGATCTGCAGAGGACGGTGGACGCGAATGCGAGCCAGGGAGTGGGGTTCGTGTTGCGGCCGAGGCCCAAAGAGGCGTTTCCAGATCAACCGCAGCCGCCACGATAGAGAGAAAATCGAGCAGTAAGGTGGAAAAAGATGGGTGGGTTGGGAAGCATGCCTTGGATGAGTTTGCTTTTCTAAAATAAGTACTTGACAATGAAAGTAACATATGGTATAAGATTTTTCGTTATCCTCGAAATGTGCGCGACGGCGACCTGGCAGACGGTTCCAGCCGGCGCGTAAATCCAAAGATTTCCAGTTTGCTGACGGGACGCGATTGGTGCGTCCACTTCTGACCCAACCTCTGGTCCAGGGTGCGCGGGACTTGGTGTTACCGCCGCGTTCCTTGCGGGATCGTCTGCCTCGGGCAGCGTGCCGCAGAGTTCTGAAAAACTTTCGGAGGCAACATGCCGAACTACAATGCACAAGTCCCGCCTTACTCAATATTTCCGGGTGACGTGGCGCTCGCGTTCAATGCCGAGGCGCCCGCGGTCGGGCAGGCCAGCCAGCAGTTTGCGCTCCCCAGTTATGCCGGCTTCCCGGAGAACGGGCGAACCATTCGCTGGCAAACGGTGTTCGGATCGGCGCCATCGGCGATCAGCGTCACGTTGCAGACCGCGATGATCGATTCGGACGCGCAGTACTCGACGATCGACACGTCAACGGCGACTGCGGGGGAGGCACGCACCGTGACTGGTGTGCGCGCGAATTTCATCCGCGCCAAGGTGGGCTCGATCACCGACGGGAGCGGAGTAACGGTACAGATCCTCGGCTAGAGGAAGCCGAGATAAACGCGCCAATAGCGTGGATTGGCTTGTCCCACGCAGAAAAGGGGAACGACATGCCGGCCAAGAAAAAGGGCAATATGCGTGAACGGCGGTTCCGTCCGATTGGCTTCGCGAGTCAGGTAAACGCTCCGCTGGACGCGCGATCGCAAAGAGAACCGGGAGGCGTGGAGCAGAAAGCGCGGCCTGTAGAGTCGCCCCGGGAACCTCCAATCGCCACGGAAGGGCAAGGAAGCGCGGAGAACGGCCCCAGGCCAATCGAATCGAGCCAGGCCGATCCGAGCCCGGATTCTGCCGAATCGCGCCGGGTCGAGCGGACGACCGATGCGGGAGGTGCGGACGCGACCATCACCGCGGTGAGAGATGCTGCAACAAGCGCGACTCCAATTGTTGCGGAAGACGGTGCCGAGGGCACGTTCGCTTCAAACACGGAGCGGCTCCCCGGCCAACGCGTTCGAATGGGGGAAGCTTTGCGGATCGAGGGAATCGATGAGCAGTGCGTAGCCGCGGCCTACGCCGGCGTGGTCGGCATGCTGAAGGACAAGGCGGTGGCCAGCGACAGCGTCGATAAGCTGCTGGTGGACATCCTGAAGGAATGCAGCAAGCACCTTGAAGAAGACAGCAAGGCCGCAGGAGGCGCGCCGGTGCAAGTAAGGCTCATCCACAATGTTGCGCGACCGCAGCGCAATGTGGCGGCCGCAGCTCCATCTGCTGCAAGCGATTCCGCTACGAACGCAACGAAAGAAGACCATCCCCCGACGGACGAATCGCAAGTCTAAGGATCACCCCCGGGCGATCTCTGCAGAATATCCGCGTTACGCATTCCAGCTTTCAGCGAGGTGTGACGTTGGGCCGCTGAACATATGGTTCACAAGGCCGGAACGAGGTGGCCGTCGGAATACGCGGCGTTCGCAGGCGGGCGCGGACGAAACGGCGCGAGCCTGGCTTTTTGGAGGCGGGACGATGGGCAAATTCAAGAAAGTGACGCATGCATTTGCGGCGGCACTGGCCGCCGCGGCCGCTTTCGTGATTACTCCGGCGGGAAAGGCGCTGCTCGGGCAATACCCGGTTTTGAGCGCGGCGGCTGCAGGAATTCTTGCGCTCGCCGCTCTCTACCACGATCCAGTGGCGCAATGACGGTTGCCTGCGCACATGCTCCACGCAGTCGCGACCGGCACCGCGGGCGCAAGTGAAAGGGAAGTGAGCATTCGATGTTGAGCGTCAACATCAAGTCGCCGTGCAAACCTTCTATCGGGTGCCAAGCCGATGCCTGCCACGGTCACATCCGGCGCAGAGCGCTGGGCCAACGTACATCTGAATTACGAGCCGTTTCCGAAGCAGAACCAGTTTCACGGATCGGCCGCGAAATACAGGCTATTCGGCGGCGCCGCTGGGCCGGGAAAATCGAAAGCGCTGCTGTTCGAAGCCGTCCTGCAGGCGCACGAGAATCCCGGCGCGAATGTGCTGGTTCTGAGAAGAACATTCCCGGAGCTCGAACAGTCGCTGCTGCAATACTTCCGGCGGGACGTACCGCGCGAGATGTACAGAACCTATAACGAATCGAAACACGTAGTGACGATGGAGAGCGGGTCGACGCTGCGGTTCGGTTACTGCCAGCGCGAATCGGATGTTTATCAGTACCAGGGCGCCGAATTTCTGTTCATCGCGATCGACGAGCTAACGCTCTTCACGCTGCGCCAATGGCAATTCCTGACGAGCCGCAACAGGTGTCCGATTCCCGGCGCATTTCCGTGCATGGCCGGCGCGACAAACCCCGGGAACATCGGGCATGCGTGGGTCAAGTCGCTGTGGATCGACAGGAAACCGGCGAGCGGCATGGAATGTCCGGATCAGTACGATCCGGCGGACTACGAGTTCGTGCCGGCGCGCGTGACGGACAATCCGATTTACGCGTCGGACCAGAGTTATCTCAAGACGCTGCGGGCGTTGCCGTCGCATTTGCGGCGCGCGTTTCTGGATGGCGACTGGGACGTGTTCGCGGGGCAGTACTTCGACCGGTTCGATCCGGCGCAGAGCGTATTTCGTCCCGAAGAAATTCACTGGAAGACATGGTGGCCGCGGTGGATTTCGGTCGACTGGGGATTCGAGCATCCGGCGGCGGTGTACTGGCATGCGGCGGTTCCTGTTGGATCGGAGCCGGCGCGAATCCGCTTGGCGACAGGCTATACGGATCCTTACGCCGCGTCGCGTTTCGATGGAGCGACAGCCTACGCGGAACCCGGAAGCAGGGACGGAGAGCGTCGCGTTGCGACATACCGGGAATTTGTGACGCGGCGAACGCCGCCGCGCGAGCTGGCGCGGGAAATCATCGCGAGAAGCGCGGCGAGCAGCACGGAAGGCGGAGGACGCGAAAAAATTGACGCGATCTACCTGTCGCCGGACGCGTTCGCGCGAAGGACGGACGAGGCGTCGATTGCGGACCAGATGGGCGACATTCTGGTCGACGCGGGATTTCCGCGGCCCATTCCGGCGGATGATGACCGCGTGAGCGGATGGATGTTGATGTACCAGATGCTGGATGCCGGGGAGTGGTTCGTCACGGAGAATTGCATCGAGCTGATCCGAACGCTGCCGACGCTGGTGCGCGATCCGGCGCGAATCGAAGATATCGAAAAAATGGACGGCGACGATCCGGCGGATGCGGCGCGGTATGGACTGAAGTCGCGCTACGGCGTGCGACGAGGCGGGTACGGGCAGCCGCCGTTCGAGCAGAGGCTGGCGGAGCGCGTTACTTCGGCCGATCCGACGATTCGGGCGATCCAGGCGCACAGAGCTTTGATTGACGAATCGCGGCGCGTGCAGCCGGTGTTCTCGCACCGGAGGCCACGCAGGTAGACCGCAAAGTTTTCTTAACCACAGATGAACACAGATCAACACGATCAACACAGGTCAGAACCACGAGACTGAACCGCAAGGAACACGGAAAACACAAGCCAAAGGGAAGACATTGGAGGCAGGGCCGGGGAACCTGACTCGATAGCCGGGATTGGAGAGGGCATGCTCAGAATTCGGGACTGCTGGAGGCGGTGGACGACGACGAGGTACACGCGGTCGCTCGAAGTGGAAGTCGAGCGGCTGCGAGCGGAAAATCGTGCGCTGCTGAATTCGATCTTGGGGATTGCGGGAGTCCCGCCGATCACGGTTGCAATGCCGGAGAGCCGCGAGCAGAGAAAGGCGGAGGCGGTTGAGACCCGGTCCGGGCTCGACGGTACGGGCGTCGCGCGACTAAAAGCGACGGGAACGCCGAGCGCGAAAAGAGCACGAGGCGCGATATCCGGCGTTGCAGCTCCCTTGAGGCGAAGGTCCTGGCACCAGATCAATCAGGCGCTGGAGCTCGATTCCGCGAAAAGAAAAGAGCGGGAGTTTGCGGACGGGCCGGAGTTGGGAGTTGCAGTGAAGACGCAATGAACCGGACGAGGAAAACAAGGCCTGGGCAGATCTGAGATCCGCCCCCTAAAGAAAGCACGGTCAGCCTGTTTTCCGTTCTTGATGGGAGGGAGTCATGCCGTTTATTCGAGGGCGTTATCACGTAAATCCGATTGCGGGAGCGGCGTTGGAAGCTGCGCGTGAAGCCGACGACGCTCTGGCATCGCAGCAACAGGCTGAGCACGGCGACGGTGCGGGCGCCGCAGACAAGTCCAACGGAAATGCGAACACCAGTGCGGCCCAAGGGCCGATTCGCCGGGTGGAGATCGAGACGGCGGAGGTCGTGCCGTCACATTCGGGACGCGGCCAGCGTGGATTCGTTGCTCGGATTCATCGCGCCGGGAGCACGGCCGCTGACTCCTCAAATGGAGAGCAGGATTTCTTCGGCACGCCGGAGCCGAACGCTTCGGGCGGAAGTTCGAACGCGGGTGGAGGCGACTCCGCCGCAGCGCCCGAGACGCACGTCTTCTCGGATCACCAGGACCTGACGGATTTTTTGCACAAAGCATTCGAAAAGGACCGCTCGCGGTAGGACTGGTTTTCGCCACAAAGACAGGGAGATGCCCCACAACGTTCCGCCTACGCGCGGCTGAAGCTTGGCCCTTGCACCGAAAATCCATTCTTCGGCGGTTCCGTGTTGGAGCTGACCCGGTTCCTTAAGATGGGCGGCCGTGAAATTGCGGCCCCGGCCTGAACTCTCACTCCGCGGCGGCACACCGGCACAAACCCCAGCACTCGACAGAGAGGCACAATGTCCATCGACAAGAACTATGCAACAGCCGATCCGGCAATCGTTCCCGTAGAAGGACCGGCAGGGAGTTCGGTCGGAGGACGCGTGCGGGCAACAAGTGTGGCGCCACAGAACGGGGCGACGGGAGAGCGTCGAGACACGCCTGCGGGCCGCTCGCGTCTTTCTTCTGATCGCCCCGCCCTCCCTGCGACCGCGGATGACGCGCATGCATTCGGGCCGAACAACGAGCAACTGCCGGAGCGTTTGCAGGAAGCGCTGCGGCGGCTCGTTTTCCAGTATTCGTACGAATCGGAGGCGACGCGCCGGCAGGAAGTGCGGCGAATCAAGAAGGCGCACCAATTCTGGCGCGGGCTGCAGTATTTGTGGTGGAACGAGCGCGATCAGAACTGGCATCTCCCGTTCGAGCAGAAATTGATGGACAACACGTCGCTCGAAGACCTGCCGCGCTATGAATTCGTGACGAATATCTATCAGGCGTTTGGGCTGTCACTGATTTCGGTGCTGTCGCAGGATGTGCCGCGGGTGCGATTTTTCCCTTCTTCGGCGCAGGCGGAAGAGGACGTGGCAGCGGCGAAGGCGGCGACGGAAGTGGCGTCGCTGGTCGAGCGGAACAATCGTGTCGGGAACCTGATTGTCGCGTTCAATCTCTGGACCGGCGGCAAGGTTGGCGCGTACGTGAGGTACGTGGTCGACGGGCAGCGATTTGGGTTTCATCCGGAGACGGAAATCGACGCCAAGCAAGTCAAGGTTGGAAATGACGTTTATGTTTGCCCTGAGTGCGGGGCGGAGACTGAGCCTCAGGCGGCGCGGGCTTCCGGCAAACGGGCCGACTCCGCGACGCAAACGAAGTCGCCGCAGACCCCTTCACCTGCCACATGCGCGGAGTGTGGCGCTTTGCTGACAGAAGAGAATTTCGTTGCGGCCGAGGCCATTACGGTGCCATCGGCGCAGACCCGATTGCGCGTGCCCAACGGGCGGGAGGTGCTGACGATTGTCGGAGGGCTGGAGCTGAAAACTCCGCCGTGGGCAAACGACATGCACGAGTATCCGTACGTGCAGTGGAATATGGAGGTGCACCAGGCTCGGTTGAAGGCGGCGTACCCGCACGCCGCGGATAAGATCGGGCCGCCCGTCGCGGCAGGCGGCCAGGAATACGAACGGCTCGCGCGACTGGCGCAATCGCAGGACGGGCCGTTGACCGAGGGCGGAGATTACAACATCAACCTGGTCACGTTTCAACGCACATGGCTGAGACCGTGGGCATTTTTCGCGCTCGAGGACAAATCGCTGCGCGATGAACTGCTGCAACTCTTTCCGGATGGCGCGTACGTGGCGTTCGCGGGAGACGCCTACTGCGAAGCGCGCAACGAGAACATGGACGATCACTGGCGCGTGCTGCACGCGCTGCCCGGTGACGGGTCGAGCGGACGGCCGGCGCTGGGAGACGCGCTAATCAGCGTGCAGGAAAGGTTCAACACGCTGTCGAATTTGCAGATGGAGA
>DATGHM010000230.1:0-3270 GCA_035307985.1 Candidatus Acidiferrales bacterium
CTCCAACTCCGCCGGCACGCCGGGATTCAAACGCACCACGGGAGTTGGGGTTGCATCGAGAATGGCTTTGAAGATCACGCCGGAAGTATCGCCGCGGAACGGAAGCAGGCCGGTACACATTTCATAGAGCACGGCGCCGAAGGAGAACAGGTCGGTGCGGGCATCGAGTTCTTTGCCGCGAACCTGCTCGGGCGACATATAAGCGACGGTGCCCAGGGTGCTGCCGGGGCTGGTGAGATGTTGCTCGGAGTCGATGGTGGCAGCGCTGAAGGCGACGGCTTGCGGCTGCGGAGAAACTTTGGCTAGGCCGAAGTCGAGAACTTTGGCCTGCTCGCGTTGCGTGACGAAAATGTTGGCAGGCTTGATATCGCGGTGGACGATGCCTTTGGAGTGCGCGGCGTCCAGCGCATCTGCGATGTCAATCGCCAGTTCCAATGTTTCGTCGAACGGCAGCGGCTTGCCGGAAATGCGGCGCTTTAGGGTCTGACCGTCCAGAAACTCCATCACGAGAAAGACGCGCCCGTCTTGCTTACCGATTTCGTAAATGGTGCAGATGTCGGGATGATTCAGCGCCGACGCGGCGCGAGCTTCCCGGCGAAAACGTTCGAGCGCTTGATGGTCTTGCGCCAGCTCGTCCGGAAGGAATTTCAGTGCGACGAAGCGACCTAGCTCGGTGTCCTCTGCTTTGTAAATAATACCCATGCCGCCGCCACCGAGTTTCTCAATGATGCGGTAGTGCGAGATGGTTTGGCCGAGGAGTGCCGGGGGATCCGACATGGCGCGGTCATCTTAGGCTGCGCCTGTACGCAAGTCAACGAATCCACCGCGTTGGATGCCCTAAGTCCAGTCTTCGGCTCGCGCAAGTGGGCGGTAAACGGTGCCGGAAGTGGGCGGTAAACGGTCCCGGAAACTTGCTTCCAGCGCGGACCGAATGTTCCTTCGCTGCCTTAACCCTCACGCGGCCCGTGTAGCTTCCCGACGGCCCATATCGTCTGCACGATCGCTCTTGCTACGGTGAGTGTGATGGGCGGATCGGCGCCCCGGCGGAACAGCCGATGATCCTCCTGCTACGCTTCGCGCGGCATGGCCCCGCGAGCGGCAGAACGGCGTCGCAAAGCATCAGGGTATCGGCCACGCAATTCAGGCCATTGTTGAGGCCGCTCCTGCCCACGACGACAGAACTCCATTTTTAACCCGTCCATCGCCAGCCGACACCTTGAAGCATTCAGCGCAATCCGGCGTAGAATGCGGACATATGCCGTTCAAGTCCGGATTCGTGGCGATTGTAGGGCGTCCAAACGCCGGCAAGTCGACGCTGGTCAACACGCTGGTGGGCCAGAAGGTCTCCATCGTTTCGCCCAAGCCGCAAACCACGCGCAATCGCATCCAGGGCATCCTCAATCGCGACGGCGCCCAGATCGTCCTGATTGATACGCCCGGCATCCACAAGCCCGCTTCCGCCCTGAATCGCATGATGATGGACGAAGTGAAGCACGCCCTCGACGGCATCGACATCCTCTCGCTCATTGTCGACGCCTCCGTCGAGTTCGGCGCTGGAGACCGCTTTTCGCTCGACTGGGTGAAACGCTTTCACGGGCCCGTGTTCCTTCTGCTCAACAAAGTGGACCGGATGAAAAAGCCGGCGCTCCTTCCTCTCATCGACCGTTACCACAGCGCGTTTGAGTTCACCGAAATTTTCCCGATCTCCGCGCTGACGGGCGAAGGCTGCCTCGATTTGGTTGACGCCTGGCTGCGTCACTTGCCCGAGGCCGAGCCTTCCTTCCCAGCCGATCAGTTCACCGACCAGCCCGAACGCTTCCTCGCTGCCGAAGTCATTCGCGAGAAGGCCATTCTGGAGACGCGGGAGGAGATTCCGCACGCCGTCGCCGTCCTCATCGACAGTTTCGAGGAAAAGCCGGACCTGCTCCACATTCGCGCGACGATCTGCGTCGAACGCGAAGGACAGAAGGGAATCATGATCGGGAAGCATGGCGAGAAGATCAGGCAAATCGGAACGCTCGCTCGCAAGGAACTCGAAGAGATTCTCGGCACAAAGGTTTTCCTCGAGACGTTCGTCCGCGTCGAGCCGCGCTGGCGTGAGAATCCCCGCCTCGTCCGCCAGCTTGACTGGCGCTACCAGCTCGAACAGCTCGGCGAGCGCCAGCAGGCCCAAGTCGAAGACAGCTAGCCCGGCCCGTCGAGTCCATCGACGCGTCTTCCCAGGCTCTCAATCACCATTGCTTGCTTCACCTCAATCCATTGGCACGATTAGGCTTCGGTACCTTCGCCTTCTGCAACCAAACGGTCTTGCGCGAATCTGATATAATGTCTGGGTAAGGTTTGAGCAGGCCGCCCTGAGCTACGGCGCGCCCATTCGGCCCATTCGGAGGGTGTAAATGATTCAATTGAGTCCAGTTGCTGTAACCAAAGTGAAGGAGATTCTGCAGCAGCAACAGCCTGCGCCGGCGGGTCTGCGCGTCGCCGTAGTCGGCGGAGGGTGCTCCGGTTTCAGCTATCACATGGCGTTTGAGAACGCGGTGAACGAGTCGAGCGACAATGTGTACGAGTTCGACGGCCTGAAGGTGATGGTCGACCAGATGAGCGAAATGTACCTCGACGGCATTTCCATCGACTACATCGAGACGATCGAGGGTTCCGGCTTCAAGTTCAACAACCCCAACGTGAAGAGCACGTGCGGTTGCGGCAGTTCGTTCACAGTCTGAAAACTCCGCGCAATTAGCGACAAAGGGCCTCTGGAGTATTCTCCAGAGGCCTTTTTTGTACCCCGCGATGAGCCACCCGGGCGTGCCAGTTCCCCCGCCCCACGGAAGGGCACACAGATGACGCCTACTCGCAACAAGCCGTGAATAAAAATCGTCGTAACTCATTGAAAGCAAAGCGCCGAGAAATTTCTAATCGCAACTGGTTGCGTCCATTTCGCCTTCGCTTTGTATTCGCCTTTCTGCCGAAAACCAAGTCTGAGGGAGTAACTTTGCATTGCGACAAATCGGAAGAAAAAGTAGTAGGATGGCGCTCCTATGCGAAGAGCCTTGCTGGCAATCGGCGTCATCTTACTGATTACCCTCGCCGCACATACGCGAGCGGCAGAAGACGGCCGAAACGCAAAATCCCGGTCAGCCGCTCCGCAAGCGCCTGCTCAGACTACGGCATTGCCATTTACGTTGAAACAGGTCGGTCCGAACGCGTGGGCCGCCATCGACTTAGACGGTCACTCCGGCTCGAACGCCGGCTTTGTGATTGGCGACGATG
>DATGHM010000231.1:0-3708 GCA_035307985.1 Candidatus Acidiferrales bacterium
CCATGAGAAGCTGTCGCGCGTCCTCGCCATCATCATGCCCGAGAACCGCGCCATGCAATCGCTCGCGGACCAGTTCGGCTTCACGGTGCAGCCAGGCGAGGATCCCGACCTGCTCACCGCGGTCCTGAAGCTGTAGAAGCGGGGTGGGCGGTCAGTGATTTGAACACTGGACCTTCCGGGTGTAAACCGGATGCTCTAACCGCTGAGCTAACCGCCCGTCGGACTCCGCGCTTTGCTGCGTGCAATTCGTTTAGCGTACAACTAGTTATCACCCACTTCAACCGACGTTCCTGAAAGCAAACGGGAAAATTCCACCGTCCCGCTGAGAAGAGTGATTGGGAACGCCTCACCTCGTCAAGGATCCAGCCGTATTATACCCCGCGAGAGGAAACGCGTTTGAATACAGCATACCTGGTTATTGCGGTGCTGCTCGCGGGGTTGCTGATATTTTCGGGCGTCGGGAAGCTTCGCCGCGACCCGCGGGTGATGACAGTAATCCACGAAACAATCGGCGTGCCACTGAAGTATTTTCCGCTGTTGGCCGGCTGCGAGTTCGCTGGGGCAGCGGGGCTCGTTCTTGGCATCTGGTGGCCATTACCAGGGGTGGCGGCCGGTGCGGGCCTCGTCCTCCATTTTGTGGGCGCCGTCGGATCGCATCTGCGTGTAGGGGATTTCAAGGGGACCGGACCTGCCGCCTTTTTCTCGATGATGTCGGCGGGAGTCCTCGCCTTGCGCATCCTGCTACACACAACGCTCTCGTAGCGGGCGTTCGCCAACGCCCACTGACCGGTTTGTTTGCTCCAGCTTAGCGGTCGATGATGCCGCCGGGATCCACGGTTCGGCCACCGGCGCGCACCGTGTATTTGTAGGTCTTGAGCGGATCGCCCAGGATGTCGCGCCGGACGAGGCCCGAATACGGAGCGTCGCTGCTGAATTGCGATTCATAGAACGGCGACTCGCCGTTGAATTCGACCGTGAAATAAGTCTCGGCGGCTGCCACCCATTTCACTTGGTCGAAGCGGCCTTTGCTGATACGAAATTCCTTTGGGTCCGCGATGTCTTCCAGCTTAGGATCGACGGTCACTTCAACAATCTTCGCTGCATGAGCCCAGGATGGACTGGCCATTTTCTTCTCCTTGTGTGTTGTCATTGTCCCTCGATCAACTTCTGGAAACGGGGGTCGCGATGCAAGTGATCGAAATCGGGTGTGTCGTGAATCCTGGTGGCGGAAATGCCGGCCGTACGGGCCTTCCGCAGCCACTTGAACGTCTCCGCATCGGTGCCAAAATGGTTGTAAACCAGCGCCGCCGCAAAGAGGAGGTTTGGCTCCGCCGGACTGCTGGCGAGACCTTTGCGCAGCGAGGCAAGCGCGCGCGCGCGGTCGTCCAGCATCGCGCTCGAAATAGCGGAGATTCCAAGGGCGTCTGCGTCGCGGGGATTCACCTTCAGGTCCCGCGCCGCGAGCGAAATCGCGCGGCGATACGCCTCGGGCGCGTCCATTCTCCGCCCGGGCGTCCAATAATATGCGTCGCCGAGGTTCCGCCACAAACGATAATCGTTATCCTCGATCTTGACCGCCGCCTCATAAGGGTCGACCGACTCTGCGAATCGCTTCGAGTAGAAGTATGCGTTACCCAAATTGGAAAACGCGCCGGCAGTCGGACGGATCACGATGGACCGCTGCAGCGTGTCAATGGCGGCCTCGTAGCGGCCGAGTTCGTTCAACGTTGAGCCCAGATTCGAATAGCCACGAAAGCTGTCGGGCGCCAGATCAACGACGCGCTGGAACTCCTTTGCCGCGTCCTCGTAGCGGGCCTGGTTGTAATAGAACGCGCCGAGCCAGTTGTATCCCGCCCAGTATTCGGGACGCAGGGCGATCGCGCGCTGGTAGGTTTTCTCGGCCTCGGTCAATTTGTTGAAGCGTTCGTACGCGAAGCCAAGCTCGCGATACGCATCGTCATTTGTCGGCTCGATGTCGAGGGCGCGCTCGAATTCCGCAATGGCAGTGTCGTAGCTGCCGGAGCCTGCATAGACGGTTCCCAGGCAGAGATGGCCGGCAGCGATTTTGGCGTCGAGGTCGAGCGCTTTCTGGCAGGACTCGCGGCTTTCGCCGACCCACTGCACGTCCTTCGTATTCTCGTACTTCTTCCAGTACGCGCTGCCAAGGCCGGCGTAGGCGAGGGCATAGGTGGGATCGAGCTTTAACGCCTGCTGAAAATCGGCGACGGCATTGTCGAGGTTTTCGGGTCTGTCGTAATTGTCAAGGTCGCCCGTCCCCTGCAAATAGAGGCTGTATGCGGCGGGAACCTGCGTTCCGTGCGTTTCGAGCGCCTGCCGCTGGTCGGGTTGGACCTCCAGATTCAGCATGGACACCACGCCGTCCACTACTTCATCCTGAACGGCGAACGGGTTTGTCGCCGCCACCGTGATCGTGTCCGCGCGAAGCTGCCGCCGCGTGCTCGGGTCGACAAGCGCGCAGTTCACGCGCACCAGGTCACCCGCTTTGGCGAGGCTTCCGTCGACGACAAGGTTCACGCCGAACTCACTGCGCGCCTGTTCTACCGTCGTGACGCGCCGTCCTTGGATCTCGGCGGCGGGCACCACCTGTAACGAGCCGCCGCCCGTGAGCTGCGTGAGTTTCGCCGTCAGCGTGTCGCTCAATCCGGCCGTGAACGAAGCCGCTTCGGGATCGCCCTGCACCGCGCGAAACTGGAGCACGGCGACGTATTTCCGGTGGGGAACGTGCGCGATGCCCAGCCAGCCTCGAACTCGCCCACGCACCGAGGGAATCAACGCGCTCGCAGCAACGGCGATAATTACAACGGCCAGGGTGACCAGAAGCGGGGTACGGAATTTCCGCCCTGCGCGCCGAGATTGCGCGCGCGGTGCGGCGCTCCCTCTTGAAATTGTTGCCGGCCGCCCTGGAGCAGCGCCCTTTTCATCCGACGATCGTTGCGAGCGCAGAAGTCCCGGCGAATCGGAATTGTCTACTCCCAGTTCGCCGTGGGAGCGTGCGAGCGCGCGCAAATCCACGACCAGATCCGCGGCCGTGGCGTAGCGCTCCTCGGGACGCTTGGCGACCATCTTGCCAACGATGCGATCTATTTCTGCGGGAAGCTGCGGAATCTGTTCCGTGAGCGGCGGAGGAAAATGGTGGAGAATGGCGTCGCAAGTGGCGAGAAACGTGTCGCGGCGAAACGGATTTTGGCCGGCGAGCGCTTCGTAGAAAACGACGCCAAGCGAGAAAATGTCGGCGCGTGCGTCGGCCCGTTTTTCCTGGACGACTTCGGGGGCCATGTAAGCGTGAGTGCCCTGGAAGCCGGCGCTCTCGAGAGTCTCGAGAGTGACGGCGGTATCCGAGCCGGGCAGTTCGCGCGCGACGCCGAAATCGAGCGTCTTCACGTCCCCGGAGGGAGTCAACATGATGTTCTCGGGTTTGATGTCGCGATGAATCAAGCCGGCTTTGTGCGCGGCGGCGAGGCCGCTTGCGCACTGCACAGCAATGGGGAGGAACTCGTCGAACGGCAGCGAACGCGCAAGACGCTGCCGGAGCGTTTCGCCCTCGACATACTCCATGACGAGAAAGACTTCGCCGCGGTGCTCGATTACGTCGTAAACGGCGGCGATGTGGGGATCGTTCAATCGCGATGCGCGTTCGGCTTCCTTCCAGAGGCGCTGGCGCGACCGCGCATCGGCGCGCATGGCAGC
>DATGHM010000232.1:0-8209 GCA_035307985.1 Candidatus Acidiferrales bacterium
CAACGCAAGCAACTCGCCGTGCTGTTTGTCGATTTGGATCACTTCAAGAGAATCAACGACTCGCTCGGACACGCGGTTGGCGACAAACTCCTCCAGTCGGTTGCTGGAAGATTGACTGCCTCGGTCCGTCGCTCGGACACCGTGAGCCGCCTCGGTGGGGATGAATTTGTGGTACTGCTTTCCCAAATCGAGCACCCGGAAGACGCTGCCTTTAGTGCACGAAAAATCCTCGCTGCTCTGATCGCACCGCATCAGATCGACAAGACCGATCTCAATATCAATGTGAGTATTGGGGTCAGCACGTACCCGGGCGACGGCCGGGACGCACAGAGCCTGATGAATAGCGCTGACGCCGCCTTGTACGACGCGAAAGAACACGGGCGCAATACCTACCGTTTCTTCAGACCGGAGATGCACGCTCGTGTTGTCGAACGGCAATCCCTCGAAGGCAGCTTGCGTGCCGCGTTGGGGAGACATGAATTCTTCTTGCACTACCAGCCGAAGATAAATCTCATGTCAGGGGAGATTGCCGGGGTCGAGGCTCTTCTACGCTGGATGCACCCTGAGCGCGGGCTCGTCCCTCCCTTGCAGTTTGTGCCAATTGCCGAAGAGTGTGGCTTAATTACCTCCATCGGCCAGTGGGTTCTGCTCGAAGCATGCAGACAGGCGCGAGCCTGGCGCGATTTGGGCCTGCGAGCTGTGCCCTTGGCGGTCAATGTTTCGGCCGTCGAGTTCCTTGCCAAGAACTTTCTCTCGGGTGTTCGCGCTATCCTGATCGCGACCGGCATTGAGCCGCACAATCTGGAACTTGAGCTCACCGAGAGCGTCCTCATGCTGGATGCTGAGTCCACCGTCGACACCCTTCACGCACTCAAAGCGATCGGCGTGCGGCTGGCGGTCGACGACTTTGGCACGGGTTATTCCAGCTTTACGTATCTGCGTCGCTTTCCGCTTGACGCTCTGAAGATCGACCGCTCATTCGTGCACGACATCACAGTCGATCAAAACGATGCGGCAATCGTCAGCGCGATGATCGGCATTGGCAAAAGCCTCAAGCAAAGGGTCATTGCCGAGGGTGTGGAAACACGGGAGCAGCTCAACTTCCTTCAGACCCATGGTTGCGGCGAGGGACAAGGCTACTACTTCAGCCGTCCGGTGGTTGCCGAGCAGCTCACCGAGGTACTGAAGTACGGCATAGGACAGTCTGTCGTCCACTAGAAGCCATGCCATCGCATAAATGCAGTTTAGGGGGTCGGAGCTTTAGCTCCGACATTCAAGCAGCGGTAAACGTTGGGCTTTAGCAGCTTGCCGAAAAACGCCTTGTTCTTCGGGAGGGCGGGGTTTTAACCCCGCCGTAAGTCGGCGTTTTGTATCAGGGGTTTTAACCCCTGAAGCTGCGGTTCGACTTTTCTCAGCGTCCCGTTAGCCCCTGAAGAAAGTCTCTTCCACAATTCATAGCATTCTTGAGACAGCTTGTAGCGATTGAGCCGTCGTTTCAAGATAACGTAGGCCGATCATATCGATCTACCACATCAGCGCGGCGCGGGTCCGAAGGTGCCGATCGAGAATGTGCCAGGAACAGTGGCTTAGCAGCTTGCTGAATAACGCCTTGTCTTCAGGAGGGCGGGGTTTTAACCCCGCCGTAAGTGGGCGTTTTGTATCAGGGGTTTTAACCCCTGAAGCTGCCGTTCGACTTTTTCAGCGTCCTGCTAAGGCAAAATCGCCACCGGGACGGACCGCGGACGCCATCCTCCAGCGAGCCCCAAACCAAGGCGGACGAACTGCCCGCGACCACTGGTGACTCCCGTCCAGAGACGAATGTACCTGTTTCCACAAGGTACTTTCGTCTTCTCGCGCCCTCGCCGGTTCCGTGCTAGCGTGGCTGGTTTCTATGCGCGAAGAAAATTCAACTCGAGCGATGATTCGGCGCAGGAAAGACTCGATTCCCGGCCACAGCGTCAGCGGGGCCTCTCAGAACTCGGGCGGCACTCGATTTGATCGATACACCTGTCGAACAAAAAGCGCCGCAAATCCAATAGCATCAACAAAACCGCCAAAATTGATCGATACACTTTCAAAGGCCCGCCAGGGACGCACTTCTCTCACCCGTGCGGTCCGGCGAGACTCGGTCCGGTTCCTGAAACCGGTGCGCACCATCCGGGGGCCTCTGCTCAATATCTCGACACACCTGTCGAGATATTTTCGGCGTAACTCCATGCTCATCAACAAAACCGCAAAAATATCTCGACACACTTTGCCTTGGTTTCGCTTCGCCCCGCTTTCGCTTTTCGTGAACCGAACGCCTGCCGATGGGGAGAGAAAAAGGAGGTGGGCTATCGCGTAGCTAATTCAAAACTCGGGAGGCCGCTTCTTTCTCGGGAATGGCGTCAGGTCAGGGCTGTCCGTCGTGGACTTTCCTTCCGTCAGCGGCGATTAGCAAGGCAACCGAGCCTCGCCAGTTCGCCGCGCGAAATTCGGAGAGCTAATGGAGGCTGCAAAACAAGATTTCTGGCTTTGCACGCCTCTCCTCAGACCAATCGGTACCTACATGAACCACACCTACAGGAACTAGGCGGCGGAGGTGGCGGAGAAGGCGCCGGAGTCGATTTCGCGCAGGATGGCGCGAAGGGTCGCGGCAAGTTCTTCGCGGCTGACGTGGCTTTTGCGGAACTGGATGCGCACCTGAAACGACTCGTCGTCCGCCTTGTAGTTGAAGACGTAGGGCTGAGGACGCGGCGCAATGCTGGTTTCTTCCTGACGGGCGCGGCGCGCTTCGTCGCGCGTCATCCCGCCCTGGACGATTTTGTGCACCATCTCGTGCATTTTCTTTTCGCTGGGCTGGCGCGCTACCTGCAGCAGCAGCGACTTCGAGACGATGCCCCTCTCGACGCAAGCTTTCCTAACTTCGTCGGGAATGATGCGCAGCGACATGGTTTCCGTGACGGAAGACCGCGCGCGGCCGATTTTCTTGGCGATGTCGTCGTGCGTGTAGTCGAACTGGTCGGCCAGGCGCTGCAGGCCGTCGGCTTCCTCGAACGCCGTCAGGTCCTTGCGCTGCAAATTCTCGATCAGCGCCAGTTCGAGCGTTTCCGCGTCGTCGGCAATCTTCTCGATGCAGGGCAGCTCGTGCAGGCCGGCAATCTTCGAGGCGTGGTAGCGGCGCTCGCCGGAGATGATGTAGTAGGTATCCTCGCGCGGGATGTAGCGAACGAGCAGCGGCTCGAGCACGCCCTTCTCGCGGATGGAGTCGGCCAGTTCGCGCACGTCGCCGATATTCTTTCGCGGCTGGTCGGGATTGGGCCGAACCTTGTCGATCGGGATCATGCGCCCCACGGACGCGCCGCTGAAACTGGTTAGCGTTTCGACATAATGCGCGTCATGCCGCATCTTGAGAGTGACGGGCAACCCGATCCTCTTGGACACGATGTAATACCTCCTGGGCCAGCTTTTTGTATTCTTCCGCGCCGGAAGATTTCGGCGCATAGGTAAAGACGGTTTCCTTGTAGGCGGGACTTTCTTCGAGGCGCACGTTCTTGCTGATGCGCGTCTTGAACAGCGCTTCGCCGAACGTGGCGCGAATCTGTTCGTGGGTGTCGCGAGAGATGTTCGTGCGCTTGTCGAAGAGCGTGATGACGACGCCGAGTACCTTCAGATCCGGATTGGGACGCGAGCGAATCCTCGAGTACGTCTCGAGCAAATCGTCGGTGCCCTCGATCGCGAAATAGGCGGCCTGAATGGGCACGAGCAGATGCGTGGAGGCGACCAGCGCATTCACGGTGAGAATTCCAAGGGCGGGCGGCGTATCCACCACGATGAAGTCGAACTGCTTCAGGATCGGAGCCAGCGAGTCCTTCAGTTTGAAGGGCGCATCGAACTGCCCGGCGAGCTGCTGCTCGAGCCGAGCCAGCGCCAGGCGGGCGGGCGCGACGAACAGGTTTTCGTACTTCGTCGGCCGGACGATCTTCGCCATTTCAAGGCGCTGCTCGGAGAAGACGTCGTACATGGTCGGAAGGGTGTCGCCGTGCTCGAAGAAAGCGATCGTCGCGTTGGACTGCGGATCGAGGTCAACCAGGAGAGTCTTTTTCTTTTTCAGAGCCAGCGCGGCAGCGAGATTGATGGATGTGGTGGTCTTTCCGACTCCGCCCTTTTGATTGGCGATTGACAGGACGCAGGTCAAGCTTTCGCCCTCACTCCCTTGAAACAGCCCGCAAGCTCTGGGTAGCGTCGCGCGGCTGCCCTAGCAGCTACACTACCATGCGGCACACTGTACTCACCTTGCCGGTGAATTCGCAAGAGAAAAATGCAATTTCGGCCGAGGAAGAATGGATCGGACTTCCAGGGCTGAAGCCCAATCCGTTCTTCGACGGTTTCTCGCTGGGCTGAAGCCCGGCGCTTCCACCCAGCGGCTAAAGCCGCATTCACTTGGGGCGCGCTTACGGCACGACTCAAGTCGTGCCCTGACACGCAGCCCCCAACGTCGGCGTTCCCAGGTGCACGCAACAGGAGCGGGGCGGCTCAGAACCAGGTTCGCGCCCGATAGGCCCGGTACGCTTCCCCAAATTTCGCCTCCAGAACTTGCGCCTCCTTCCGCGCTCGTATCACCTGCATTGGCAAAACCCCAAGAAGCACCAAGAGCCACACCGGTGACCCGATCCACAGGATGATGCCAGCGATCAGAACTGTTCCAAAAACGTACACCGGGTTCCGAATCTTTGAGTAGATCCCTTTCGTGACCAGTTCCGTCGCCTTCGCGCGAATGGAAAACGACTTGCCTAACTGGATCCGCGCGGCTGCCCAGCCGGCCAGGCCTACCAGCGCCAAGGCCTCGCCCAAGCCTCGAATCGGAGTGAGCGGACGAAGAGAATCCGCCTGCCGCCAGGAGACGTAAACAAGCATCCCCACGATCGCGATGATTGTGATCCATGTCTTAACCCGCGTGCTCACGCCTCGATCTCCGACGTCGGTCTTTGCCAAGGATTCACGTCGCGCAATCTAGCCGACTCGAATTTCGGGCTCGTGCTCGACGGGGAAATTCACGGAATTGGCGATGAAGCACTTTGCGTGAGCCGTCGCGTGCAACTCCCTGGCTTTCGCGATATCCGATGCCGGCGCGATTGTGACCTGAGGCTTCAAGACCACGCGCACGAAGTGTCCACCGCCATCGGCCGTTTCTTCCATTTCGCCTTCCGCGCGATCGATGTAACTGGTGACGACGACGCCCGAGATGGCGCACAAGTGCAAGTACCAGAGTTTGTGGCACACCGAGAGCGAAGCAACGAGCAGTTCCTCGGGATTCCAGCGCGCGGGGTCTCCACGAAACGCCGGATCGGAACTGCCCGGAATTGGCGGCTTTTGCGGACCGGAGGAAATGACGTGGCTGCGTTCGTACGCCTTGTAGGCAGACGTACCCGTTCCGATGTTGCCGGTCCATTCGACCGTGACTTCATACCGATGAAGGTGAGCCATTGATCCTCCGGTGCGACCGGGGACGTTCCCGTTTGCGTGAAACTTCGTATGCGCCGGCGAAGGAGCCAATGCTACACTGGCCCGCTCGTAAACGGAAATCGTCTCCTGATGAGCGCATCGTCTGTACAGCCGCAAGCAGGTATCACGCCGGACCGCAGCCGTGTTGCGCCCGTCTGGCACACCATTGTGTTCGTCGTCGTAACTTTGGGCCTCACCTTCGCTCAGTCCAAGCAGACCCCTCAAATGTCCAACATGCATCTGGCAAGTCGTCTGCCGTTGTATACGGTGATGGTCCTGTTCGAGCTGATTCTGTTCGCTTACGTGTGGCTGCTGGGCCTGCGGCCCGCGGGGAAAACGCTTCGCGACATCATCGGCGGGAAATGGAATACATGGGCGGAGTTCGGAATCGACGTCGCCATCGCAATGGGTTTCTGGGCCGCTGTTATCGGGATGCTGCTCGCCATGCACGTCCTGCTCGGCCAGAACAATCAGCAGATGGAAGCCGCGAAGATACTGCTCCCGCGAACGTACGGCGAAATGGCGGCCTGGGTGGTGCTTTCGGTGACAGCCGGATTCTGCGAGGAACTGATTTTTCGCGGCTACTTGCAGCGGCAGTTTCTGGCGCTGACCGGCAAAGTCGAAGCCGCCGTCGTTCTGCAGGCGCTGGTGTTTGGCGCCGCGCATCTCTATCAGGGCTGGAAGGGCGCGGCGACGATCGCCGTTTACGGCGCGCTATTCGGCATCCTGGCCGCATGGCGGAAGAGTCTGCGTCCCGGCATGATTCAGCACGCTGCGCAGGATACCTTCTCGGGAATCGTCGGCAGCATCGCGCTACGCCATCACATGTTCTAGCTATTTTTGCTCAATTAGCTGCTTTTGTGAACTGTGCGGCTGAGTATATAGCACTCGAACCATTTCACTGTGATAATCTCGTCCGGCTCCGATTGTATCCGAGGTTGCTGGAGGGTTCGATGAAACGGGTGATGCCCCTGGCGTTTGTGTTGTGTCTCCTGTCTGGCCGGTCCCCGGCACAGCAATTGCCAACGATCAAATTCGTCGCCGACACTCTGGTTGTGCAGGCCGAAGGCACGTATGAGACAGATCCCGACCTTGCGACGCTCATTTTTGACATCTCTTCGCAAGACAAGGAGCTGAACAAAGCCTATGGGGCAGCGACAGAGTCGATGCAGCGGATCGTTGCGCTCGCAGACAAAAACGGATTGAAGAAGTCGGATGTCTCCACGGGCACGTTAACTCTTACCCCGTCATATGATCATGATCGAAAGGGAAAGCCGAAATCGTATTCGGTACAGGGCGAGATCACGCTCCGCATTCACGATTTTTCTAAAATTGGTCCGCTCCTCGATGACGCTGTTACGGACAACATTGTCGATTTCCATTCGCTAACCTATTCACTGCAGGACGAGGAAGCGGCGAAGGAACGCGCGGTTGGCATTGCCATGCAACACGCTGTCGCGCGGGCGAAAGCGGCGCTCGACGAGAGTGGCCAAAAGCTCGGCCCGGTTCGATACGCGAGCTTAGACGTGAGGCAGCTCATAGGAATTGAAAACCTCCAGTCGTTCTCGACAGCCGCCGAAACTGTCGTCGAACTGCATAACGGACTATTTACCCGGGACAAGGCGGCGGTGGCGCCACCGGCAATGCCGCCGGTGCGGCCGGGCAAAATCAGCGTGAGCGCATCGGTGCAGTGCGCCTTCCAGATTATGAAGTGATGATTGCTAGGTGCGGCACTACATCTTATAGCGGCCGAGGTCCTCGTCGTTGAGGTTCTCAAGCCCTTTGCGCAATTCTTCGCCTGGTCTGCGTCCCGGCATGATTCAGCACGCTGCGCAGGATACCTTCTCGGGAATCGTCGGCAGCATCGCGCTACGGCACCACATGTTTTGATCCGATCGCGAGGTCGCCGCGACGAGCAGCTACAAGTCTTCACGCGGGCGCAGCATGCTGCGCCCCTACCAAAGCAAGAATTCCGAAAACCAATCGAGCTTGAGTCGCGAAGGAACGGACGAGGCTACATCTTATAGCGGCCGAGGTCTTCGTCGAGTCAACCGCCATTCAGGAGAATGGCGCTCCCAGGAAACGCGGAAACGACTACATCTTATAGCGGCCGAGGTCTTCGTCGTTGAGGTTCTCGAGCCATTTGCGCAATTCTTCGCCCGAGCTTTTCTCGGAAACCATGCTGGCCATCTTGGAGGTCTTGAGGACTTCGTCTTCGACGAAGATGGGGCAATCGAGGCGCAGCGCCAGCGCGAGCGCATCGCTCGGGCGCGAATCCATGGACATGGTCTGGCCGTCGCGCTCCATCCAGATGAGCGCGTAGAACGTATCGTCCTTCAGGTCCGAGACAACCACTTTCTGCACGTGAACGTTCAGGCCGGTCAGGACGTTCTTGAGCAGGTCGTGCGTCATGGGGCGGGGCGTCTGCACTTTTTCGATCTCGAGTGCGATCGCGTTAGCCTCGTAAATGCCAACCCAGATGGGCAGGATCCCCACGCCTTGCGTTTCCTTGAGGACAACGACGGGCATGTTGGTCACGGGATCCATCATCAAGCCACGAATTTTGACCTCGACCTCCATGCTGGCCTCCCGTTCCGGGTTAGGAAGACTCCACGTGTTCACCCACGAGGCTGTTCGGTCCCGCACGCGTCACGCGCACCTGAACGTATTCTCCCAGAATGCTTTCACTGCTTGAAGTGAAATTTAAAATCCGGTTGCTCGTGGT
>DATGHM010000233.1:0-8229 GCA_035307985.1 Candidatus Acidiferrales bacterium
TAAAGCCTGACGGGTCAACGAAAGATCGCTGTGAACGCCGGAACGGCCCGGTCCAAGAGCCCCCCTTTCCCTCATATCAGGCGGTCTTCTCGCGGCGGCCCGGAGCGGTCCAGGGCGACCATCGTTTTTATGGGCGGCGCAGCGAACCCTTGACGGCGAGGACCGCCGCGGGATCGTAATGGCCAGGGAAAGGGGGCCTTCGTGTTTCTTCCCTGCCGCGCGTTTCGCGAAAGAGCGCGGCACCCGCTTCGGGCGGCGTGCTCTGAAGCGGCGCGGTAATCAAGCGCAACGGCGGGCGCGGGATCGCGCCGGGCGTTGGTTGCCCTTAATCAAGTAATTCGGTGGCCGGCGCGCGCCCCGCCGATTACATAAAACCGCATTATCGGACAGCTGCCGCAATGGAGCTTCGCGACTGCGGCGGGGTTGCAGCTTCGGATAATGCGCCCTTTATGTAAGAGGCAACCCGCGCGCGCCGGCCCTCGATCCGCCGGGAGGCCATCAGACGATTCGGCAGCGTGCGGCCGCGCAGGAGCGCAGCGACGGAGCGGACGGATGCCCTCCACCCCTATATGCGCTTGTAAACCTGCCCGCGGCGCTCGATCATCACCACGAAGACGATCTTCGGCTCCTCGCTCACCTGGTAGATAATCCGCCACGCTCCCACCCGCGACTTCCGCAGATTGCCCGCACCGCTCAACGGCGCCGACAGGCGCGGATCGTAGGGATTTTCCGCCAACTGCTCCAGCCTCCGCACAATACGTTTCTGCGTAGGTTTGTCCAGGCGGTCGAGGTCCCGCTCCGCCCGGTGCGAGAGCCGGATTTCGTATCTCACAGACCGCGCGTCCGCCGGTACTCTTCCAGCGCGATCGTGCGGCCATTGCGGATATCGTTCAGACCTTCTTCGATTGCGGCGCGCGTCTCCCCACTCAACGGCTCATCCGGCTCGCTCAGTTCCGCCAGATAATCCAGCACGTCTTCCAGACACTCGTCCGGCAGCGTGTCGACGATCTGGTGTACATTCTCGCGCACCGTCATGATCGGAGGCCTTTCTTCGATCATACGTCGTCCGCCTCCCTTTCCGCTTCCAGCGCCGCCATCAGTTCCGCCGCGGCTTCGGCGTCGCGGGCCTTCATCGCCGCCGGCCGGTGAAGATTGGCGCCCGGATGCGTTGCCGCATAGACCTGCTTCAACAAATTGATCGAGACCCTCGTATACAACTGCGTAGTGTCCAGGCTTGCGTGCCCCAGCAGTTCCTGGATCACGCGCACGTCGGCGCCGTTCTCCAGCATCAGCGTCGCCACCGTGTGCCGGAACAGATGACAGCTCCCGGTCTTGCCAACCTGCGCTTTCCGCACGTAGTCGCCGACCAGATGCGTCACCTGCCATAACTCGAAAGGCTCGCCGAAGTTGTTCAGAAACACCGTGCCGTCGTCCGTTCCCGCCAGCAGTTCGGGCCGGGCCTCCGCGATATACTTCCCCAGCCATGCCAGAGCCCGTTCGCCGCCGGGGATGTGCCGGTCCTTGCGGCCCTTGCCCTGCCGGATCATCACCGTGCCGCGCTCCCGATCGATGTCATAGATCCTGAGCGCCGCCAGCTCCATGCGCCGCATGCCGGTGGCGTACAGCATTTCCAGCAGAGCCCGGTCGCGCAACCCCTCCGCCGTCGTCACGTTGGGCTGACGCAGCACCGCCTCGGCTTCTTCCACGTTGAGGACGTGTTTGGGCAAGCGGTTCTCAAGCCGCGGCAGCATCAGCTCCGACGCCGGATTATGCAAAAGGTAATTCTGCCGCGCCAGCCACCGGAACCAGCCTTTCAGCGGACGCAGGCGCGTGTTCTGAGAGCGAAACGTCAACGGCTCGCCATTGCGTTTGCGGTAGTGATAGAGCGATCGCTGGTAGCGTTCGAGCACCGGGCGCGTGATCTCAACGACGTCGTCGAGCCCGCGCTCGCGGCACCAGTCGAGGAAATAATCGATCGAGACGCGGAAGGTGACGATCGTGGCGGGCGTATAGTTCTGCACCGCGATCCATTCCAGATATTCGTTCATCAGCGCATGCATACGATCATCCGGCTGTTGGGGCGCCGGTGCAGTGCGTTTACGCCTCAGCCGCGGCATAATGCGCTCCCGTGCCTGTAAACATTGGCTGAGCCGCTACCCGACCATTGGCCGACATCCCCCCGACATGGGCCCGACCGGGGGCCGACTTGCCGTCCGGCAGCCCCGACTTCTTTTCGTCGTACCGCAAAGAAGCCACGTCGATGAGCCCCGGCAGCATGGGCTTCGAGTCGTCGCCTTTGCTCTCGAACAGTAGTTCGTAAACGAAGCTCTGGCCGCGGCCGCCGCGATGCGCGAGAAGATATTCGAGCTCTTCGAGGCGGTGCAGGTGAACTTTCAGCTGCGTGTCTCCCCAGCCCGTGTACGCGCGCACATCGCGCCGGCTGAAGCGAAAATCGGAACGCTCCATCTGCAGACGCGCGCATTCGGTACGCACCATCTCATCGATCAGCAGGAGCAGCTTTCGGGTCTGCGGCGGCAGCTCGTCGAGCGACCGGCCGAGAACCTCATGCGCCAGCCGGTTGGCGGTCTCGATATCGGACGGCGTGACTTCGATGTAAGAGATGGCCCCGCTCGTTTTCACAGGCCGCTGGTATTGATGCAGCAGCGCAATCGAACGGATGAGCGTCAGGTATTTCGCGTGGTCGCGGCGCGTGCGCGTCTGGCTGTCGAGAAACGTCAGTTCGCGCGCGTAGGGGTTGGCAACGAACAGAGGCTTCAGCAACCGCTGCGCGTTGCGATGCAGTCTCAAAATCTCTTCGCGCTCTCGTCTTGCCAGCAGGCCTTCGATGGTCTGCTGTTCGCGCTGCAGCCGGTGAATGGCCTGCGTCTGCCGGCGGTCCTCGTTCACGTTGAGGACCAGACAGCGGTTCAGCAGCTCTTCGTCGAGGTCGATAGCGGTCGTGGTCAGAACGATCATCACGGGGCCTTCGACGCGGTACTGCTGCGTCACCAGCCGCCCCGTCGCCGGGTCCTTGCCTGTGGAAGCGATGGTGAGCACGCCTTCCGACTGCAGCAGCTTCAGCGCGTAAGCCGCGCGCGACGCCCCTTCCTGTTCCGCGATGGCGAGGACCTTGTTCTTCAGATCCGTTTCGCCCATATAGAACAGCGACTGGCCCGTCATGGCCGAGTACTGCACGCGGTGTTCTTCGGGAAGGAAAGCCAGGATCGATTCCATCAGCGAACTCTTGCCGGCGGCGGAGCTCGACTGCAGCACGATGGCGAGCGGAGCTTCGAGATGCCGCGACACGGTCGCTATATAGCCGGCGAGTTTGTTGGTCTCCTCGCCCACCACGCCGCAGCGTTCGAAGTCGGCGAGGATGCGGTCGAGCAGATGAGAATCCCGCAGCAGCTCGAGCGCGGCCGTGCGGTCGTCTTCATTGATGGCGACTTCCCGCCGCTTCGGTTCGAGCGCCTGGCGGATGGCGGCGTCCTGCAGTTCCTCGAGCTTCATCAGCACGCGGCCCAGATCGTGCCGGATAACGTCTTCCTTCACACCCAGTTCGATCGCCGCCTGCTTCACAAACACCGCACGCTGCCGCGCGGAGTAGAGGTCCAGGGTGTCGACATGGAACCCGTCATTTCGCGAAGCCAGCAGATTGATCTTCAGCAGATCGTAGCTGAGGTTTTTCCCGAGCCCCCGCACGCGATAGCGCCGGTCGCCCTGCGCGATCACGATCTCTTCCCCGCGTACTTCGGCGGGAACGTCGACCGCCGGCGCCGGTTGCTCCGCGAGCCGCTCAGCGGCTAAAGGAAGAACCGGTTCGATCATCTCGACGGTTTCTTCTTTAGCCGCCGGAGGTTTACCCTTACCCGTCCACTCCGCCTTATTCAACAGCAGCCCCAGGCTTTTCGCCGCCGGCGTCACTTTGAGCGCGTACTCGTTAGCGTCCATGCCCTTCGGAAACAGAACGCGCCAACATTCGATGCCCATCGCGATCAGCTCGGAAGCGAGCGCCGCCGCGGCCTTCTCGCCCGCTTCGTCGCGATCGTAGGCAATGATGACTTTGCGCGAGCCGCAGCGTTTGAAGGCCTCCCGGTGATCCTCCGTGAAGCCCTGCACTCCGTAGCTCGCCGTCACGTTGCGGAAGCCCGCCGACCAGAACGTCAGCGCGTCGATCAGCGATTCGCAGAGAATGATTTCTTTCGAGGCCTCGAGAGCCGCTTCGTTCCACACGCCCTTATGCGGACCCGGCAGGTAGAGATGCAGCGGCGTGCCCGGCCTGAGATTCTCCGTGATCTTGCGCCCGTACATCTCCACCACCCGGCCCGCGCCGTCGAAGACCGGGATCACGAGCGAGCCGTTGAAGTGCTCGTGGCCGGACTCGCGGATGATGCCGAGCTTCTCCAGACGCGCCCGCATCTCGGCGCCCGTCTTGCGGTTCTTCGCCGGCAGGCGCAGCCCCAGCGTGCGGTTCGCAAATCCCAGCCGGAAGCGGCTCACGATCTCCGGGTGTGCGAGCCCGCGCTTGGCGAGATACGCCAGGGCTTCGGGCGACTGCTTCAGCGTCTCGTGGTAATAACTCACCACCTGTTCGAGCATGGCCGCGTCGCCGGCATCGCGATCGACCGGCGGCGGTAGTTTGCGCACGGTCGAGACTTTCACCGATCCGGAAGCGGCTAAAGAAGGAGCGCCCGCGGCTAAAGAAGAAGAGTCCGCCCGCAATAACTCGACCGCGTGACGGAAGCTCACGCCCTCCGACTTCATGACCCAGTCGATCACCGTGCCGCCCGCCTGGCACGCTCCCAGACAGTGCCACAGATTCTTCTTCGGGCTGATGACGAGCGACGGCTCATGATCGTCGTGGAACGGACACAGGCCGATCAGGTCCGCCCCGTGCCGCGCGAGCTTGATGCCGCGGGCCTCGGCCAGCCGCTCCAGCGATATCTCCTGTTTCAGCCGTTCGATCGTTTCATCGGAAATGCGCGGCATCTTTAAAACTCCTCGAATGGGACGCTCTTAAGAGAATCCTGTCAACTATCTCTTATGCTATTATTAGACTCGCATATGAGAACCATCGAAGCAAGCGTAAACGCTCTCACCGATACGCTGGTCTTCGTGAAGAAGAAAGTGCCGGCCGCGTTGAAGTTTCACGAACGCCTGGTGTCGCTGCGCAAAAATCGCAGCCTGACGCAGCAGGCTCTCGCCTCCATGGTCGGAATGCATATCTCGCAGATCCGGCGCTACGAAAGCGGGCAGTCTCAGCCCACGCTCGACGCCATCCGAAACCTCGCGATCGCGCTCTGCGTGAGCGCGGATATGCTGTTATTCGAAAAGAATGAAAGAGACCCCGACGACGAACTGAAACTTCAGTTTGAAGCCGTCTCCAAACTCGATCCGGAAGAGAAAAAGGTCGTCCGTTCGGTCCTCGACAGCATCATCCTCAGGCATGAAGCAAGACGCTGGTCGGCGGAAACGAAATGATCGACGACGACCGCGGGTAATGCCGCACACGGGGGCGCCGGGTTACCTATCCGCTTAGCAATCCATATGGGTGCTATGTCGTCGCCACTAAACAGAGCCTCACTCCATGGCCTTGGGCGGGTTTACCTTGATCATGAAGTGACTCCCGCTCAAAACTATCACAGTGATCGCAGTCGAGATGGCTTCCTTACCCTCCATCACGAAATCGTACTCAAGCGCAAGCTGTCGCGGCCCGCAGTCCGCGAACTGGGAGCTACGAATGCTTTTGACAACCTCAGAAGCCAGCAACGGATGGAGGTTAGCGGTTCTGATGTCCAGGATTCCAGTCGAGTCGAGATCGACCGCCGCAGTTCCGTGGCCCGTTATCCGTCCGCTCCAAGCCAACGGCGGATAACCAGGCATCACGATCGCGGAAGGGCACGAATCAACCTTCGGACCAGCCTCACGGCGCTCCGGGGCTGCGGGAGCCTGTCCGTACAGCGCAGTGGCCGCTATGATCGCTGCTACTTGAATTCGGCTAGTGTCTTTGCGCAATTTGCCTGGACCATATTGTTATTGGCGATGCCGTTGTCCGTGCTGGTGGCGTCGTCAAGGAAACCGGGCACTTGCAGTAGGTGCGCGTATTCATGCAGTAAAATAAACACCTGCGCCAGCCCGGTCCCGCCTGAGATGTTGCCGTTGTCCGTGGTCATTCCAGAATGGAAAAATGCCCCATTGTCGTTGATGATGATGGCAAGATTAAGGTTGTTTGGCAGGTTAGTCACCGCGTTTGTCATTAAGTTCGGATTGGCATTAGTCAACACTCCATGTCCTACAGATCCGTTGTTTATGGCGTCCTGCGTCATGCTCTGGATGGTGGTTCCCTTGAAAACCGGATTGCCGAGCAACCATGACGCACAATCTGGATCAATGTTGTCCTCCAGATCGGTCATCACCCGTTCTATTTTTGCTTCATTAACCCCGGATCTGCTTAGGTTTGAGGCCGTTACGACCCCGGCCGCTCCCTCCGGATAACCGCCCCCGCCCCCCTTGGACAATTGGTACGCGTCTTCGCACCCGGGAACGGTAAGACACTCCGCGAGCGCAGAAGGGTTGAAATCCGGCCCTGCCATAACCCAGAGGCCGGCAAGTGGGTCGCCCCAACTCCAACTCGAACCCCAAGCGTCCACGCAGAAGTCAGAGTCGCAGAGTCCGGAGTGATCCGTTCGGTTGACGGGATCTCCCCTGGTGTACGAATACATGTTCCAGCTACCGGGTTCCTTTGGCCCGCCTCCGACAAGGTCCGGGGTATTGAAACGGCCATAGGAACTGGCGTAGAAACGCTGGTCCATAAAGTGTATTGTAAAAGCATCACGGTCGAACGCGTGGGACCGGGGGACGCGCCCTCACTTCAATTGTGTCGGGAGCAAGCAACTTGAATTCGCTATGAGGTTCTTCTTCAGGATCTCCTGCCAGAACGTAGTTGAATCTGATTTCAATAGTCCGATCGGCGCAGGAGCCGAGAAACCTCGCATTGACCAGCCGCGCTTTCAGAAAGCTCACCAAGAGGGGTTGCTCGCTGCGGACGTCCACCGAAGCTGGTGTACCGGCAGAATGCCCGATCGTAATCAAGGCACTTGCTTTTCCGGCGACTCGCGCGAGCCAAACAAGACGGGCATATCCCGGCAACTCCATTTCATCTATGCACTCTAGTCCCGAAGGGTGGGTGGGCTCGTCTGCGCACCAAGCGGGGCAGACGAAAATTGTCAAGAGAAGAATCGCCCCGAGTTTTATGTTCATGGCTACGGCCCCCGATTCGAAAAGCTCTGAATGACCCCGCTGCAGTTCAGCCAGATCTGGTCATTATTGAAGGCCTCATTCGCTGTCGAGTCTGCGTCGTTCGGCCGAATCATCCCGAACAGATGAGCGATTTCATGGAGCAGAATGAAGGCCTGCGCTTGGGCGCTACCGCCGTTGATTGCGGCAAACTGACTTGCATAGTCATAGCTGGCTCCCAGGGTGTGCCCGGTGGGTACCGCATGAAAAAATGCTCCGCCGTTATTAATGGCGATGAGATACCCTGGGGGCATCAAGGGGCTGCTACCTTCAATAGCGTTTGACGTACCGCCAACAAAGTCTCCCTGGCCCGTCACCTGCGGGAGAGTGTTCGTCAGAAAGTCCGCGAGCGACTGCGTCGGCGAGGTACCCATCCCCGAGGTAGCAAGACCTGCCTGAAACCATTTGCCGCAGTCAGTACCAGCCAACGCCAAGCTGAGTCCGGCAAACATCGTGCTGTTCAAGCGCGTGAAGTTATTGATTGCTGTAGGTAACGTTCCACCTGCGGCGCTGCCCCCACCCCCCTTAGACAATTGGTACGCGTCTTCGCACCCGGGAACGGTAAGACACTCCGCGAGCGCAGAAGGGTTGAAATCCGGCCCTGCCATAACCCAGAGGCCGGCAAGCGGATCGCCCCAACTCCAACTCGAACCCCAAGCGTCCACGCAGAAGTCAGAGTCGCAGAGTCCGGAGTGATCCGTTCGGTTGACAGGATCTCCCCTGGTATACGAATACCTGTTCCAGCTGCCGGGCTCCTTTGTCCCGCCTCCCACAAGGTCCGGCGTATTAAACCGGCCGTCGAAGCTGTCGTACATCCGATTCACGGCATAATCCAACCCCGTATAACTATCCTGCGTATAAGTCGCAAACCCCAACTGATCCTGCGGCGCAGTTCCCACCGCATCTCCATACGGATAGTAATTCCCGTTGGAC
>DATGHM010000234.1:0-19553 GCA_035307985.1 Candidatus Acidiferrales bacterium
GTGCGACGGACGAGCCATACTGTTGAGCCTGTCCCAGCACACGCACAAAGCCCAATTCGGTGATCGAACATGTTGCCATTTCCGGAACGCCGCTTGCGCCAAGGTGTTCCACCCAACTTGCAACCCGCGCATGAAACTCATGCTCCAATATGACGAGGGCAAGCAGAGTATTCACGTCCAGTAGGTATTTCATGGAAAATCGGCAAGGATTTCGCGCACCTCTGCGCTCGTCAGCTTCGGAGCCTTAGGGCCGGCGGTTAGAACCGGCAATCCAGTGACCGGATCCCGAATGATACGTGGCTTTCGCGAACGGACTTTTCGTGGAGTCAGGACAATATGTTGTCCTTCGACTCTGGCCTCTAGCGAGTCTCCCGGTTGCAGTCCGAGCTTGCGCCGAATCCTACTGGGGACGACAACTTGGCCCTTTGTTGAAACTGTCGTAAACATGGTAAGACCATCTTACCACAGCCCATTCGGAGTACCCTATGCGACCTCTACATTGGCGTAATGACCTGACGCGGAAGCAATCTTGCCATCGCAGGTCAGGAGAGGGGCGTCGAGCAGCTCAGCGAGCGCCACATACGCCGCATCATATGCCGTGAGCGTTGCACGGAGTTCCCAAATGCGGGGAATCAGGAAATCGTGTGGGTAGCGAGTGAGGGGGATGTCGGAGAGATCCTCGAGCGCTTCCTGTCCTCGCTGGGCGGTAATCGACTTGTCGCGAACATAGCGCCGCAGCACCTGAGCGACTTCGACGTCGAGGAGATGCGGAGCATGGAGCGTTTCCGAGGGGGAGAAGATACGCCGATCAATCCTGATCCCGACGGGCGATTGAAGGAGCCACTCGATTGCGGCAGAGGCATCGAGAACAATCACCGCGCATCCCGCTCCCGTCGGACGGCTTCTGCCGCGGATACCGGGCCCGCAATGCGAAGACGGCGGCGCATGCGTTCCCTGAGTTCCGCAATGGCAGGCCGCTCGGCAAGGTGGCGAATCTCGGCCAGGAGGAAGTCCGAAAGAGACATCCCGGCGAGGGCGGCCTGCGCCTTCAAGGTACGATGCACGCTGTCAGGAACATTGCGAACCTGAATCATCTTTGGCATGCTCTAAGCATGAATGCATGTGAGGCACATGTCAAACCATTCAGCAAATCAAGGAGGGAACGGACCACAGGCCTAGTGAACAGGGCCACTGGATTAACTCCTTTTTCTCTGATTCACCGCTCGATATGGCTAGGCGCAGGTTAGAATCACGACTCGATGAAATACTTTACCCCACAGCTATGGCTCGCTTTTCAAAGTCCCCGCAGGGATGCTGCATTCAAGACCTGGGGCCGCAAGTTTGAGCAGTATCGCGAGGGATTGGAGAAGATCCTGCCGGGACTCAGGCCGGCAGCGCGCCGGTTTTTTCGAGATGCACTGACTTTGCACGACGGAAGGCTCGCCCGCATGGAGATCGGTGATCGCATCGATGATATTGAGGGTGAAGCGAGGCGCGAAATCGTCGACCGCCCCAAGCTGCGAGTTCGCATGTTTGTTCTCGCTGAAATTGTCAAGCGACGGCGCATAACGGGACGGTGCTGGTATGTTCTGGAATACAAGAACGTACAGCGAATTGTAATGGACTATCCTGGCAAGTTGGAGCTATTTCCTGTTGGGTTCGAGTCCAATTTGGGCGACTGGGGCTATGACGAACTTACGTCCCCGGAGAAAAACGTTTTCCGCCACGAAATTCTTTTCGCCTCCGGAGCTACTATTGCCATTGATTTTCGCGACTTCTCTTTTCGGCAGAAGCGGTGCAGAAAAGCATAAGAATAACTGCGGCTTTGACCAGGCGATGCGCCAACAACGGTGAACACAGGAACACACGCAGTGTTCACCCCTAAATATGGGCGTTCCGTTCACCTAGGCTCCGCTGCAACGTTCGGTCGAACAATGCACTGCGGAAGTTAGCTCTGCAAGAAGACCGCGGACGAAAACCTTGATTTGGGCCGGCCTCCGCCCTTTGGGCTTCTGCGTGGCAGTGCGGGAGCGACCCCGTTGTTTGTGCGGTTTTGCCGCCCAAAAGTACGAGCGCAGCGGAAACGAGGTGTTCGCGTCAGAGATGCGTTTTGGCGAACGCGCGACCCGATCCGGATTTCAGATACTTCTCAAACGCGAACGCGCGGGCTTCATCCGAGAATGCGACGTAGCTCTGGATGCGCCAGGGCCGAAACTTTGATGTGTGCGACACATCGCCAGCATTGTGCTTTTCCAATCGACTGCGCAAATCGCCTGTCACGCCGACATAATGATGTTCGGGCGTCTCAATGCTTTCGAGGGTGTAAACGTAGGTCAGGAAGTCGCTCGCAAGGAGGATATCTGGTAAGCGGGACGCCCGCCTCCGCCCTTTGGGCCCCGGCGCGGCAGCCTTGCTCGCTTCGCGAGCGAAGGCTGTGGACGGCTTGCCGAGCCGAAGCTCGCGAAATTAACGCCGACTGGCAGGAAAAAGGCCCGCCTCCGCCCTTTGGGCTCCGGCGCGGCAGCCTTGCTCGCTTCGCGAGCGAAGGCTGGTGGGCCTGGACTGACTTGAACAGTCGACCTCGCCCTTATCAGGGGCGCGCTCTAGCCACCTGAGCTACAGGCCCGCTTGGACGAACGATGGTTACATGATACGGTCGCCGTTTGCAGGGGTCAAGACGCGGGGAGCGGTTGAGTTTTGTGTGGAGCTTGCGGGATGCCCTCAGGGGCAAGGGCCGAGTGCATTTTTGCGCGACCTAAAGGAAGGGCTGAACAGGATGCGGAAAGAGTCTCGGTGGGAGCTTCAGGGGCTTCCAAAATTGAGCAGGTTGGGATCATTCGCAGCTGGTATTGTGAGGCCTGTGGTCTCGTAGCTCTGCGGCCAGAGAAAAGAAGACTCTATCGTGAGCCTCATTTCGGGTATACGTGCAGGATTGACAATCCTCCTCGGTCGGGAGGGTAAGAAGCACGGCGTTCCACCTTTCTACGCAAGCCGCGCGCGCCCTATGAAGAAGCATCTCAACGGTACGAGTTCTTCGCTCGTTCTCGTTTTTGCAGCGTGGGCAAGCGTGTCCATATGCGCAGGCGCTACTTTGCCTCCAGGTTTCCCCGGCTCTCTTGATTGCCCGACGATTCCCTCTGAGCCAATCATGGGCGCTCCGGGGTGGCCGACCTTGAAACAGGGTGCCTATCGGCACGCCGGAGGAACCGTCTACGTCGGAATCGAGGCTGAACCACCCGATCATCCGACGGTTCAGTTTTACGACGAAAAAACTAGACGAACTGGAACTCTCGAACACATCTCAGGCCCGGAGTACCGAACCGATGATTCTCCGAAGATTACCTTCATGTTGGATTCACCGATTTCCGCAATCGAAGAGAAGGCGTTGGTTATTGAGACCGCCTCCGGTCGTCTGGGAGCATCGCTGTGGTATGCGGCGGGAGCTGGGTCACACCCGACAATCATCTTGATTCATGGCGCGGACGATGAGACGCGCGAGATGGGTTTTCTCATCCCGTACTTTGTTTCGCATGGACTAAACGTTGTGGCCTACGATCAGCGTGGGACCGGTGTCTCTACGGGAAACTGGCGATTCACCGGGCCCGATTCCAAGGCCGATGACGTCATCGCAGTGCTTAAAAACGTTGAGAGCGATCCGGCCGTAGACTCACACCGGATCGGCATTTGGGGATTTAGCAATGGCGGTTGGGTTGCGCCTATCGTTGCAACGCGCTTTCCGCTCGCATTCATGATTTTGAAGAGTCCGCCGAGCGAGACCGTTGCGGAAAATGTCCTCTACGAAATTGGAATGGCATTGCGCGAGCACGATCGGTTCACGCCGGAACAAGTCTCCGCTGCTCTTGCCTTCGAGCGAATCATGTTTCTCGCGGTGGAGACGAACTCGAAGTGGAGCGCTGCCGGCCAAGCGCTGGCCGCGGCAAGGAAGCAGCCATGGTTCGCGTCTATGCGCATCCCTCCGGGGATGACCGCTCCACCGCCGCCGCCGATGTTATCTGCATTGCGATCCGCACTGATTTACAATCCAGCTACAACGCTGCTGCACGTTCGTACGCCGACGCTCGCATTATTCGGAGCGCTCGATAAGAATGTGGATTCCGCAGACAGCGCCGCGCGATTTCGTAGGGCATTCCATCGATCTGGCCTGAAGGACTTCACCATAATCACGTTCTCAGGAACAGGTCATACGTTGGAAAGATCGATGACCGGATACGAAGACGATCCGTCGATGCCTGAGCGGATGGTCAAGGGCTATCCGGACGTCATGATTCGTTGGCTCGATGCTCGGTGATCTGGAGAGAAGCAGCTCGATGATCCTCTCCACATATCCGCTCGCGGACCTGGGCTTGCGCCACGGGCCGCTAAAAGCCCAGGAAGAAAAGGGGCCGGTTACGGCGGGGTTAAAACCCCGGCCCCCTGAAGACGAGGCGTTTTTCAACTGAACTCCTGCCATGACGCAAGACACCAGGATTACTCGGCCCCCCGGACGGAAACTGAAACCATGAGGCTGAAAATCGTGCAGGTGGGCGAGCCGGTGCTGCGGGAGCGGGCGCGGCCGCTGTCGATGGAAGAAATCGACAGCGACGTGATCGGCAGATTGATCGCGGATATGCGCGAGACGATGTACGACGCGCCGGGGGTCGGTCTTGCGGCGCCGCAGGTGGGGCTATCGCTGCAGCTTGTGGTGCTCGAGGATCGCGAAGACTGGCTGAAGGACATTGCCGCCGAGCAACTTGCGGAGCGCGAACGGCGGCCCGTCCCGTTCCAGGTGATCATCAACCCGAGGATTGTCGAGCGTTCGAGCGCGCAGGTGGAGTTTTTCGAGGGCTGCTTGAGCCTGGCGGGATTTTCCGCGGCGGTGCCTCGCGCGCGGCAGGTGCGCGTTGAATGCCTGGACGAGCGCGGAGAGCCGCGAATCATCGAAGCTTCGGGTTGGTACGCGCGAATTCTACAGCACGAGATCGATCACCTGCTCGGGAATGTCTACATCGACCGGATGCGCAGCAGGACGCTCACGTCGCTGGACAACTTCAGCCGCTACTGGCGCGCAAAGCGGATCGATGATGTGCTCGCGGAATTGCGCTCGACGGATGAGCCCGCAAGCGAGTAGATTTTTCGGCGCATTCATGAAGACCTGGGAGAATCGATGCGGAAAACCATCTGGAATCGCGCGCTGTTGCTTGCGATCTTTGGAGTGATGCCTTTGAGTGCGGCCGGTCAAAACGAATCGAAGCCCGCAGCGGACCTGATCGTTCGCGACGCGAAGATCTGGACTGTGGACAAAGCGACGCCGACGGCGCAGGCGGTGGCTGTGCTGGGCGAGCGAATCGTCGCGGTGGGTTCGGACGCGGATGTGGATGCGTGGCGCGGGCCGAAAACGCGCGTGGTCGATGCGGGCGGGAAGCTCCTGCTGCCGGGATTCGACGATGCGCACGTGCATTTCGTCAGCGGAGGCGCGCAGCTCGACAGCGTGCAGTTGACGAATGCGACGAGCGCCGAGGGATTTGCACGCCGCATCGGCGAGCGCGCGAAGATTACGCCCAAAGGCGAATGGATTCTCGGGGGCGATTGGGACGAGACGAAGTGGAACCCGCCGCAGCTTCCGACCCGGGAACTGATCGATCGCGTTGCGCCCGATACGCCCGTTTTCGTGATGCGTTACGACGGGCACATGGGCGTGGGGAACTCGCTGGCGCTGCGCCTGGCGGGGATCACGGGGAAAACGCCCGACCTTCCCGGCGGGACGATTGTGAAGGACGTGCAGGGGAATCCAACGGGCGCGCTGAAGGACGCGGCCATGGATTACATGAACAAAGTAATCCCGCCGATGTCGCACGAACAGCGCGTGCGCGCGGTGAAGCGGGCGTTGCTGCATGCGGCGGCCGTTGGCGTGACGAGCGTGCAGAACATGAATCCCGATTATGCCGACATCGCCGTGTACTCCGAACTGCTCGATCGCGGCGAACTGACCGCGCGAATTTACGCAGCGCCGCTGATTACGCAGGGCGCGGACGATCAGGCGAAGATTGGCATCCGGCGCGCGTTTGGCGGGCCGTGGCTGCGCATCGGCGCGGTGAAGGCGTTCGCGGACGGCTCGCTCGGTTCGCGCACGGCGTACTTCTTCGAGCCCTACACGGACCAGCCGGGCTACATCGGTTTGCTCTCCGATGAAATGCATCCGATTTCGCTGATGCGCGAGCGCATGATGACGGCCGATAAGGCTGGCCTTCAGATCTGCACGCATGCGATCGGCGATCAGGCCATCTCGATCATTCTCGATCTGTATTCGGAAATCGTGAAGGCAGACGGGCCGCGGGACCGGAGGCTTCGCATCGAGCACGCGCAGCACATGGCGGCCAAGGATTTTGATCGCTTCGCGCAGCTTCATGTGATCGCGTCGATGCAGCCGTACCAGGCAATCGACGACGGCCGCTGGGCCGAAGGGCGCATCGGGCACGACCGGGCGAGCCGAACGTACGCGTTCCGCACATTCCTGAATCACGGCGTGCGGCTGGCGTTCGGCACAGATTGGGACGTTGCGCCCCTCAATCCCATGCCTGGTATCTATGCCGCGGTGACGCGCGCCACTTTGGACGGGAAGAATCCGAACGGATGGTTCCCGGAGCAGAAGCTGACCGTGGCGGAAGCGGTTGAGGCATACACGATGGGATCGGCGTACGCGGAATTTCAGGAAAAGGAGAAAGGCTCGATCACGCCGGGAAAACTGGCGGACATGGTGATCCTCAGCGATGACATCTTCTCGATTGATCGGGCGAAAATCCGTGATGTGAAGGTGCTGAAGACGTTCGTAGGCGGGAAGATGGTTTGGGACGCCGACCATCCGACGGGCGGCGAGCCGTCGGGTCGGTAGCATCCAGGTTTCGACAACGGCTAAGGGCAGGCACTTTCCAAACGTAAACAGACGTTTTGTGTTTTGCAGCCTCCCGTAGCGCTCTCGAATTTCGTTTTGCGAACTGGCATGGCACGACCGCCTTGCACGTCGAGAAATCTTGTATCTCCGTCTAAGCCCCGTCTAAGCCCGTCGTTCAGGCTAGCGTGATCAGATCGATTTCGACGCGAACGTCTTTGGGAAGGCGCGCCACTTCAACGGTGGACCGCGCGGGCGGCTGATGCGCGAAATAGCGCGCATAGACTTCATTCATCGCGACGAAATCGTTCATGTCTTTCAGAAAGACGGTCGCCTTCACGGCTTTGTCGAGAGACGACCCGGCGGCCTCGGCAATCGCTTTCAAGTTGTCGAGCACGCGGGCTGTTTGCCTGGCAACATCGCCTTCGACGAGCTGTCCCGTGGCGGGATCGAACGCGACCTGCCCGGAAATGAAAACGAAACCATTGGCGCGAATGGCCTGGGAATACGGACCGATGGCCTTGGGCCCTTTTTCGGTCGAGATAGCGTCCTTCACGCGTCCTCCTGAGAAACGGAAATGGATTTTTCAAAATTCGAACTCAAGATTAGAAGGGAACGCTCGAAGGCACAAGAGCCAGTTCATCGCGATCATGGGGCGGCAGTTTCCGCTCGCGAGGCAGGCTTGCTATAGTTAGCTTCGATCCCAAGGGGGCTTTGCGATGGCTGAGGCGCCGAATCCACAACAGCAGCAAGTTCAAATCAAGGCGGACGAAAAGGAATTACTGGGCCAGTATTCAAACCTCGTGGTCGTTCATCATAACGCCGAGGAATTCACGCTGAACTTCATCTACATGTTTCCAACCGTGCCGCAGGGCAAACTGGTGGCCAGCCTGATTCTGAGCCCGAGGCACGCGAAGCGTCTGATGCACGCTTTGGAGGAGAATATTTCACGGTTTGAGGCCCAGTTTGGAAAGCTGCCGGAAGGGTCGCCTTCAGGTCCCGAGCCGAAAGTTGGTTTCGTACAGTAGGGGATTCGAAGCTGACGCGATCCGGACTCAGCCGGCCAGAGCCCCGGCGGGCGACATGGCCACGTCTGTCATCACCCAGTTTCCGACGGGATCCAGGAACTCCAGTCCGACCGCAAAGCCGTTGTCCGGAACAGTGTGGCAGTAGGCCACGCGAGCGAGCGCGCGGAAAGACCCTGTGAGAGTTGTGATGGTGAGGCGATCGTTCGTTTTCCAGTGCCGGTTGGTGAAAACGCGGGCACCGCGAGGGCTGACGTTTTCCGTGAAGGTGGTTTCCGCGCCAGGAAGCGAATGATGTCCGAAAATCCGCACCCCGACTTCCATGGGAACGCGAGTTTCGCGGCGGACCGCAGCGGAAGATTTCGGGATTTTCATCCCCAGACGCACTGTGCTGCCCCCATGCAGAAATACTCGCTGCCCGACTTGTCTCTCGCCTGCCCGTTTTTCCGGCATTGAGTGTTCGGAATTGCGGGCATGGCCGACCGACCCGGCCCCCGGCCGGGAATGCCGCTCGCAGCGAACGTCATGCTGCAATCAGCATTGCTCTGCCGCTACGGACAAAGCCGGCTCAGAAAACAGCTTAGGCGAATCGAACTCGCAGGACACCTACAAACATGCGGCCGCGTGTCGAAACCTGAACTTTTTTTCAGAACGCCCCTTCATGCGATAGAGGGCGCTATCAGCCGACGACAAGAGCTTTTCGATCGTCGTGCCGTCCATGGGATAGACTGCCAGGCCGACGCTGACCGAGATTCTGGGTTCTTCTCCGTCGTTGGCAAGCTGTTCGCAGATACGACCGGCGGCCTGCCTGGCTTCGTTCTCGCCCGATTCAGGAAGAACGAGAGCAAATTCGTCGCCGCCATAGCGCGCGGGAGTATCGATGGCGCGGCTGTGCGCGCGCAGGGCGCCTCCCAGCCGCCGAATGGCGCGGCTTCCCGTCAGATGACCGTACTTGTCATTAATTTTCTTCAGGCCGTCAAGGTCGAAAAGCAGCAGGGCAAAGCTGCGGCCGGTTCGCCGGGACCGCTGCAATTCGGTGTCGAGCACTTCGAACAGCCGCCGGTGGTTCGCAAGGCCCGTCAGCGAATCCGACGACGCCAGCCTGCTCACCTGGTCGAAGAGCTGGGCGTTGTCGAGCAGCGTGCCGCCGAGAACGACCACATAGCTCAGCACCATGAAGATATGCGCCAGGGTGGCCGCTGCGTCCAGAGCGTGTTGCGATTCGCTCATGGTGAGATGGCAGATGGCGTTCAGGATCGCGGCAACATAGAGCGCGCGGTCGAGCGAAGCATTTGCGCGACGCAAGCGCCATCGATAGCCGAGAGCCGCCGCGATGTAGATCGCAGCCGGTGCAAGATCCCAAAGCCTCGGAACGAGCGCGTTCGGATGGATCCTTGGCGGCGCCGGGAGCATGAAATAGAAAACACTGGTGAGGTAAGCGACCGCGCCCACGATCAGCGTGGCCACGGCCATTTCCTTCCCCGGATCCCTCGAAACGGGGACGCGGCTCTCCACGGCAAGAGCGGCGAGCAAAAGGATTCCGAGCAAAGTCCGCCCGGCGAGCCAGGCAATCGAAATGTGGTCTCCCGTGTTGACCACGGATGCCGCGCCGCGATAGAAGGTCATGCTGGTTCCGGCTTCGATCAGACCAGCCAGAACGAAACCGAACGCCAGGATCAGAGAGATGCGGTCGTGCGTTCCGCGGAAGCGGACGAGTGCATTCGCGGCGAAGGTGAAGGCGATGAGGCTGCCTCCCATTTCCAGGTACGTATCGAAGAGAGGATCGGCGACGTAGGGCGATCCGCGAAGCACGACCAGAAACACGACAAACAGTCCGGCGAAGATCAGTCCAAGAAGAAGAGTCCGGAAACGATTAAGCTGGTTCCAAAAGCTGAACGACGAGCCCACAATTCCCCCAATACGCCCACCAGTCCGAGAGGCGACTCCGCGCCTGGAAACACCTGTCCTCTACCTGTTGAGCAAGTGGGGTGCCGAAGTGAAACGTAGTAATAGTACTAACTAAGTTGCTCTTTTTCAGCGTAAAAGCCATTCGAAGCTGACTTGGTGGCCCGATTCTAGATGGCGAGTACTAGGACCAAAGCGCGCACGGGGGTGGAAAAGTTACCCAGTAGGAGCCGGAGGCGGTGCGTTGCCGCGAGTCCGGGGTTCTGCACAGATCGCGTTGGGACGCGGCTCGATGCTCTTTCTCCCCGGCGAGTTGGAATCACGAGCCTTGGGACGCTTGGCTTGATTACGGCTTCGGCTGATTCTGATCGGAGGTGAGGACGGCCGATTCGGCGCCTTGGAAACCGATACGGCTATGAGCGCCGTCGCAGAAGGGCTTGGTCACGGAGCCACCACAGCGGCAGAGTGAAAAAGCGAGCCGGCCATCTTTGAGCTTGGCGCTGAGGTCAAAGGGATTTCCCTGCGCGTCCACGAGGTCAATTGCGCCTTCGGGAGCTTCGACGCGATACGGACCATTCGGGCGAACTGTAATCCTGATGTCTGCCATTCAACCCTCCGTTGGGGGAACTGCGTGCGGTTGCGACGTCTTGACGAATCGCCGGCCAGGCTTCAGTACTTGGGAACCGCCGGGTCAACGTCGTCCGACCACGCGAGAATACCACCCTTCAGGTTCAGGACCTTGCGGAAACCCGCCTTCTGCAGAAACTGCGTGGCTTCGGCGGAGCGTTTGCCGCTGCGGCAGTGAGCGATAATCTCGCGCGAGCTGTCGAGTTCGCTGACGCGCTTGGGAAGATCGCCGAGCGGGATCAGATGGCCGCCGAGATTGCAGATCTGATACTCGTGAGGCTCGCGGACGTCGAGAATGAAGAGGTCATCGCCACGATCCAGACGGTCTTTGAGTTCGCGCGGCGTGATTTCGGGAACAGAGGTTTGCGGAGCCGGGGTTTCTTCACCGCGAATGCCACAGAACTCCGCATAGTCGATCAGCTTGGTGACGGTCGGGTGATTGCCGCACACGGGGCATTCGGGATTCTTGCGCAGCTTCAACTCGCGAAAGCGCATGGCGAGCGCGTCGAAAAGCAGCAGGCGGCCAACGAGGGATTCGCCTTTGCCGAGGATCAGTTTGATTGCCTCGGCCGCCTGCAATGCGCCGACGATCCCGGGCAGCACGCCCAGGACTCCACCTTCGGCGCAAGAGGGAACCAGTCCGGGCGGAGGCGGCTCCGGATACAAGCATCGATAGCAGGGGCCGCCGGAATAGCCGAATATGCTGACCTGCCCCTCGAAGCGGAAAATCGAACCGTAGACGTTCGGCTTGCCGAGGAGAATGCAAGCGTCGTTCACGAGGTAGCGCGTGGGGAAATTGTCGGTGCCATCGACGATGATGTCGTAGTCGCGGAAGAGGTCGAGCGCATTCTCGCTGGTCAACCGAGTTTCGTGCGGCTCGATTTGAATGTCGGGATTCAGTCCGCGAAGGCGCGCGGCGGCGGCCTCGATTTTTGGCCGGCCGACATCCGTTGTGCTGAAGAGAATCTGGCGTTGCAGGTTGGTCAGATCGACCTTGTCGAAGTCGACGAGGCCAATGCGGCCCACACCGGCGGCGGCGAGATACAGGCCGAGCGGCGCGCCCAACCCTCCCGTGCCGATACAAAGAACCTTGGCCCGTTTGAGTTTGAGCTGCCCATCCATGCCGACTTCGGGCATGATCAGATGGCGGCTGTAGCGGAGTACTTCTTCGTTCGAAAGGGCCGCGGGGGCGGCGGTTGCGATGTCGATCCTGGTGGCCATGGAACCCTCTCTCTATTCTATTCCTGATTGGACGCGGCGGCGCCGCCGGCGATGGAGGGCACGATGCTCACGGTGTCGCCTTCCTTCAACTGGGTTTGATCCTTCTGCAGGTAGCGAATGTCTTCGTCGTTCACGTAGACGTTGACGAAGCTGCGCAGGCGGCCGTCATCGGCATAGAGATGCTTCTTCAGATCCTGGTAGCGCGTCGTCAGGGAATTGAGCGCTTCGCCCACCGTGGACGCCTGCACGTCGACGCTTTCCTGCTTTCCCGCGTAGCCTCGAAGAGGCGTGGGGATAATGACTTTCACGGACATTCGCTTCTCTCCTGATTATTCCGAATGCGCGGACCGCAGAATTTCCTGAAGGCGCAACGCGTCCGGTGCACTCACCGCGCCTGCAACCTCAATCGTTTCCGAGTCATAGGCTCTGCGATCGTCGCGCAGACGCCATGAAGCGATCTCGCGCGGCTCGCCCTTCCGGACGCTCACGATAATATAGCTGTACCACGGCCAGGCGTGCTCGCGATCGAATTCGCTGGGACGCGCCGGAGCGTCCGGGTGCGAGTGGTACCAGCCCAGCAATTCCATTTTCCTGGCGCGCGCCGTTTGCTCGGCCAGGCGCACGTCCTCCGGCGTGAGCTCGAATCGGTTCCGAGGCGAATCGTCGCGACGATTGGCCAGCGGGAGCAGATCCAGCACCTCGCGCGAGCCTTCCGAATCACGTCCGAGCAGGGCGCCGCAACACTCGTGCGGATAGGTTCCCGCTCCTTGCGCTTCCATGCGCAGGACGAGCGCCTCGCCGATCTTCAGTTCCAGGCCGCTCATTTTTCGTTCCAAAAACGCTCGGTGAGATATTTCTCGCCCGAGTCCGCGAAAACGGTCACGATCACGGCACGCTCGTCACGCGGCAGGCGCCGCGCTACATCCAGGCATGCCCACAGAGCGGCACCGGAGCTGACGCCGACGAGGAGCCCTTCTTCGCGGGCCAGGCGCTTGGTCATCGCCTGCGCATCCTCGGTCCGCACAGCGATATTTTCATCGGCCAGAGACGAGTCGTAAATGCGGGGCACGATGGCGGTCGCCATGTGCTTCAGCCCTTCCAGCCCGTGGAAACCCGAATCCGGCTGAACGCTGACGCAGCGGATGCCCGGATTCAATTCTTTCAGCCGGCGTGTGGTTCCGACGAAGGTTCCGCTGGTGCCGAGACCTGCGACGAAATGCGTAATCGTTCCGCGGGTCTGCCGCCAGATTTCAGGAGCCGTGCCGGAATAGTGAGCGGCGGGATTCGCGGGATTGGCGTACTGATCGACGTAGAAATATTTTTCCGGTTCCGCGTTGTAGATCTCTCGAACGCGGCGAATCGCGCCATCGGTGCCCTGCTCGCCAGGCGTATAGACCACGTCAACGCCATACGCACTCAAGATTGCCTTGCGTTCGGGCGACGCGCTCGTTGGCATGCAGAGTCTCACGCGATAGCGCAGCGCCGCTGCGATCATGGCCAAGGCGATTCCCGTGTTGCCGCTGGTCGCATCGAGGATGACTTTGCCCGGACGGAGGCGCCCGGTGCGCTCGCCTTCGCGAATCATGGAAAGTGCGGCGCGATCTTTTACGGAGCCGCCGGGATTGAACCATTCGGCCTTCGCATAGAACTGCACATTGGGGAATTCCGCCGTTACGCGCTCGATCCGCAGCAGAGGCGTGTTTCCGACCTGCTCGAGCAGTCCGCGACCAATCCGCGACTGCGCGCCTTGCTGCGAGATCAGTTGGATTCTAGCCGCCATTTGTCTCTTCGTCCCTCAACTCCTGCCGTGAAACGTGTCGAAAGCTGCGCGGTCCTGATGCGCGAAAAGGGCGTATGCGGAAACTGAATTCGCTGAAATCCGCTATTCGATTGAATTGGGAGTTCTTAGCAGATGGCAGCGCCGCTGTGTGTTAGCGGCGACAACAGCAACAGCGCGTCCGGGACGACGCGGAAGCGGAGCAAAGATTCCGAAGATTGGCGTTCTCGTTCATCGACGGATTAGATGCCCGGAAAACGTTCTTGGACTCGAACTTAGCGCTTTACAGGTCCCGGGCAAAGTCAATATTCTGATACATCCATGTGGTACGTCAACAAGCTTTTCGATCAGGCGCAGATTGAGTCACTCTCTGCCAAGGGCTTCCTGGTGCGAAGCTCGGGAGGCGTGGTCCGCATCGAGCGGTACGGTTGCGGCGCGGAGCTGCGCAAGACGCCCGAGGGGCGGTACCAGATGACCATCCTTCCCTCGCTCATGTTTCAGGGCCAGTTCACGCGGCTCTGGGATGCGGGATATCAGAAATTCCTCCTCACTCACGACAGCAAGAAGGTCCCCATTCGAGCGAGCCAACTTGACGATCTGCGACGGTTCAATGAAGAATTGAGAACGGTTCTGGGTGTTCCGACCTACTACAACGAGGCGCTCGGTTCGACGTGCCTTGTGACCGTGTATGATCGCGTGAAGGGCCGGTCCGGCGACATTCCCGACGAAACGGTCGGAGTCGCGGAAGAAGCGCACGACCACTAAGACGATTCAGCCCGGCCAACCGCAGGCTCGGGAACCCATTGAAGATTCAGCGTCCGAACGCTTCCGCTCGTGGTGCGCGCCAGATCAGCTCAACCCTGTTCGGCGCGTTCACCGAAAAAGCGGAGAGGCTACTTCAGGAAGCTGCTCGAGGCCCAGCCGGCAGTGGGACCCGGGCCGGCGGGTTCCCTGCAAGTGACGTTCGAGCCGAAGTAGTAATTCAGAGGCATGTAAAACTCGTCGAAGCCATTTTGACTCGCGATTGTCACGAACCACTGCCCGTTCCAGATTCGCTCAACTGCGGCGCAGTTTGAGAACGTTTGGTCCCAGGCCACCAGGTCCGGCGAAGAACTCGACCCGGCTACCACGTCCAGCCCGGAACTGCTCGCACCCGAAACCTGAATTGCGGTCGCGCTCGAATCCACCGTTACCAGCGCCTGTCCGTTGGCGCTTCCTTGAACCCAGCCCGAAACTGGCCCATTCACATTCGGGAGATCGATGCGATACCACCCTCCATCGACGGCCGAGGCCACGAATTCCTGCGAGGGAGCGATCGAGGTCAAGAACGCAAAACTCGGGTCAGGACCGGTCAGGACGTTCTGCGCCGCGGAGGCGACGACCTTTACAGCTACCGGCGCGATGCTGCTCGGAGTGAACGGATTGAGATAAACGCGCGGGTCGTGATAGCCGTAGCCGTCCGGGATATCGGTCGTGTACCCGGAATATCCTTTGTTCGTTGGATCGCCGAGCACGCCTCGATCTTTGATTTCGAAATGAGTGTGGGGCGTAAAGCTCTGCACCCTCTGACCGAAGGCGGAATGGCCCATGTTGCCAATTCTGGTTCCGGCAGCGACGACGACGCCCGGAGTGATCCCCGGCCAAATGCAATCGAGATGTCCATAGAGGCTGAATTTCCCGTTGGGGTGCGCAATGAGAATGACGTTTCCGAGATTTGAAGTGTTGCTGTTCACCTGATAGCCGGCGTCAGAGCTTCCATCACACAAAGACTCGGTGGCATCGGACACAACGAATGCCGTTTCTACAACTCCGGTGCTGGTTGCATAGACCGGGTTTCCGACACCGCAGCCCACCGATTGGGGACAAACGTCAATGCCGGTGTGGTATTGGCCAAAAATGGGGTTCTGCGAGCAGTACGTCGCATAATCGTTCGGCCCTCCACAGGAGGAGGGAGCGTAGGTGACAGGGGTGTCAACCGGCCATTGAAACGCTGCCACCGGCACGGCGTTGTATGTCCACGTGAGAATGTCCTGAACAGCCGTATTCGAGCTGGTACCGCCGGTGAAGCCGACGTAAGCCGCATTGTCTCCCACGAGATTCGGGATATTCACTGGGAAACTGATGCGGAACATCGAGTTGGTCGCGGTATCCGTGATTGTCCAGGCGAGCGTGGTGCCGTCGTAGGTGAGGTGCACGGCCATCACGTCGCCCGAGTGCAGATTTACCCCGGCTGGCGTCGTGTCGGTACCAGGCGTAGCCCCGGGTGAAGAGCCGCCTGTCCACATGCCGGTCCGGCTCACTTCGGCACCCAAGGCTTGGTCGTAGAGCTGGAATCCTACGGCTATGCTGTTCGCTATTCCACCCGTCCCGGAACCGCTTGACCCATATCCCAGGCTCTGGCCCCCTGCGCCGAGCGCCGCTGGACCGTTGGTTTGGATTGTTAACGTGAACCCATCGGCAGTCGCACTTGTCAGCTGGAACGTGAAATCCGTGATGAACGACCGCACGTCCACAGGCGTGTCGAAGAAGGCGCTGCCAGTCTCGTTTGCCCCGCCATCCGTCAGCCGCAGACGGCTGCCGCTGATCGCGGCGCTGCCGTTAAGCGTCAGGCCTGACGACGTAAATCCGTTTGCGAAGTTAAAGCCGGAAACGGGTGAGTTTACGGTCAGCGTTGCCGTGTTACTGGTAACCGAGCCAACCACGTTGCTTACGATCACGTCGAACGTAGATCCACTGTCGGCGCTGGTGGTCGACGCCGTTGTGAAGCTTGATTGGTTCGCTCCGGCGATGTTCGAACCGTTCACCTGCCACTGATAGCTCAGCGGCGCAGTGCCCGACGCCGTGACCGAGAACGTAGCGGTTTGACCGGCCACGACTGTTTGACTCTGGGGCTGTGTTGTTAGGGTTGGCGGGGTGCCGGTTACGGTCAACGTGGCCGAGTTACTCGTCACGTTGCCCATCGAGTTGCTTACGATTACGTCGAACGTAGATCCATTGTCGGCGCTAGTCGTGGGTGGCGTCGTGTAGCTCGAGGAATTGGCTCCGGAAAGGTTGGACCCGTTTTTCTGCCACTGATAGCTTAGGGGTGCGGTTCCAGCAGCTGCGACTGCAAAGCTTGCGGTATGACCGGCCGCGACCGTCTGACTAGCGGGCTGAGCTTGAATCGAGGGAATAGCCGCGCGGTCCCCGGGCTCACCGCTACACCCCGCAATAGGCAAAATTGCTACAAGTCCAATTAGAAGAATCCCGCGCGTACTTGAGCCAAATGGAGGTCTCACGTGGTGTGTCCTGAACCTGGGGCATGGGCGCCAAGTGGTCTAATCGCTTCAGGAAAAAAGCCAAGCACCTCCGACTGCGAAGCGATGCTCGCGAAAGCCGCGGGCGGGGCGCTATGGTACTGGTGCTAGTACTGGCGGGCAACGGTTTCTGTATCGCGGTTTACATATCGATTAACCGCCGGGTGCGCCTGAGCCGAAATGGGTGGTGAGGTCCGGCAACTTACTGAATACGAAGGGTTTCAACCCTCGAAGGCATTCTTGAAATCCGGAAGAGCGGCGGAGGGGTCAGCTACTGGAGCGGCTGCCTGGAAGAGTCGTGTCCTACGAGGTTCTCAAAGATGGCCAGGACGTGGCGGCGGTAGTCCACGATTCGTTCGAGCAATTGGCGGAGGTGCGGCTCGCGCTGCGTTTCGCGGTCCCATTTGGCGAGAACGGCGGCCGGGACTTCGATGTCGCGGCGCAGTTCCTCCGCGGAGTGGCCGCGCAGGAACAGTCCATAGAAGAACGCAGCTTCCCGTTGGGGAAACTCGAACTGCTGAATCGCATCGTCGAGCGGATTTGACGCAGTCGCCATGACAGAAAATGCAGTTTACAGATTTCCGGGCGAGCGTCAAGGCTGGCTTTCGCGAAAGAGAAATATGGGTCACCCTCCCCCCGAACCCGCTGGGAGATACCACCCCACGGCTGAGCCCGCTCGCCAAACACCTGCGATCCGATGACCCGGCAGGGCTTTTCGATTCGGATGCGTTCGCGCGGGCCACGCCGCAAATTGCGCGACCAGTCGCGGATGGCCGCAACTTTTCCCGCGCGCTCGGGTTTGATTAAGCGGCCGGGAAACTAGACGCGCACTCGCCCGGCTTACGTACAGGTGTATCCTGCTGCACCCCCATGGAGGCCCGAAAATTCGGGCCTCCTCATCTGTCTTCGGCGTCCTTCGAAAGAGTGAAACTTTCCCGATCGGCGGGCGTTACTTGAAATAGAGGAAACCACGATGCCACGACGAATCGCCGCAGTCGCGTTGATCACGATTCTGCTGCTCCTGGTGTCGAGCGCCGGAGCGCAGGAATCGCAGCCTTCGCAAAGCGAGTGGCAGCAGAGCCAGGGCGCGATGGCCCGGAATGACCTCCGGCGAGATGCAACAGAAAACGGAAGCCAAGTCAGATGCCGGGCGCGCGGCCATGAACGCGATGTCCGATTCAATGCATATGTCGGGAAACATGGACCGGCACATGTTCATGACCAGCCTGCGTCCCAAGAGCGCGGGCGACGACGAACGCGCCGCGGAGATTGTGAAAACCGCGCGCGAATCAATCGAAAAGTACAAGGATTACCGCGTCGCGCTGGCCGACGGTTATCGAATCTTCCTCCCCCACGTTCCGCAAAAGCATTACCACTTCACGAATTACTGGAACGCGTTCAAGGCGCGTTTCACGTTCGATCCGGCGCATCCGACGTCTCTACCCTACAAAAAGGTGAAGGGCACGTACGTGCTGGAAGGCGCGATGTTCACGGCGCCGAAGAACTTCACGGATGACCAGTTGAACGAGCGCGTGCCGCTCAGCGTCGCGCGCTGGCACAAGCATGTGAATCTCTGCCTGCCACCGAGAGGCGAGAAAATGCAGGACGTGAACTGGAAGGAATTCGGCGCCGATGGTTCGATCGCGACGAAGCAGGCATGTCGCGAAGCGGACGGCCGCTGGATTCCGCAAATCTTCTGCTGGATGGTCCACGTCTACCCCTACGAAACGGACTCCGCGAAGATTTGGGCGCACTAAGGCTCGAAGAGGCCCGGGTCTTAACCGCAGACCCGGAACCGCTAGCGCACAGCCAGGGTGACGTCGAAGGCCGCGTCGCAATTCGTCGAAGGATCATCGGTGACGAGCTTCGAGATGGTGCCGCTCTTCACCACAAACTCGAGCGGCTTCTTCGGGAAATTCGGCAGGCCCGTGACGCGAGCCTTGCCGTCGCCGTTCGTGGCCACCTCGAGTTCCGTCTTGCGCAAATTCATGAAGCCGTAGTGCAGAGTCACGTCAATCTTGGCATCGTAAATGGGCTTCTTTCGAAGAGTCGTTGACCGTGAACGAGGCGCGACACGTGCCCACATCTCCGCTGATCGAGGGAATGTCGTGCTGAGTGGCGGCAAGCGGCCCGCTGCAAAGCCCGAAAAAGGGCAGAATCAGTAGAAATGCGAACCATCGAAGGCTGGTGAGTCTCATGTACGTCTCCTTCCTCCTCAAACAAGATACGCCGGCCGCCAAGTTGATCCAATTCCTTTCCCTCGCGCAGTGGTCATCGCGACTGGCCGCCGATGTCCGCTGGTAATCGGGAAGGGAGATTTTGTCGGCGAGTTTCTTCGCAAGAGTAGAAGCGGGGGCGGGTTTAAAACCCGCCCCAGCAAGCAGTAGGAAACGAGACAGGCATGGAAGCAGATCCCTCACGCGCGTCCCGGAATGCGGGCCGGGTTCGGGATGACGGCGGAATATGCTGTCACTTTTTCGCGTGGTTGAAGTTTTCCGCGACCTGGTCCCAGTTGATCACGTTCCACCAGGCCTCGATGTATTCGGGCCGGCGGTTCTGGTATTTCAGGTAGTAGGCGTGTTCCCAGACGTCGAGGCCGAAGAAAGCCTTGCCGCCGTCCATGATCGGGTTGTCCTGATTCGCCGTGGACTCGATGGTAAGCTTGCCGCCCTTGGACATCAGCCAGGCCCAGCCGGAGCCGAAGCGGGTGGTGGCCGCCTGATTGAATTTCGTTTTGAAGTCGGCGAAGCTGCCGAAGGAACTCTTGACGGCGTCCGCGAGCTCGCCCTTCGGTTCGCCTCCGCCGCCCTTCTTCA
>DATGHM010000235.1:0-7955 GCA_035307985.1 Candidatus Acidiferrales bacterium
GAAGGCGTAGCGAATGATGCGTTCGACGCCGCGGCGCGTGTTGACGTCTTCCTGAGTGGCGATTTCCTCGGCAGTTCCCTTCTTGAAAAAGCCGCCCACGCCAACGTAGAGGCCTTCGGTGTTCTCGCGGAAGACGATAAAATTTACGTCTTCTTCAGTTCGGTCTTTCAGCGGTGTGAAGCGCCTGTCGAACAGCGCACAGGGACGCGCGTTGACGTAGAGGTCGAGCCTGAAGCGCAGGCCGAGGAGAATATCGGCCGCGTGCTGGTTGGAAGGGACGCGCGGATCGCCCATCGCGCCGAGCAGGATCGCCTCGAAATCCCTCTCAAACATTTCGACGGCGCCGCCAGGGAGAGTCGTGCCGTCGCGAAGATAGCGGTCGGCGCCCCAATCGAAGTCGGTGAGCACGACGGGATGGTCGAAGACAGATGCAGCTTCCTTGAGGACCTTTACGGCCTCGGGGATCACTTCCTTACCGATGCCATCGCCCGGAATGATGGCGATGCGTTTTGGTGGCGACTGTGCGTTCATCCATTTCCCGCAGAACAGATCGCGGCAATCTCTCCGCCGCGAGATCTGCATGGATCATGGGCGGCTGATTAACGACCGATGCGCGTGTGGCGACAGAGTCTAGCGCGGAGGCGAGTTTGGTTACAAGGCAAACTGTCCCAACGGAAAATCGTTGCGGCAGCTTGAGGCGAAAGCCGCCCTGCAAGGACTTGGAATTGGGCGGAGGCTGGGCGCGCAGGTAAAGATCGTGCGACGACATTGCGTCACAACAATGAAAGCATCGCTTGAACTTTTGAGGATCGCGGATGAAGGCGAGTCTGCGCCGGAAAGTGCCCGATTCGTTCGACAACCAAACAGAAACCGAACCGGGATCGTGAGTCGCTCAAGAATGGCTGCCCTTGCTCAGTTATTTTTTCTCGCTATAAACCCGGCTGGCGTTGATTTATATTTAGTACAGGAAATCCACATGGCGATCTACAGGTTTTCCCCCATAGTGCTAGGACCGGCTCGGGACTTAGTCTAGTGACTTACCTGGAGCACGCGGAGAACTGATGCCGACGACTGAGCCCGTTCTTAAACCAAGATGCCCGCACTGCGGTAGCGCAGAAGTGCATCGTTCGCACAGAAAGCCGTTGGAGAGCTGCCTATCGTGGCTCGGAGTGCGGCCATATCGCTGCAACGCGTGCACTCACCGATTTTACTCGCGGATGCATACTTCATCCGACCGCGCCGGGACGACGGCACGGGCCGCGTAGGAATATCCGACGGCACGGCGCCGCGCCGATCCATAGCTGAGTGCTAGCGCATGTCTCAGGTTGCGACGAATCGCCCGGAAGAGGTTACGGACCGATTAAAAGCGTGAGAATCCTCGGGAAGTACTATTGCAATCGGGCGCGGCGGCAATTAGCTTGGGTTAGGCTGAATGTTCAGAGCAGAGGGGAAACGTTATGGAAGAAAAGCGCCGCTGCAAGCGCCTGCCGTTGTCGATCCCTGTGCGAGTTTACGGGCGCACCCCGGAAGATCATCCGTTTCGCGAAGTGACTGTGACAAAGGCTGTCAACGTCCATGGCGGTCTTTTGCCTCTCGCCCCTCGTGTTAAACGTGGGCAGAAGGTACTGCTGGTCCACGGATACACGCACGAAGAGCGGGAAGCCCGGATCGTGTCTGTGCACGGCACGGGCCGCGGGAAGAAGCACGTTGCGATCGAATTCACCCAGGGTGGGGGAGATTTTTGGCACGTTTTTGCGCCCGTTGTGGAGATGAGGCGCGAACGCGCGGGAGCAGCCTGACGACGGCGCCCAAAGCTCCAGCGAGCGACGGCCTTCCCGGGCCTGCTCAATCGATGCCGCTCGGACCGTCTACCGTCCTTCTTTTCGAGATTCTCGCGGTCATTCCGGCTGGCAAAACGCAGTTCCTTTTTCTTCATTCAATCGGTAACGCCTTTTGTGGCGGCCACGCCATAATCTGAGCTGCGCCAGCAAAGTGATGGGGGCGGGCGCGCCCTCGATACAAAATCGAAAGCACAATCCGTTGATTCTCTGCCAGTTGAATCCACTGTTTGACGACAGTGACATTGCTTGGTAACCTTTTTTGCCTCACTATGTTCTTGGGAAAACCGCCACAGGAGTCGCCGTTGGCGGACTTCCATTTTGAGGTTCGATGAGGCGTATCTCGGGACGCACTCTGTGGCTGGTTTTCAGTTCGGCGGTAGTGGTCTTGGTAGGCATTGCCGTCGCTGCTGATGTGACCACGGAGCGCTATGCCTCGAGCGAGGATTGGGTTTCGCACACGCAGCAAGTCGCCACCTGGCTGACCCGACTGCGTTCGGATCTGGCCACCGCCGAAGCGGCGCGCCTGGCGTTTGTTTCTTCCCAGGATCCCGTTGAGCTTCCTCTTTACGATGAATCTTCCCGTCGAATTCCGCTTGACCTCGAGAATTTGGCCCAGATGACGACCGACAATCCCACGCAGCAGAAGAGGATCGAGCAGGTGCGGCCGCTGATCGAGCAACGTTTGGGCCTGCTGGAGGAGTCGATTAACCTTGCCAAAATGAATTCGGCCGGAGAAACAGCCGCGCAACAGAAACTGACGCTCTCAGGGACCGGGCTAACGCAGCAACTGCGGGAAATTCTCGATCGGGCGCAGGCCAGTGAGGAGACGCTGCTCCAACAGCGAGAAACAATCTCGAACAAGACGTACAAATGGGAACGAACGGTGCTGGCACTGGCGTTCGTGTTGACGGTTTTCATCCTGGCTTCGACGTTCTGGACGCTGCTGATGGAATTGAAGGAGCGGCGACAGGCGGAAGCGGTGGTCCGACAGCTGAGCGGCCGGCTTTTGAAGGTGCAGGACGAGGAACGCAGGCGCATCGCGCGCGAACTCCACGACAGCTTGGGCCAGTTGCTGTCGAGCCTGAAGATGAACCTGGATCACATGATGTCGCAATCGACAGGGATAACCGCGCAGCAACAAGAAATGATGACGCCATGCCTGGAGCTCACGCAGCAGAGTCTGGACGAGACTCGCACCCTTTCCTATCTGCTGCATCCGCCGCTGCTTGACGAATTCGGATTCGCATCCGCCGCGAAATGGTACGTGGACGGATTCGTGAAGCGGAGCAAGATCGATGTGAAGCTCGAGATCGCTCCGGATTTCGCGCGAACGCCCGACGAAGTGGAACTGGCGCTGTTCCGCGTGCTGCAAGAGAGCCTGACGAATATTCACCGGCACTCGGGAAGTTCCACGGCTGAGATCGTGGCGCGCAGGCTTCAACACGTTGTGACTCTGCGGATCACGGACCACGGAAAAGGGATTTCCACGGAGATACTCGAGAAATTCCGGCGAATCCGGGGCGGCGTCGGCGTGGGATTGGCTGGGATGCGCGAGCGTATCGAAGAGCTCGGGGGAAACCTGAACATTCAATCCGAGGGTCAGACCACAGTTCTCGAAGTCCTCATTCCGGTCCCAGAGGGGTGCCGAGGGGAGGAACCGTCGGACTTTTCTCCTCCGACGGTGCAGGAGGCAATTCCAGAACCGAAGGTCTCATCAGCGAGCGCCAGCGCGGGCAGCGCAGGGATGTTGCAGTCGAGTACAGCCGAATCCCGGGTTTTCGGCGAGCAATCCCCTACCAAGTAGGCATCTCCCCGCATTTAGGGTAAAGCACACAACCAGCGTCAGATGCGCCACCGGTCGCCGGGTAATCTCCCGAGTTTCAGGGAAAGGTTCACCGACGCGTATAGCAATTTCGGGGAGTTCATACAGAAACAAGGGCGGTCTTTTGATTAGGTTTGCCGATTTCCCGCAACGCCGCGACGGATTACGCTTGCTGTGTGTTACGCACAAGCCTCGCCCAAATCCTTTATAGCGGTATCGGCGACGATCTTTCCGGTGCTCGCGTCGCGCACAAAGTAGCGGGACGAGCCGGTTGACCCAAGAATCCCGGCTCGACTTTTTGCCTCGTCCAGCGTGCCGGCGCACCCAACCCAGATAACTTCGCCGTTTTTCAACGCCTCGAAGATGTCGTAACCGAGCGTCAAGGAACCCTCACCCGCAAGTGTTCCCAGCGGCGAGGAGAATAACGGAGGCATCCGTTTACTGTCTGTCTCATGTTGGACAGACAGCACTTAGGAACGTTCAGTACAAGGTATCGGGCGCAGGGCGCATAGCCTGCATCAATAGGTCGTTCTCGGGTCCAGTTGCGGCCTGGAAAGGCGAAACAAGAACAGCGAAATGACATCTTCAATGGGGGCGCTGGGGATTCCGCTTACCGCGAAAATGCTCGAGTCGAGCAAAACGGCGAAACACTCGCCGGGAAGCACAATCTTCGCGCAGGGCGAGCGGTGCTCAGAGGTCTATTACATTCAAGACGGAATCGTAAAGCTGACGACCGTATCGAAGCGCGGCCGGGCCGCGGTGCTAGGCATCCTCGGGCAAGGTGATTTTTTCGGCGAAGAATGCATCACGGGGCAGGAAACTCACTCAACTTCCGCGGTGGCCATCGTTTCCACGGTTGCGACCGCGATCCGCCGCGACATGATGCTGCGATTGCTGGAGGATGAGAAAGCCGTCTCAGCGCAATTCCTGAATTATCTCCTCGCGAGGAACCACCGGATCCAGCAGGACCTTGTGGACCACATGTTCAATTCGAGCGAGAAGCGGCTCGCGCGAATCCTGTTACTTCTGGCCAGTTATCAGAATGCGAAAAAAGGGCCTTCGATTCTGGGCGCCGTCAGCCAGGACAACCTGGCGGAGATGGTGGGGACGACACGGCAGCGGATCAACTTCTTCATGAACAAGTTCCGGCGGCTGGGATTCATCCAGTACAACGGAGGAATCAAAATCCACAGCTCGCTTCGCAAGATCCTCGAAGACTGACTCCCGGCCTGCGGGTAACGGCTTCCGTGCGCGATCGATGCCCGCTTTCGAAATTCCCATAGAAACGCTTTAGACGATGCGCGCCCCGCGTTCGGCCAGATAAACGCCGGCAAGGACGAACACCGTTCCAGTCAAAAGATGACGGGAGGGGTGTTCCGCGAGAAAAGCGGAAGCGAGAAGGATCACAAGAACGGGTTGGAGATAGTTGATTACCGCGACGCGAGACGGCTCCATGTGGCGGAGGGCCCAGTAGAACGTTAGATATGCAAGCACCGAAGTGAACAGCGCCATGTAGAGCAGGCCGGCCCACCCCTGCCACGCGACGCCTCGCCAATCGAGGCGAATCGCCTGATGGATCGCGACCGGCAGGAAAACGATTGCGGCGCCCACTAGATTGAATGTGTTGAGAGCGACCGCATCGTAGTCGGGCGTGACGCGCTTCGCCAGGACAGCATAGATAGAAAAGCCGATCGCTCCACCCAGCGTGATCAGGTCTCCCATCAGCAGAGGCGAGTGCACGTGCGGACCCTGCTCGACTTCCAGGAGCACAATGCCGGCAAAAGCGAGTCCCATGCCGACGATTTTCCCCGCGGAGAGCGACTCGATGCCCATCGCGCGCGCCAGCACGAGAATCAATATCGGGTCGATAGCGACAATGATAACGGAATGGGAAGTCGTCGAGTAATTCAATCCGGCCGTGAACAGTCCCTGGTTCACGATCACACCAAAGAAGACCAGCCAGGCAAATATCCCCACGTGGCGGCGCTGTAAGGCCATGCGGCGCTTGCGGGCGAGATAGATTCCCAGCATAACCGCGCCGGCGATTTCGAAGCGGAAGGCGATCAGCGTCAGCAAATCCAAATGAGCCAGGGCGATTTTGGCCACGATGTAATTCACCGTCCACATCAGCAGCACGGCGGCGAGTCCGCAAGCGAGCATGAATGAGGTCGGGCGGCGGCCGGTTAAAGAGGGCGCTTCGGCAGGTGACGTATTCAATTCCCGCTCGTTCGGATTCGACTCATGCCAGTGGTTAGTCGAGGACTTCGCGACGCCGCGTCAGGGATTCGATGCGATCGAGGCGTGGCGTGTAGCCGATTCCCGGAGTCGAGGGAACGCGGATGGTTCCCTGCCGCGACACTTCCACTTCCGGCTCGATGATGTCCTGGTCCCAGTAGCGGCGGCTGGCGGAAACGTCGCCGGGTAAAGAAAAGTTCGGCAGCGACGACATGGCGATGTTGTGCGCGCGTCCGATCCCGGATTCGAGCATGCCGCCGCACCAGACGGGAATGGATTTGGACTGGCACAGGTCATGGAGACGGCGCGCAGCCGTGTGGCCCCCGACGCGGCCAAGCTTGATGTTGATGATGCGACAGGCGCCCAGTTCGATTGCGGCGCGGGCGTGCTCGATATCGTGGATGCATTCGTCGAGGCAGATGGGCGTTTCGAGCTGGCGCTGCAGAGCGGCGTGCGAGTAGAAGTCGTCCCAGCCTAAGGGCTGCTCGATCATCATCAGGTGGTAAGCATCCAGCTGTTTCAGGAGCGGCGCATCGGCCAGCGTGTAATCGGAATTCGCGTCGGCCATCAGGCGAATGCGAGGGAAACGTCCGCGCAAGGCCCGCACGGGCTCGACCTCCAGGCCGCGCTTGATCTTGATTTTGATCCGCTGGTAGCCGGCCGCGAGTTCGCGTTCGACCTTCGAGATAAGGACGTCGATGGAGGGCTGAATGCCAATGGAAACGCCGCAGGGAATTTCTTCTCGTGTGCCGCCAAGCAGCTTCGCAAGTGGGACACCTTTCAGCTTGGCTTCCGCATCCCAGAGTGCGGTTTCGACGCCGCCCTTGGCCATGTTGTGGCCTCGGATTCGCGCAAGCGAATCCCAGATTTCTGAGGCGGAGGCGAATTCCCTGCCCCGCAGCATGGGCCAGATGAAATCGCGGATGATATGGCAGGCCGTCTCGACCGTTTCGTAGGAATAGAACGGGTCTTCGCCGGCCGTGGATTCACCCCAGCCGGTCACGCCATCCACGTGGGCTTCAATCAGAAGAATGCGGCGCTCTTTCGACGTGTCGAAGCTCGTCTGAAAGGGCTCGAGTAGCTCGAGATGAATTTCGCGAAGGGTAAGTTTGTCTACGCGCATTCGATTCGCCTGACTCAATCTTCCTGAATTTCGGGGAGTTTTACCCCTGCGACGGCAGCGACCGGCTCCAGGATGTAATCGGTCGTCGCGCCCTGCGTTTCCACGCTCGTGGCCACACAGCCGCTACGAAAGTATTTTTGAAATTGCTCGCCGGCCGTCGATTGGACGCGGGCCGCCGATTCGCGATCGCCGGATTTTATCTCGCCGAGATTCGATGGGAGCGATATGCGGGCCACCGGTCCTTTCACGGGCAAAGGGTTATCCGCGAGGATATTTTTGACGCGCGCCGAATCGAGCCACCATTCCGCCACCAGCCGGTCGGTGGGCAGCCCGGCATGAAGGGGGCTTTCCGTTACCCCGTAACAGTTCGGAATGAAGCGGCGAGCGATGGCGCCCAGACGAACGAGGTTGAAATAGGCGTTTTTGAGCTCCAACGGATCGAACGTCCACTCCACCAGGACAATGCCGCGCTTGAGAGCATCCTGGCGCTGGAACAGCTTCAAGCGGCGGCCGACGCCGCGATCGCGATACTCGGCGAGCACGGCCGTCATATGTGAATGAAGGAACGGCTCACCCCCCCGAACTCCGGCGAGGGCCATCGTGAAAGCGACCAGGTTCTTCCCATCGAACGCGCCGATCACCTGTCCGCCCGTGTGGTGCGCAACCACGAAGATGGACGCGCTGATAACCAGGTCCTCGCCCCAGACGATCGCCTGCAAGCGCTCGCACTCCTCATACTCAGAGAACGCGCTGCAGAGGCGGATTTCTATGTCGGCCGGTGTCGCTTTCTGCTCAGGCATGCGGTCCGCCCTCAGGAGCGACGTGAAGGAGGATTCGGCCGTCGCACAATTCCGAGAAGTGCGGCGCAATCTCGATCTTGTCCGTGCGGCTCATGCCTTCGCCTTCGACTCGTTCCAAAGCTCTTCCATGCGCG
>DATGHM010000236.1:0-11457 GCA_035307985.1 Candidatus Acidiferrales bacterium
CTGCATCACCTCCTAATGACGGGTCGTGGTGCCTTGTTCAGATGACACGACGACTCAATGACGCATCGCGTTGACGCCGTCGCGCTCCGCTTGTTACTCTAAATTCTCGATTGCGCATCGCCTGCTGATCGGAACGGCAACCCAATCGTTCACGCTGGGGAGGATTACGCATGGCTACGTCCTACGCTCTGAAAACCTACAAGAATTTCATTAATGGCGAATGGGTTGAATCGCGAAGCGGAGAATCCATCGAGAACCGCAATCCGGCCAATAAGGACGAGCTGATTGGAATCTTTCCCGCTTCCTCCCCCGGCGACGTCGCTCTGGCCACCCAAGCGGCTCGCGATGCCTATAAGGACTGGCGGCTCACGCCCGCGCCTAAGCGCGCTGAAATCATGTTCCGCGCGGCGCAGATTCTGATTCAGCGGAAGGAAGACTTCTCGCACGACATGACCCGCGAGATGGGCAAGATCCTCGACGAAACCCGCGGCGACGTCCAGGAAGCCATCGACATGACCTACCTGATGGCCGGCGAAGGCCGCCGCCTCTTCGGCCATACCACGCCTTCCGAGTTGCCGAACAAATTTGCTATGTCTGTCCGCTCGCCCATTGGCATCACCGGTCTGATCACTCCGTGGAATTTCCCCATGGCCATTCCCTCGTGGAAAATCATGCCCGCGCTCGTGTGCGGCAATACCGTCGTCATCAAGCCCGCCGAAGATACGCCGCTCTCGACCCACAATCTCGCCGAGGTTCTCGAAGAGGCCGGCCTTCCGCGCGGCGTGCTCAACGTTGTCTTCGGGAAGGGAACTGTGGTCGGCAAGGCCATCCTGGAAACGCGGGACGTCCGGCTGGTCAGTTTTACGGGATCAACCGAAGTCGGCCGCATCGTCAGCGAAGCGTGCGCTCCGGATTTCAAGAAATGCCACCTGGAAATGGGCGGCAAGAACATCATCGTCGTCATGGACGACGCCAATCTCGATCTCGCCGTCGACGGCGCCATCTGGGGCGGCTTCGGCACGGCGGGACAGCGCTGCACGGCCGCCAGCCGCGTCGCCGTGCAAAAGAAAATCTATTCGCAGTTCGTAAGCAAATTCGTGGAACGCGCCGAGTCGCTGAAGGTCGGCGACGGCCTCGATCCTCGCACGAACATGGGGCCGGTGATCAACGAGCAGCAGCTCAACACGGTGATGAAATACGTCGAGATCGGCATAAACGAGGGCGCCAAACTCGCCACCGGCGGCCATCGCCTCGACACCGGCGACTACGCGCGCGGCTGGTTCCACGAGCCCACCATCTTCACCGACTGCGATCCGCGGATGCGCGTCTGCCAGGAGGAAATCTTCGGTCCGGTCGTTTCCGTGATTCCGTTCGAGTCCTTCGACGACGGCCTCGAAATCGCGAACGGCGTCACCTACGGGCTTTCCGCCGCAATCTACACGCGCAACGTCAACCAGGCCTTCCAGGCCCAGCGCGATCTCGAGACTGGCATCGTCTACGTGAACGCGCCCACCATCGGCGCCGAAACTCATCTTCCCTTCGGCGGCATCAAGAATACCGGCAACGGCCATCGCGAATCAGGCGATGCCGCGCTGGATTTCTACTCCGAATGGAAGACGCTTTACATCGATTACTCCGACCGTCTCCAGCGCGCCCAGATCGACAACGCGTAGCAAAAACGCAAGAGGGGTGGGAACGCGCTCTCTCGCCCCTTTTCCCCTCTTGTTTCGAGCGTCCTCTCAGACGACATCCAGGAACGAAACGCGCCGGTCGCTAGACCGTCACGGTTGCGAACTTCCGGTACGTTGCGTACTCCACTTCGTACATCTTGACGACGGGCGGCTCTACGACAAACTTCGCGATGATCTTCGAAAATTCGGGGTAAACCTGCTTGTGGTAGGCCTCGGGGTTTTCTTTCTCTTCCCACAGGCTGATGGCGACTGCTTCATTCTTGAAGGGGGTGACCAGGAGCAGTTCTTCGAGAAAGCCCTTCTGCCGGCGCAGAACGGGTATGATGTCCTTCTCGAAAACGATCGGAAATTCTTTCTCGAAATTCGGCTTCAGTTGCAAAGTGATATGACGCGCGAACATGTTGCTCCTCTCTTTTCTTGGAATCAGAGGGCGATGCCGCTGGCGCGCCTGCGTTCTCTCCGGTCGCCACATTCCGCACGTTCGGCGAAGAAGCGCGGCGGGGAAGAACTCAGGCCCGGAAGTTCAATCCGTCCCGGGCTTCAAACGTTTCCCACATTTCTTCGGCCATTGCCGTATCCCCCGTCACGTTTGCGCGTGATCTCCGCCGGCGTAGCCCGCCAGCCGAACGCCGCCTGTCCGTTCGGACAGGTTCCGCAATGAGCAAGACGCCCCCACGTCGCCGTTCTCGCCCATCGTTTGCGCGTTAGAGTGATGGCAGTTCGGGATTGTGCGGAACAGCTTTCATTTCTTTCGATTTGAATGGAGGAACCATGTGGAATAAGCAGTCGGATGCACCCGGGTCATCGCCCGCTCAACAGCCAGCCTGGCAGCCGCCGCAATCGGCTCCGGCCTCGACGGTGTCAACACGCCCCAGCGCCCCGGCATCACGCGCTGTCTCGTCTCTCGGCGCGAGCATTGAAATTAAGGGCAAGGTCACCGGCGAAGAGGATCTTCAGATCGACGGCAAACTGGAAGGCTCGGTCGTCCTCAATGGCCAGCGCCTCACGGTCGGCCGCACCGGCAAGCTGAGCTCGGAAGTTTGGGCTCGCGAAGTGGTCGTCTACGGCAACTTGACGGGCAATCTTCACGCCAGCGACCGCGTCGAGATCAAGAAGGACGGCTCGGTCACCGGCGACATCACGACGGCGCGCATCAGCATCGAAGACGGCGCCTATTTCAAGGGCCGCATCGAAATCGAGCGCGCCAAGCACTCGAAATCCGGCGCGGACGTGCCCGAATTGGCCGGCGCCGCAAACTGACGCCGGGACGCGGCAAACCAGGAATGTAGTTCAGGTCTTCGAACCTGAGGCCTGTCAGGTCCGTCGCCCTCCCCGCTGGCATGCCGACTATTGTTCCTCCGTAAGGGCGGGTTTCCGACCCGCCCTCATTTTTGTGGCGGCCGGATCCCAAGGTGGTCCCTTCTTCCGCCGAGGGCCGCACCATCCCGACAACTTCTCTCTAGCTCGGGGCGGGTCACCTGCTATCTCGGCAGCACCCGCCCTTCGCCTTCTTAACGCGCTCTGGATTCTCGCTCACCTCACCGCAAGCCGAATCGTTTTCCCCGTTGCCGCCGATTCTCGCGCCGCATCCAGAATTTCCGTGACGATCATGTTCGTCTCGAGCGACGTCGGCCCTTCCGGCTTTTTCCCCTCCAGCACAACGGCGCGCAAATACGCGATCTCGTCGTCATCCGGCAAGGGAATTGCCTTCGCCGTTGATTCCTGCGCCTCGCGCTCTCCTTTACGTCGCACCAGCACCCGGTCGCGCTGCACCGTCTTGACGTATCCCGTCTTCCCGAACACCTGAATATCCTTCACATCGAACGGCCAGTTCCACGACGCTTGAATGATCGCCTGCGCCTTCCGATACGTCACCACGATCGTCGCTTCGTCATCGACGCGCGGATAAACGTCCGGCTTGATGTGCTGCGTCACCGCCGTCACGGTCATCGGTCGCGCGTTGTCGAGCAGCCATGTCACCAGGTCCGCGCCGTAGCAGCCAAAATCGAACAGCGCTCCCCCGCCGTCCAGCTTTGGGTCCGTCAGCCACGACAGAAACTCCGGTCCCACGCCAATCTCCTTCGGCCCGCTGTGCCCGTCGCGCGCCACGAACTTCCGTAACGGACCGATCGCATCCCCATGCAGCAGGTCGTACGCCTCGCGATTGCTCGGGTACCACGTCGTTTCGTAGTTGACCATCACCTGAATGTGCCCGTCGCGTGCCGCCCGCTCCATCGCTCGCGCGTCCGCAAAACTCACCGCCAGCGGCTTTTCCATCATCACGTCCACGTGATGCCGCGCGCAGGTTTCCACCACTTTCCTGTGATCGAACGTGTCCGTGTACGTCAGCACCGCCTGCGGATGCGTCTTCGCCAGCATCTCGTCCAGATCGGTATAGAGAAGATCGGTGTTGATCTTGTAGCGTTCCGCCACGCGCAACGCAAACGCATGGTCCGGCTCCTCGATTCCCACAATCTGGATCAGCGGACTATGCAGATATTGCTGGAAAAATCCGAAAACATGCCCGTGAACCAGTCCCGCAATCGCCACGCGCAACGGCGCCTGCCCGCCGTGGCGGCCGACGGGACCCGCGATGGGCGCGTTCGCGGCACTCTCCGCCGGCTCCGCCTGCGCGAAGCATGCGGCGGCGCTCAGCGTCACCAGCAGCAAAACGACAATTACTCCCGGCGCTCCCCGTCCTCTCTCTGTCCTTCTCTGTGCTCTCTGTAGTAAAGCTCTGCCGTTCCGCCACAGTCGCACTTTTCCACCATCCTTTCCTCGCCAGCGCATCAGAAAGTCCTTTCCTCGGCAGCGCATCAAAAATCCTTTCCCGTAGGGCCGGGTCTCGCGCTTCGCCTTTGCATTTTTGTAGGGGCGGGTCTCAACCTGCTCGCCGTGGCGAGACCCGCCCGTTCTGAATACGAAGGTAGCCGTGCCATGCCAACTCGCTAGCCGATGTCCGAAGCCCCGATGGAGGCTGCAAAACAAAAATCTTCGAATGCTGTCCCTCCTCTTTAGCCTGCCACTCGACCTCCGAAGCGCCAATGGAGGCTGCAAAATAAAAAACAGCCTCCGCGCATGTGCCGGCATGCTAACTCCACATTCCTCAACCAACCGTTAGGGCATCTGCTCCTGCGCCTGGTGCAGCGCCTTCGCGCGTTCCTCCACCCACGCTGGAAACGGCGGCTCGTTCGGCGGCATTTTCCCCTGCGTGATCGCCCACTGATCGAGCCAGCCCGTTCCTTCGCCGACGTACCTGTCCGGCAAATTGTAGGCCGAATCCGTCAGCGCCTCATCCAGCGTGATGAACGTGTAGTTCCGCTTGCGCAGAAGCGCCGCCAGGTCTCCAAAGTGGTCCGCTTCGAGCTCCGTGCCATGGAGCAGCAGCACCTGCTTCGGCTCATAGCCGATCAGTTGCTTCGAGAATTTCTCGTCGTAATCGAACATCGCATTGGAATAGTCGAGATACGCCTGCACCACTTTGTTCGCCTCGGCCGTGTCGCCTCGTTTTTTGGCGGCGGCGTAGACCGGCGCGAACATCCAGTCCCACGCGTCCATCGTCACTGGCGCGACGGTGTAGCCGCGCGAGGCAAGAAACTCCTCCGACGCGCGCCTCGTATTCAGGTCGAGCCCCGCGTCCAGATACGGATGGCGGAAATAACGCAACGTCATGTGGTGCTGCGCCAGCAGCAGCTTCAGCACGGGCTCGCCTTCGATCACGTTTTCTTCCCAGGCTTGCAGGCCTACTTTGTTCAGCGACGCGTGGCTGTACGTGTGGTTGCCCAGCTCGAAGCCGTCGTCAAGCCACATCTGCAACGCCTTGATGCGCGCGTCCACGTCGCCGAAGCGGTAAAGCTTCGCCTCGTTCACGAATCCCACCGCCGAAATCTTTTCCCGCTTCAACGTCCCGAGCAGTCGCGCCGTCATGTCGTCAATTTCCGCTCCCGTCATATGCGCCGCCGCAGCCGCCGGCAAATCGTCGAACGTCACCGCCACCTTCCGCGCCGGCAACGTCGCGCTACCCGGTTGCGAACCGCCCGCCTCAGGTCTAAACGTACCGCCGGGCTTCAGCCCGGCATCCTCGGCCTTAGGTTCAAACGCGCCGTCGGCCTCTCGCCAGCGGTTTTGCCTTTGTAGGGGCGCTGCTTGCTGCGCCCGCCTGAGTTTAAACGTACCATCGGGCTTCAGCCCGGCATCTTCGGTCTTTGGGTTTATCTTTAGGTTTAAATGTAGCGCCGGCGTCTTAAGCCCGGCATCTTCGGTCTTTAGGTTTAAGCGCAGCGCCGGGGTCTTAAGCCCAGCATCTTCAGCCTTTAGGTTTACCGGCGTCGCCGCCGTTCGCATTTTCTCCCCGGCCGTATCCGCCCGCTTCGCCGCGCCGACCGCGCACGTCCCGACGACAATCATTGCCAGCGTCAGAATCCGCTTCATCGAGTCCGCCTCCCGAACCGCCCAGCATTCTACACGGGAAGGGAACTGAACGAATTCAGGTCGTCAGGTTTAAACGCACCGCCGGTCTTCAGCCCGGCATCTTTGGCCTTAGGTTTAGCCTTAGGTTGAAACGTACCATCGGGCCTCATCCGGCATCTTCGGTCTTAGATTCAAAGGTTCACGCGTCCGCCGGACTTCCGCCCGGCACGCATAGATGGAACCCACGCATGCCGAGCCGATCACCGCTATCCAGGCACGACTCGGCGGCTAGCGTCGAGTTTTGATCCTGGCGGCATCGTCTGGAATTGCTGGACGGGAGCGGTACCATGCAAGGTCCGGCTTGCGGACCGCTATTTCAGGTAGGTTCGCACAATCCCAATCAGATCATCGGTAGCTTCTTCAGAAGATTTGCTGTTCCTCGGCATATGGTTGCGAATGTGGTCTTCCATGAGTTCGGCCATAAGACTGTTGATGGATCCCCTTGCTGCCGCGAGTCTCTGAAGAACGTCTGCGCATTGTTCATCCTCATTGAGGGCGCGCAAAATGGCCTCCAGCTGCCCAATGACTTTCTTCGTTCGATTGACAAGATCCAATTTTTCTCGCGATGTATGTGACATCTGTGATTGACTACCTAGTGGGGGTATGGTATTTAACCTAGGGCCGGTATCGTATGGCCCAGGAACACGAAAGAATTATATATGGAAAAGCGAAATAAAGAACCGGAACCTCCTGGTAGTAGCGGTCACCTGGAACTCCGTGATCGGCGAGCGTAGCACATCGCACTCCTGAATTCCGCTCGCTCCCGCGGAATAGACAAACCCGAGTGAGTGGGAACGTCTGCCTCTCTGCAAAGACCTCCACTCGACAACTGACCGAAATGGTGGGGCAGTCCCTATGTCCGGCTTGAGTGGACGGGTGTGTTCAATCGCTACGGTGGTTTGTCCGGGGTGTCAACGCTGAAGACTTTTCGTGGACCAGTGCCTGGTGGGTTGTTCAAGCGTTTGAAATTGGCTCGGAAAGGCAAGAAATGCCCTGGCGCCGATGTGCAATTCGTCTGATCGCGGCTTTCGCACTACGTTTCTGTTTATTCGTTTGTGTTCCCGTCCACGCACAGGACGTGAATTCAAACACCCAAAACTGGAATCTCCAAGGTCAAGTCACCGAAACCGTGCAGGGCGACCCCGGTTTCCCAGCCAAGTATTCCGGTGTGAATAGTTTGAACAGCGCGGGCGAAGTTCAGGAAACATTCACATCGGACCTGTTTTTCGGCGCACGACTATGGCATGGCGGCGAAGTACACGCAGACGGGCTCCTGTGGCAGGGCTTCGGCCTGAGTCGCACGGAAGGCATCGAAGCATTTCCCAACGGTGATGCCTTTAAGCTCGGCACCACGAACCCCCACTTCATGTTCGCACACCTGTTCATCCGCGAAACGATCGGTTTCGGGGGCAAACAGGAGTCCGTACCGGATGGCCCTCTCACACTCGCTGGCAAGCAGGACATCTCGCGGCTGACTTTCACCTTCGGTCGGTTCACTCCCACGGACATATTCGACCACAACGTTTACGCACAAGACCCGCACGCTCAGTTCTTGAATTGGGCGATGAATACAAATCTTGCGTGGGATTTTCCGTCCGATAGCGTCGGCTACACCACCGGAATTGCCATGGAACTAAACCAACCGAAATGGGCCCTCCGTTCTGGATTTTTCCAAGTGCCATTTTCCAAGAATGGTTTTACGGCTGACGACCAGGTTCTCACGTGGCCTCATGCGGGAGGCGATGGTCAATTCTTACGTTCCTGGGGAACGATCGCGGAATTTGATCGCCGTTACGATGCCAACGTTCATCCGGGGGCGCTTCGGTTCTTGGCCTGGCTGGATGAAGGCCACATGATTAGTTACCGGGAAGCGACTCTCATTCTGGAGGCCAACGGTCCAGCAGCGGACCTCTCGGCAGCTCGTGCTTACCGCCGCAAGTACGGTTTCGGGTTGAATTGGGAACAAGAGCTCGCAAAGAATGTCGGCCTGTTCTCGCGCCTCGGCTGGAATAATGGGCAAACAGAGGGGTGGATGTACACCGATGCGAATTGGACGGCATCGTTCGGAGCGAGCGTTAACGGTGCCGCTTGGCGACGCAGCAACGACAGCTTCGGACTCGCCTTCGTCGCAAGTGGTGCCTCGAACAGCGCGCAACAATATCTTGAGGCAGGCGGCACGGACATAGTTGACGGCGACGGTAGGTTGACCTATGGGAGCGAAAAAGTCATGGAAGCCTACTACAATTTCCCCATTTGGAAAGCTATTCATGCGACCGCGGATTACGAGTTTGTCGATAATCCGGCATTTAACCGTGACCGGGGTCCGGTATCAGTCTTCGCGGCAAGATTTCATTGGCAATTTTGAATAACCAGGGATAGGTGGTCCACCTCAATCTTCCCCAGGATCACCGGTCTTGAGGTTTGAACGTAGCGCCGGGCCTCAGCCCAGCATCTTCGGTCTTTAGGTTTAAATGTAGCGCCGGGGCCTTCAGCCCGGCATCTTCGGTCTTTAGGTTTAAATGTAGCGCCGGGGCCTTCAGCCCGGCATCTTTGGCCTTAGGTTTAGCCTTAGGTTTAGCCTTGGGTTTAAACGCACCATCGGGCCTCATCCCGGCTTCTTCGGTCTTAGATTCAAAGGTTCAAACGTCCCGCCGGACTTCAACCCACACCTTCGGTCTTAGGTTTAACGCAGGTTTAAACGTAGCGCCGGGGCCTTCAGCCCGGCATCTCCGGTCTTTAGGGTCTCCTAGGACCGAGAGAGCGGGATGGCTGAAGCAAGATTTTTGAGGACCGCATTGCTTTGCGTCTGACAACCAGCTTCTATCGAATCGGCGCCAACCGCCGCCTACCAACCTTCAACTCGGACCGAGCATCCTCCGCTGAGCCTCGGCGTCAACTTATGGAGCTATTGAGCAATGTCGAAGGATAACGATGTCTCCACCCGAATCGGCGTCTGTCCGCACTGCGCCGGCTTGTAACGCCACTGCCGTACAGCTTCGAGCACCGCTGTGTTCAGGTCTGGGCGAATGCCCCGGATCACTGTAACGTTCGACAGCGACCCATCTGCTTCGACCACGGCATAAAGGATGACTTTTCCCCGCACGCCGTGGACGTGAGCAGCGGACGAGTAATTAACCCGGACCCGGTACGTAGGCTCGGCGTCTTGCATATCGTCGCACTGTGGCCATAACACGGAATTCGCCGGTGGGCTGAATAACGCCGCATTGAGTTCTTTGGGTTCCGTGATCTCCCGGACCTTTACAGCGGCAATCACCTTTCCGTCATTCAGCGCTCGAACGTCATATGGAAATAGTTTGCCGCCCACTGAATGAAAGGTCCCGAACTCGATGCGAGAAATCAGAGGAGGAGCTTGATATGAATCTTGAGGGTATTCAATCCCAATGAGCGCGCCGTTGCTATCATCAAAGCAGAGAGTCCTGTCCGTAGCTCTCGACCATTTCACTTCCACACATTCCTGCTGGATTCCGTCTCTCTTTCGATTTTTTACCTTCCCGAGAGTTTGCGTTGAACGGACTCTTAAAACACTCTGTAAGTACAACATTCCTGACAACTCATAAATGAGCGCCGGTTGGTAGTCGAGCGTACCCTTCTGCCAATAGCCCTTTGCATCGCGCACGCGCAGCCGCTCATAATTTGCAAAGTTGATTTCTTCCCGCCATTCCGTAGGCGAGACCCAATCAAAAATGTAGTCGCCTTTGGCGGTGGTTCCGTTAACGCCCGCGACATCAATGTCCGCCTTTAAATTCATCGGCGGCGTTCCTTCAGCCCGTACCTCCTCCGAACGTGCTCGCGCAACCAGCGCCTCTGCACCCGTTGAATCATCCTTTGTTGCCGAGGAGGCTACCTGCGGCAAAAACGCGCCGACAACAATCAAAACCACTCCGAAAACCGGTTTCATATAGCGGGGATTATATGCTGATTTGCCAATGAGCGAGCGTCAGGCGGACACCATAGTGTCGGTGAAGTACTTATAGAACCAGTTTAGTGCTCTCGTCGGTAGGGCGCATCAAATCCGCATTTCGATTGTGAATCAAATGTGCTGCTTCTCTCCATGGCCTTTGTTAAAAGATTGCGAACATTCTACTTGACGCACTGTCTTGTTGAGACTCAGAGTTGTAATTTACCTTATCGCTAGTCTGCTGTATCGTAAATACCTTGACTAATAGTGAGAAGGAGCGCATGCTGAGGCATGCCGCTTCCCGCCGCACCCAACTTGCCTCTTTCCGGGTCCGAGCGTAAGCAGCTATTGGCCCTCAGCCGCCATCGCAGTACACCGCGGGGGATTGTTCTGCGCCTGAACATCGTCCTGGGTGCCGCTGAGGGGATTGCGAACCACGCTCTCGCTCGCAAGTTGTCTACCTCTTTGCCCACCGTGCTGTTGTGGCGAAGGCGGTTTGACAGCGGCGGCTTGGCCGCCGTTCTGGAAGACCGTCCCCGCAGCGGTCGCCCGAAGCAGATCTCCGAGCAGCGGGAAGCCGCTCTGGTGGAGGCGACGATCCGCACGACCCCGAGCGATGCCACCCACTGGAGCGTACGAACCATGGCGGCGAGCCAGAAGCTCAGCCCCGCCACGGTGCAGCGAATCTGGAAGAAACACAAACTGCAACCGCATCGGGTGGAATCCTTCAAATTCAGCAGTGACCCGGAGTTCGCTCCGAAAGTGCGCGACATCGTTGGGCTGTACAGCAACCCGCCGGAGAAGGCCATCGTTCTGAGCGTGGATGAAAAGAGCCAGATCCAGGCTCTGGATCGCACGCAACCGATTCTGCCGCTACGGCCCGGCTTGCCGGAACGGCAGACCCATGATTACGAGCGGCACGGGACCACGACGCTGTTTGCCGCCCTGAATGTTCTGGAGGGCACGGTCATCGGCCAATGCCAGCCGCGGCATCGGCATCAGGAATTTCTCCGCTTCCTCGACCGCATCGATGAATCGGTCAATCCCAGCCTGGACATTCATCTGGTTCTGGACAACTACGGGACGCATAAACATCCCGAAGTGAAGAAGTGGCTGGTCGAGCGGCCACGCTATCACGTGCACTTCACACCGACCGGTTCGTCCTGGCTGAATCAGATCGAGCGCTGGTTCGCCGAAATTACCCGCAAGCGCATTCGTCGTGGCACTTTCCGCAGCGTCCGCGAACTGGTCAAAGCCATCCAGGACTACCTCCGGCAATACAACAAGAATCCCCAACCTTTCCAGTGGGTGGCCAGCGCCAGTCGGATCATCCGAAAGGTCAACAAATATAAAGAAATTTCAGAAACAGGAGACTAG
>DATGHM010000237.1:0-43340 GCA_035307985.1 Candidatus Acidiferrales bacterium
GTCCGCAACGCTTCGCGAAGGGAAGATTCCAAACGCGCCAGTTCGGATTCGTTTTCAGAGCGAAGGTCGATCTTCACCGCGGCACGCGCCGGAATCGAGTTGACCGATGTTCCTCCTTCAATCGTGCCGAAATTGAACGAACTGCGGGGATTCTGCGACACGCGAACGGAAGAAAACTGCACGATGCCGCGCGCCAGCGCGGTGATGGGATTGGGACGACCGAAATCGGACCAACTGTGGCCACCCGGTCCGGTAACGACGATCTCGAAGCGGCGCGAAGCGATTCCCTGGACGGTGATGTGTTCGACGGAAGGACCGTCGACCGCTATTACGGCGGAAAGACGGGAGCCGTAGTGCTCGACGAGAGCGCGAATCCCGCGAAGATTACCTTCGCCTTCCTCGCCAACGTCTCCCGCGAAGACGATCGTCTTTGCGGTACGCACGCGCGATTCGGCGAAAGCGCGAGCAACGCCGAGAATCGCGGCGAGTCCCGCGCCGTTGTCCGAAATCCCGGGTCCCAGAAGGCGCACGCCATTCCGCTTGACCTGCGTGTCCGTATTCGGCGGAAAGACTGTATCCAGATGAGCGGCCAGCAGGATCACGCCATCCGGGTCGGCGCCGCGACGCTCGGCAATCACATTCCCGACCTTGTCGACACGGACCTCCAGGTGCATGGCCTCGAAGAGATGCCGCAGATACTCCCCCCGGCTCGCCTCTCCCCATTCAGGAGCGGGAATCTCGGTGAGGCGAATCTGCTGGTCGGTGACCCATCGCGTGTTGTGGTCGATCCACTCCAGGACGCGGGCGCACGAGGGAGTCTGCGCGAGCTTTTCAATGGACTGTTCGGTGGCGCGCGCGGAAAAAGAAGCCATCGTTAACAAGATACAGCAGATGCGGCAGAGTTTCACGAAGTTCATACCACCAGCATCGAGACAATTGCCCGCAAAAACTCAAAAACCCGCGACTGAGTCGACGAGGGCGAGAATTTCCTTTTCCTCGAGGACGCGCTCGGATTTCTTCGCAGCATCGAAAATGCGGTCGACCAGGACCTCGCTCGTGGGGATGCCGCGCTTTTCCAGCCAGAAGATCACGTTGGATTTTCCGCTGAGAGGGCCTATTTCAATCACTTGGTCGAGGCCAAAGAGGTCGGCCGGCACGCCACTGTAAATGGCGTTGGCCAAATCCGTGTCGCCTTTCTTGTACGCCTTGGCAATCGCCGCGGCGTGCACGCCGGTTGCGGTGCGAAAGGCGTCGCGACCGACCACGGGATAGTTCGGCGGGATCGCGGTCCGCGTCGCCGCGGAAACCGTGTCCGAATACTTTTTCAGATTCGAAAGGTCGCGGTCGATCAGTCCGAACAGGCGCAGATTCACGAGCATCAGTTCCATAGACGTATTTCCAACGCGCTCACCCAACGAAATCGCGGCCGCGTGAATCTGGTCGGCGCCGGCGGCAGCAGCGGCAAGAGAATTCGCAACGGCGAGGCCGCGATCGTTGTGGCCGTGCCAATCGACGCGAATCGTCTCGCGCGAGGGCTTCACCACCTCTTCGATTGCGAAACGGACGAGGTTGTAAGCGCCACGAGGAGTCGCGTGACCAACGGTGTCACACAATACGATGGCGCGCGCGCCTGAGCGGATCGCGGTGGAGTAAAGTTTCTTCACGGTGGCGGGATCGGTGCGAACCGTGTCTTCCGTGACGTACATGACGGGAAGGCCGGCTTCGGCCGCGAACTTCACTGCGTCTTCGGTGGTGCGCTCGAGGTGCTCGACCGTCCAATCCTCGACGAGGCGGCGAATCGGGCTCGAGCCGAGGAATGTGGCGGCCTCCAGGGGCATGCCGACGCGCTCGGAAATCTCGATGATCGGCTTGATGTCGTTCTTGTGCGTGCGCGCCGCACAATTCGGGCGAATTTTCATGCGCGACTGGACAATCTCGCGCGCGAGCGCTTCGGTGTCTGCGTAGGCGCGCGGACCCGCGCCGGGCAATCCGATATTGACCGTATCGATGCCGAGCGATTCCATCAGATGAAGAATTTCGATTTTTTCGCCGATGGAAGGATCGCGAACGGAGGGATTCTGCAAGCCGTCACGCAATGTTTCGTCGTTCAGAAAAATGCGCCGGCCCGGCGGGAGTTCGGCTCCAGCAGCCAAGTTCCAGTCGTAGATAAGGTCACTTTTCACAGCGAGTCCTTAATCGGCAGCGGCGAACTTCCGGTTCTCTTTCCTTCGCCAGGTCGGGACTCCCCCCGCATTCTCTTTAGCGGGGAGAACCCGAAGGAACGCTAATAGCGCAAGGTGTAGCTGTGAGGCGGTCGCGAAAGATCGGGCTTGTAGAGCGTTTTGCAGAATTCGCAGCGGTAGATTTCCGCCTTCGGCCCGACGAGCGCCTCGATCTCCTTGGGATAATCGTACCAGCGCTTCAAATGACCGCAGCACAGCTTTCCCTTCGCGTCCTTTTCGTCGCAGGCGCGCTGCGTAGCTTTCTTGGGCTTGATCTTGGTAGCGCCAGGAGTTTCAGGTTCTGCGGCTGCGGGCGCCCCTTGAGCGGGCGTTTCCCCGGCTGTTGCATCGGCCATTTGACTGAGTTTCCTCCTCGTTCGCTCTTTCGCGAGTCGATTGCGGCCCGCTCGTCCTGGAGAGGACTGCCCGGCGACGATCCTCAAATCCGGTGACGGCGAAAGATCATGCTGCGAGCGCCGCCGCGAACCGTCATCGCCTTCAACCGCCGGCTCCAGCGCGGCGCGAACATGGCCTCGACCAATCGCCACGCCGACCCCGCAAGGTCGCCGCTATATCCGAACCACCATGATTTTGGAATTCCCGGCAAGCGGTCGATATCGACGTATTTTACTTGAACCATTTCGAGCAATCCAAATCGCGAGTGCGTGCGTCCCCATCCGCTGGCGCCGTGCGGCGCTTCGCAGATCCCGTAGTAGCTGATCAGGTCGTTGATCATCACCGATCCGGCCCGGAGTTGCGAAGCAATTTCCCTTCCGCGACGCGAGTCGCGCGTCCACACGCTGGCGCTCAGCGCAAACGGCGAATCGTTGGCCATTTCCATCGCTTCGTTCGCCGACGCCACGGCGCGGATCGTCAGCACCGGTCCGAACGTTTCCTCGCGCATCAGTCTCATCGAATGATCGACACCCGTCACAACGGCCGGCTCGAGGAAATTCGGACCGAGATCATCGCGGCGCTTACCACCCACTAGAATTCTTGCGCCGCGCTCGACGGCGTCCCGCAACTGTTCTTCGACCTTTTCGAGCTGGCGCACCCGGATCATCGGGCCAACTTCAGCGTCCACGTCCGACGCGGGACCTACGCGCAGCTTTTTCGTTTTCTCGGCGCAAAGATTCGTGAAGCGCTCGGCTACGGACTGTTCCACGTAAATGCGCTCGACCGAGAGACAAGCCTGGCCGCAATTCGTGAAACTGCCCCATACGGCGGCGCTCGAGGCGACATCGAGGTCGGCGTCGGCGAGAACGATCATCGCGTCCTTCCCCCCAAGCTCGAGGACCGACGGAATCAGTTTCCGAGCGCAAGCCTCGGCGACGCGCTTTCCTGTGGGGACACTGCCGGTGAAGAAAACCTTGTCGGGCGCGGCTTCAATGAGCGCGGCTCCAAGTTCGCCGCCGCCTTGAATCACCTGCACCAAATTGTCTGGGAATCCAGCCTTTCTGAACAGTTCGGCTAGCAGCGCGCCAGTTGCGGGAGTGAGTTCGGAAGGCTTCAGGACGACGGCGTTTCCCGCGACGACGGCTGCGATGATCTGGGACATCGGAATCGCGAAGGGATAATTCCATGGCGAAATGACCGCGACCACTCCGTGCGGATGGTATTCGATCCATGCTGATTTCGCCTTGAAGGCAAGGTTGTGGTGCGGAACGCGCTCCCCGCGAAGCCAGCTTGGTGCGCGACGCGCGAGAAAATCAGCGAAATCGAGCACCAGGAGCAGTTCCGCAAAAATGGCTTCGACGCGCGGCTTGCCGGACTCCCGCGAAACCAAATCGACGACTTCATCGCGTGCGTCGTAAACCGCGTCGCGCAGGTTCCTGAGAATCCTGGCGCGATCAGTCAGCGGCCGGGTCGACCAGCTTGCCTGCGCTTCGCGCGCACGATCGAAAATGGCCGGCAGGGTGCCCGCAGGAGTCGCCGCGAGTCTCGCCATCAGAGTCCCAGTTGCGGGGTCAATCGAATCGATAAACGCGGCTGAACCCACGGACGTTGACGTGTAAGAGTGGGTTTGCGAGGCCATTCCTCGCTGAATCTTACACGATTCGCCCGATCGCGGAGGAGGTTTCCCGGGCCGGGTCCCTGACGCCAGGCTCCAATTGATACTCGATGCTGCCGGTCCAAGCGTCCGGCCTAGCGCAAACCTGCGCGCTTTCGCGCAGCCGAACCCGCCAGAGAATCGGTCGGATCCGGGTACTCGATCGAGACAAGATAAAGGCCGTCGGGAGGAACAGTAGGGCCGGAGAGGCTGCGATCGCGCGCTTCGAGGATTTCGGGAATTTGTTGCGGCCCAAGTTTTCCCTTCCCGACTTCCAGCAGCGTTCCCACGATTTTCCGCACCATGTAGCGCAAGAATGATTTTCCGTGGACGATGTACACAATTTCGTCCGAAACAGACTCGCGGATCAACTCCGAGGCGTAAAGAAGGCGCTGCATATCGCGGCTGCCATCTTCTTCTTCCGCACCCGACGATGCCGCGAACGATGTGAAATCATGCGCGCCTTCGAACTCCCGCGCCGCCGCGGCCATAACGGATTCATCGAGCGCCCAGGGAACGTGGAGAGCGCGCCGGTAGTCGAACGGCGACAAAACGGCGCCACGGAAAATGCGGTAGCGATACGTCTTCGCCTGCGAAAGCCAGCGAGCGTGGAAATCAGGGCCGACCTCCTCGGCAGCGACGACGCGAATGGCCGGTGGCAGGAGCGCGTTCAGAGCGCGCTGGAACTCGCGAGCCTCCAGCGCGGAATGCGTCTTGAAATGAGCGACCTGGCCCAGCGCGTGAACGCCGGCGTCGGTTCGGCTCGCGCCGTTGACGATAATTGTTTCCTGCGTGATTTCGCTGGCGGCATCGTTCAGAGCGGCTTGAATGGTCGGCAAGCCGGGCTGGAATTGCCAGCCGTGGAATGCGGAGCCGTCGTAAGCGATAGTGAGCCTGATATTGCGCATACGCCAGATGAATTATCGCACGCGAGAGGCGGCAGTATGCCTCGAAAGCGCCGCCCCCGGCCAATTGTGGCCGCGCGACCCGACTCGCCTTCCGCGGGAAACTTTTCTCTTTCGCGTCATGCGCCTATACTGTGCCTTCGCTAAACCGCCCCGAACAGGAGATCGCCGACATTCCGGCGCCCACCCAGCCATGAGGAATCATTTTCGGAAGAACGTCTTTCGAACGACCTGCGTCATTGTTTTTTGCTTCAGCGCACTGCTCGCCGGCGGATGCGCGCACGGCACGAATTCCATCGACTCCGACACCGTCAATTTTCTGATCGAACAGGCGCCCACGAACCTCGATCCGCGAATCGGCACCGATTCCATCTCCGAGCATATCGACGGGCTGATCTTCGATAGTCTCGTGGCGCACGACCAGAGACTCAACATCGTCCCGGACCTCGCGCAGAAATGGGAGACGCCCGATCCGCTCACGTACGTCTTCCACCTGAACAAGGGATTGAAGTTCCACGATGGACGCCCGCTCACGTCTGCGGACGTTAAGTACACGTTCGAATCGGTTCTCGATGGCAGCGTGAAGACGCCAAAGGCCGGGTCGTTCCGTCTTATCAAATCGATCGACGCGCCCGACGATTACACGATCGTGTTCCATTTGAGCGAACCGTACGCGTCGTTCCTATGGGATTTGACGAAGCCGGGAATCGGGATTGTGCCGCGCGACTCGGGCGCCGACTTTGCGCGCCATCCGATCGGCACGGGACCGTTCCGCTTCGTCAGCGCTACCCGGGACGAGGACATCGTCCTCGATCGCAATCCGGATTATTTCGGTGGCGCCGCGGACATTCCCCATGTGCGCTTCCGCATCGTCCCGGACGCGATCGTGCGTGCGCTGGAGTTGCGCAAAGGGACGGCGGATGTGGCCGTCAATTCACTCTCGCCCGATACGGTGATCGCGCTGCAGAAGGATGCGGACGTGATCGTGGACGACCAGGCGGGCACCACGCTCCAATACATCGCACTGAATTGTGAGGATCCGATCCTCTCGCATCGCGAGGTACGACAGGCGCTCGCGTACGCTACCGACCGCGCGTCACTCATTCAGAGCCTCAAGCGCGGCTTCGCCGTTCCCGCTGACAGCGTGCTTCCCGCGAACCATTGGGCCTATGAGTCGAAAGTGAAGGAATACAACTACAATCCACAGGAGGCCGAAAAACTGCTGGACGCAGCGGGCTACCGGCGCGGGCCCGACGGTGTGCGCTTCCACATCACGCTGAAAACCTCGACGGACCAGTTCACGCGGCTTCTGGCCGAGGCGCTCGCCGCGGAATGGAAACGGGTGGGAGTGGCGCTCGATCTGCGCTCGACGGAATTCGCGACGTTCTACTCAGACATCACGCACGGAAGCTTTCAGCTTTACATGCTGCAACTGATCGGCGGAAACAACGACCCGGATATCTTCGACTACCTCTTCAACTCGAAGAAAACCCCGCCGAACGGCGCGAATCGAGGGCACTACAGGAATCCGCAGCTCGACACGCTGCTCGATCAAGCCCGCGTCGAGATGAATCAGCAGAAACGGAAACAGATTTTGTCGAAAATCCAGAAACTTCTCGCGGTGGACGAGCCGTATATCACGCTGTGGTACGCGGACAATGTGGTTGTCCACCGAAAGCGGCTCACGAACATCGTGATTCCCCCCGCTGGCGACTTCGATTTTCTCGACTTGGCGCGCTTGCAGGAAACGAAGCCTTAAAGACGATCCCGACGGCGGGACTTGCGGATCCTACGCGCGATCGGCGGCCGCAGGCGCGGCCGAGGCGAGGGGCTTGCGTCCGTGGAGATCCTGCAACGCGGCGACATCGACGGTGTGCCCGCGCAAGGCGCTGATGCCGCGAGCGGCCGCATTCGCGGCAGAGAGCGTCGTGATGCACGGGACGTTGTAGCGAATCGCCGCGCGGCGGATCGACTTTTCGTCGTAAAAAGATTCGCGGCCGAGCGGCGTGTTGATCACCAAGTTGACCTTCTGCGTCTTGATCAGGTCCACGATGTTCGGACGGCCCTCGTTCACCTTATAGACCGACTCCACTTCTATGCCCGATTCGCGCAGCGCGGCGGCCGTCCCGCGTGTCGCGATCACTTTCAGGCCTGCCGCGATGAGTTCACGCACAAGGCCGGCGACGTGACGCTTGTCGCGGTCGTTCACACTGATGAAGACAGTGCCATCGAGCGCCAGGCGCTGCCCGGCGGCGAGCTGCGCCTTGGCAAAACCGAGACCGAAGCTCGAAGAGATGCCCATCACTTCGCCGGTCGACCGCATCTCGGGGCCGAGAATCGTATCGACGCCGCGGAATTTGTTGAACGGGAACACGGGAGACTTCACGGCATAGAAGCCGCGCGCGGGAAGCTCTTTGACGCCGTCCGTTTGCACGGCAGGCAGATCGAGTCCGCGCAGCTTGCGGCCCGTCATCAGCCGCGCCGCTACCTTTGCCAGCGGAACACCAGTCGCCTTGCTGACGTAAGGAACCGTCCGCGAGGCGCGAGGGTTGACTTCGAGCACGTACACCGTGTCGCGCTGGATCGCGTATTGCACGTTCATCAGACCGACGACGTTCAACGCGCGAGCGAGACGCGCCGTGTAATCTCGGATGCGTTCCAGAACAGCGGGCTTGAGCGTCACCGATGGCAGCACGCACGAAGAGTCACCGGAGTGGATGCCGGCCTCCTCGATGTGCTCCATGATTCCGCCGATCACGACGTCTTCGCCATCGGCAAGCGCGTCGACATCGACTTCCGTGGCGTCCTCGAGGAATTTGTCGATCAGGATCGGGCGCATTGGCCCCGAACCCGCGATCAGAGCGGCTTGCGCCACGTACTCCCGCACCGTCTTCAGATCGTAGGCAATCACCATCGCGCGGCCGCCGAGAACGTAGCTTGGCCGAACGAGCACGGGCAGTCCGATTTCCGAAGCCGCGCGCACGGCTTCTTCCGGATCGAGAGCCGTCGCGTTGCGCGGCTGCGGGATTTTCAAGCGTTCGAGCAAATCGCCGAAGCGGCGGCGATCTTCAGCCAAATCGATCGATTCAGGCGCCGTGCCGATGATTTGCGCGCCGTTGCGCTTCAGATCGAGCGCGAGATTGAGCGGCGTCTGTCCGCCGAATTGCACGATCACGCCCTGCGGCTTCTCCCGATCGAGGACGGCGAGGACGTCTTCCAGCGTCAGCGGCTCAAAGTACAGGCGGTCGGACGTGTCGTAATCGGTCGAAACGGTTTCCGGATTGCAGTTGATCATCACCGTTTCGTAACCGTCCTCTTTCAGCGCCAGGGCCGCATGGCAGCAGCAGTAATCGAACTCGATGCCCTGCCCGATGCGGCTCGGCCCGCTGCCGAGAATCACGACTTTCGGGCGGTCCACCGCGTCGGCCTCATCTTCGTCCTCATAGGTCGAGTAAAGGTACGGAGTGAACGACTCGAACTCCGCGGCGCAGGTGTCCACGCGCTTGAACACAGGACGCACGCCCAGTGCATGTCGGCGTGCCCGCACTTCGGCGGCGGTCGCGCTCCAAAGCTTCGCCAACTCCTCGTCACTCGCCCCGGAGCGCTTCGCCTCCAGCATTTGATCGCGCGTCACGCCAACAAGTGTCATCGCGGCAGTGCGCCTGTCGAGCGCGACCATCTCCTCGAGTTGACGCACGAACCACGGATCGATCTTCGTCAGCTCACACACCTCGCGCGCAGCCATGCCGCGTTCGAGCGCTTCGAAGAGCCAGTGGATCCGGTCGGGGCCGGGCACGTGAAGCCGTTCGCGCAGAAGGGCGGTTGTCACTTCGGCGGGCGGGCGCCAAGCGGTGCTGGGCTCCAGCGCCCGAATGCCCTTGCAGAGCGCTTCCTGGAATGTTCGGCCGATCGCCATCACTTCGCCGACGGACTTCATCTGCGTCGTCAACGTTGTTTCGCTGCCCGGAAATTTCTCAAATTGCCACTTCGGAATCTTTACGACCACGTAGTCGATGGTCGGCTCAAAACAGGAGGGCGTCTTGCGCGTGATGTCGTTGGGAATTTCGTCAAGCGTCATGCCGACGGCCAGTTTTGCCGCGATCTTCGCAATCGGGAATCCGGTCGCTTTGCTGGCGAGCGCGGAACTGCGCGACACGCGCGGATTCATCTCGATCACGACCATGCGCCCGGTCTCGGGATCGACCGCGAACTGAATGTTCGAGCCGCCCGTCTCGACGCCCACTTCCCGAATGATCGCGGCGGCGGCATCACGCATGCGCTGGTATTCCTTATCGGTGAGCGTTTGCGCCGGCGCAACGGTGATCGAGTCGCCTGTGTGGATGCCCATCGGGTCCACGTTCTCGATCGAGCAGATCACGACGAAGTTGTCGCGGAAATCGCGCATCACCTCGAGCTCGTATTCTTTCCAGCCGAGCACGGACTCCTCGATCAGCGTCTGGTGAACAGGACTCGCGTCCAGAGCCCGCGCGATAGCGTCGACAAACTCCTCATGATTGTAAGCAATCGACCCGCCGCTGCCGCCCAGAGTGAAGGACGGTCGAATCACGATGGGATAGCCCATTTGGTCGGCGAGGGCGATCGCTGCCGGAACGTCGTTCACCACTTCCGAAGCGGGGACTTCGAGGCCGATCTTGCGGCACGCGTCCTTGAATAGAAGACGGTCCTCCGCGACTTTGATCGCCCGTAATTGTGCGCCAATCAGCTTCACCCCATATTTGTCGAGAATGCCCGACTCGGCAAGTTCGACGGCGAGATTCAAGCCGGTCTGGCCGCCCACGGTCGGGAGCAATGCGTCGGGCCGCTCGGCGGCGATGATCGCTTCGAGATACTCCTTCGAAAGCGGCTCGATGTACGTGCGGTCGGCGATTTCCGGGTCGGTCATGATCGTCGCGGGATTCGAGTTGACCAGGATCACCTCGTAGCCCTCGGAGCGCAGCGCCTTGCACGCCTGCGTCCCCGAATAGTCGAACTCGCAAGCCTGTCCGATCACGATCGGCCCCGAGCCGATGATCAGAATCCTCTTGATGTCAGTTCGCTTCGGCATTCAGTTGATTTCCAAGTTTTCGTGTTCGACCACTCGTCGGATAGTCGGTTCGTCCTGCATGACGGTTTTGTAGACCCATCGGTAGTGGTCGCCGACCCAGAAGTTCATTACTTGCGTTGCGCGATCGGGTCCCATAAGGCGGCGATCCGCTTGCATCTCGAGGTAGCAGACGATCAGATGGAGGTGGGTGCTCTCCTCATCCTGCGCGCCATTCGGGTATCCTACCGGAACTTTCGGATAGATCTTGCGCAAAGCAGCTTCGGCGGCTTCGGTCTGCTCAAGGTGCCCGTCCAAATACCAGTGTAGCTGCTCGTGGACATAGGTAGAGAGCAGTTGGTCATCCGAACCGAGATGTCTCGTGTGAAGAGTCAGAACCGGATTGCTGTGTGGAATAGCATTCTCATCGATAACCACGTCGTGCGTGAATGTGTATTTGTGCAGATCATAGGACGCCAGCAACTTTTCAAGCTGGGCCTTGGTGTGCTGCTCGCGAAGCGTATTGTGCTTCAGCTCGATTTTGATCGCCTCGGCCGCAAAGGAAGCAATCGCCGCAAATATCGCGACAGCCCATACCAGACACAAATGGAGGGCTCGATTATGTCGCATCGCCAGCCTCTTCCATCATTTTGATGAAATCGTCGAAGAGGTAGCGCGCATCGTGCGGCCCGGGCGACGCTTCCGGATGGTATTGCACGCTGAAGAGCGGGAGAGAGCGGTGGCGCATGCCTTCGTTCGTACCATCGTTCAGATTCACGTGCGTGATTTCGACATCGCTCGACCGTAGCGATTCGGGATCGACGCAAAAACCATGGTTCTGCACCGTAATTTCAACCCGTTGCGTCAGCAGATTCTTCACCGGATGATTCGATCCATGGTGGCCGAATTTCAGCTTGAACGTCTTCCCTCCGAGCGCAAGTCCGCAAAGCTGGTGTCCCAGGCAGATGCCGAAGATCGGAACGTGGCCAAGCAGCTTGCGAATATTCTTCACTGCGTAATCGACAGGCTCCGGATCGCCCGGCCCATTCGATAGAAAAACGCCATTCGGCTTCATCGCCAGGACGTCTTCGGCGCTCGTCTGCGCGGGGACGACCGTCACATCGCAGTCGTGATCGACAAGCAGACGCAAGATGTTTTGCTTGATCCCAAAATCGTACGCGACCACGCGCCGCCGCCGCTCTGCCGGATTCCGTGAGGCCGCTTTTTCTGCGTTGCTGAAATCGAGCCGTAGGCTCCTTCCCGCTGCCGGGTACCCTCCCGCTGCAGCACCGCCTGCGGCGGCTGAGGCGAGCGGCTCGGCCAAATCAATCGAGCCCTGGGACCAGTTGTAGATTTTCGGCGACGTCACGCGGCTGGCGAGTTCCTGGCCCGCCATGGTGGGCAGCGCGCGAGCCTCTGCGATTAACTGCTCGGACGGAGTGCCGTCGGTCGAGACGATGCCGCGCAGCGCGCCCACGTCGCGCAGATGCCGTACAAGCGCGCGTGTGTCGATGCTCCAGACGACGGGTACGCGATGGCGTTCCAGGTATTGCTGCACCGATTCGCTGGAGCGCCAGTTCGAGGCGATCGGCGAGAAGTCGCGGACGATCAGCGCCTCGATGTAGGGCTTCGCGGATTCCTGGTCGTCGGAGTTGGCGCCCACGTTTCCGATGTGCGGATACGTCAGGCAGACGATCTGGCCCGCGTAGCTGGGATCGGTGAAAACTTCCTGATAGCCGGTGAGACTGGTATTGAAAACGACTTCGCCGCCACGGCGGCTGCGAGCGCCCGCCGCGCGTCCGTTAAAGACTCGCCCGTCTTCGAGCGCGAGTATCGCGCGAACTTCGGGGTCCTGCTGCAGGGTGATTTCCTCCAGATCGCTTCATGTTACGAAATCTTTCATTTCGATGCCGCGTTCACCGTCGACGTGGACGTCGGCGACAGCGAGCCGAAGTGCTCCACGGGCCAGTATGCAAACACCGCCTTGCCGTATATGAATCTCCGCGGCACCGGACCGAAAACCCGCGAATCGTTGGAGCTGTCGCGGTGGTCGCCCATCACGAAATATTCGCCGGGAGGAATCTTCCGCGCCGGGTAATTCGAGTCGTCAAGATAGCTTGCGGGAACGTACGGCTCGGCCAATTCCCTGCCGTTGATGTACAAATGGCCGGCGCGAATTTCAATCGTATCTCCCGGCAGACCGATCACGCGCTTGATGAACGACTTTGACCGGTCGAGAGGATACCAGAAAACAACCACGTCGCCACGATCGATCGGCTCGAAATGGTAGACGAACTTGTTGATAAAGATGCGCTCCTGGTCGGAGAGGAGTGGAGCCATGCTGGTGCCTTCCACTTTCACCGGCTGGTAGAGAAAAACGATGATGGCCAGCGCCAGTCCCAGCGCTATCGCGAGATCGCGCGACCATCTGCGGAGCTCGCGGCGCAACTGGCGAAGAGCGGCATGCTTCGGCGCGTCAACAGGATCAGGATGGAATCTGTCCGACATTCCTTAGCTCGATCCTTTATATCACGAGCCGTCCACGTGCGCCAATAAGCATGACGGGCCTGAAACCATCCCAACCCTCTTCGAACCTGCCACCTGAATTCATCAGCCTGAATGGGGTTGCGGCGACCCGCTTCCTTCCTCACGTTGCTCCCGTCAAAGCGAATCGTAGGATCGCCAGGGCAGCGATGGTCGCCGTCTCCGTGCGTAATATCGTATCTCCGAGCGACGCCTCAACGAACTGCGCGGCACGCGCCGCCGCGATTTCTCCGTCCGTCCAGCCGCCCTCCGGGCCGATCGCAAGCACCGCGTCACTGGCGCGCACGCCGGCAAGCGCCTGATAGACTGCGGGTGCGCCCTCGCGCTCCGACAGCATGACATTTAGCGATCCTATGCAGCGGGCAAAGCTCTCAGCAGGCCGGATCGCCTCGCGGAGTGCGGGCGGGCGCACCCGGCGCGCCTGTTGCGCAGACTCGAGCAGAATCTTCTCCCATCGACCATGCCTCTTCGACGCAGCCGCGAGCAGCGGCTTGTCCGTGCGCGTCGCCGCCAGCGGCGTGATTTCGTTTACGCCCAACTCGGTCGCCTTCTCCAAGCACCATTCGAAGCGATCGAATTTGACGATGGAGAGCAGCAAATGCAGGCGCAGAGTTGATTCACGCGCAGCAATCGGCTCGATCAACTCGAACGCGATTTCGCTCTTTCCCGATTTCGAAAGCGCGACGCGGTTGACCCGGCCAAGCCAGACGCGCGTGCCGTCGCTCAGCTCGTAGAACTGCCCCGGCCCGGCTCGCAGGACGCGACCAAGATGGTCAGCGGCGTCGCCCTGGAGCAAGGCGGAGTTTGCATCGAACCGGTCAACGAAGAAACGACGGCGCATGACGAAGGCAGGATCATAGAGAAACGAAAGGAAGTAAAGGAGGCAAAGGAGGCAAAAGTGAAAGGCGAACAACCTCCGCTACCTCGTGTACGTCCTCCGCCTCCGCATCATCCGAAGATGTCCTTCACCTTATCGAAAAAGCTCGCGTTTCGCTCGGTCGGCTTGTTCTCTACCTTCATGGTCTCCCCGAGTTGCTCCAGAATCCGTCGCTGTTCGCGAGACACCTTCGACGGAACCACAACGCGGATGTTGACGTACAAATCCCCGTGCCCGCCATGCGGATTGGGCAGGCCTTTACCTTTCTGCCGGAAAATCTGGCCCGATTGCGTTCCCTCCGGGATCCGCAACTCAAGTTCGCCTTGCAGCGCCGGGCTTTTGATCGTCGTGCCCAACGCGGCTTGCGTAAAGCTGATCGGAACGGTGCAATACAAGTCGGCGCCCCGCCGCTCGAAGAACAGGTGCTCCTTCACTTCGAGGAAAATGTAGAGATCGCCGGGAGGGCCGCCGTTTACCCCGGGTTCTCCTTGTCCTGCCATGCGAAGACGCGTGCCCGAATCCACGCCTGCCGGGACGCCTACCTCGAGAGTGCGGTCGCGCTCGATGCGACCCTGTCCGCGGCAGGTCGTGCAGGCGTCGCGAATCACTTGTCCCGCGCCGCTACACGCCGGGCACGTTCGCGCGATCGCAAAAAAGCCCTGCTGGTACTGCAACTGGCCACGCCCGTGGCAGGTCTGGCACGTCGTCATGCCCGTTCCGGGTTTCGCGCCCGTCCCGCGGCAAGCCTCGCAAATCTCGCGCCGGGCAATCTTGATCTGCGTGTTCACTCCGGCCGCGGCGTCCTCGAACGAAAGACTCATGTCGTAGCGAAGGTCCGAGCCGCGCTGCCCGCGCGAACCGCGGCCGCCGCGGCGCCGTCCCGCAGCGCCGCCGAACACTTCCTCGAACCCGAAGAGGTCGCCGAAAATGTCGCGAAAATCTTCGAAAATCGACGCGCTGAAATCGGTCGCCTCGAAGCCGCGATTGTTCAATCCCGCATGACCGTAGCGGTCGTAAATCTGACGCTTCTGCGCGTCGGAAAGCACGCTATAGGCCTCGCTGGCCTGTCGAAACCGCTCCTCCGCTTCATGCTTGTTCTCCGGATTGCGATCTGGGTGGTACTTCAACGCCAGCTTGCGATACGCCGATTTGATCTGATCGGTCGAGGCTTCCCGCTCGACGCCGAGAATTTCGTAATAATCCAGCTGGGTAGGCATTTATCTTGTAACTCCCCTTTGATTACACCACCGGCGCTCGCTCACCAGTCAAGGAATTCGATGCGTCAGACGTCCGTTGCGCTCCGTGTTTACTCAACCGGTTGGCCATCGCGAAACATTGCTCCGCAGGCGACGTCCGGCCCCAAGCGTCAATTTTCGCCCGCCCGTTTCGACGCGGGCGCCGCCGCCACACGCACCATCGCCGCGCGCAGCACGCGGTCGTGAAACATGTAGCCCGGCTGCAACTCCTCGATCACGGTGCCGTCGGTTTCTTTGGTGGTCTCGACGCGCTCAATTGCGTGGTGCCGGTGCGGATCGAATTCTTTTCCGACTGCCTCGATGCGTTTGAGCCCCTGTTTTGCCAGCGCGTCCGAAAGCTGCCGCCGGATCAGCTCGAACCCCTTGCGGTACTCGGCATTCCCGGCGTCGTGATTTCCCGCTAATGCGCGATCGAACGCGTCGAGCACTGGGAGCAGATGTTCGACGAGCGTCTCGACGCCGCGATGGCGGTCCGCCTGGCGCTCCTTCTCTATGCGTTTGCGGTAATTCTCGAAATCCGCCTGCCGGCGAACCAGCGTGTTCATCAGGTCCTGCTTCTCGTTCGCCAGAACTTGCTTTTCGGCGAGCAGCGTTTGGACCTGATCCGCAGCCCGTGCTGGGATGGACGCCTCTGTCGCGCCTTCGTCCGTTGCGGCGGGATCCGTCGGCTGCGCTGAGGCTTCCCGCTCAGGCTGACTGATTTCCTGCGCTTCCCTTTTGCCTTCGTGTTCCGAACGATGATGGGGCACAACTAACTCCCTTCTTCTCGGTCCGAGAAGAATTGGGCCATGAAAGCGACGGCCGTGATCACGCGCTCGTAGTGCATGCGCATGGGCGCGAGGATTCCGAGCGTTCCCTGCCCCTGGTCTTTCGATGCATACGACGACGAAACCAGTGCAAGGTGCTTGCCCGCTTCGGACATCTGCTCGATTCCAAGTTCGACGTGAAGCGGCTCGGGTGCGTCGATACACCCGCTGAGCAGAGCGATCAGGCGGTCCTTCTCCTCGATCGCTTCGAGCAATTCGCGAAGATGTCCCTGGTTCGTGAACTCCGGCGCGGCCGCGATTTGCGAGGCTCCTTCGACGTAGATTTTCCGTTCACCCGCCTCGCCGATGATCACGGGATCGCACAACGCCAGCGCGTCGTCCGCCAGCCGGCCGTATTGCTCGCGGTCGCGCTCCAGTTGCGTCCGCAAATCGGCGCGCATGGCCTCCAGCGTCCAGCCGGAGTAATGATGGTTCAGGTAGTCGGAAACGCGGTCGAGATCCTCCTGGCGAAACGTGCGCTCGGGCCGAATCACCTTGTCCCGCGTTGCGCCACCGGGTGCAATCAGGACAACGAGGACGCGGTTTTCGGGAAGCAGCAGAAACCGCACGTGCTCCACCGCGCTCTGCGCCAGCGGCGGCGAAATGAAAATTCCCAGCCCGCGCGACACGGCCGAAAGAATGTGGCTCGCGCGCTCCATCACCGCTTGCGGCGTTTCCGCCGATTCCAGCTCGCGGCGGATCCAGTTGCGATCCTCGGGCTTGGCGGTCGCCTGCGCCGCTACGTTCTCCACGAAGAATCGATACGCGGATGCGGTAGGAACGCGACCCGCGGATGTGTGCGGCTGGTAGAGATAGCCCTCGCCTTCGAGGTCCGCCATCACGTTGCGCACCGTTGCGGCGCTGACCGGCTCCGGCTGGCGCGCCGCCACGCTCCGCGAAGAAACCGGCTCTCCTGTCTCGATGTATTCGCGCACCACGTCCGTAAGGATTTGCTGGTGCCGCTTCTGCTGCAGAATAGTTGGACTCATCGCGTAACGATCGCGTGGGCCTGCTCGCCGCACGTGAAGATCGTTCTTACAAAAAGTTTAATCGCCACGACGAGAAGCGTCAACTTCCCTGCTTCTTCAAGATCTCGTCCCAGGAAACTCTTCAACGTGAAATTCTCCCTTGCGGCCGAAGTAGATTACTCGCCTACCGGTCAAGAACGCCCCGTGGGCGGCGGTGCCAGGGGCTGTGACGCGTTTCACAAACTCGGGATAACGGATTTGGTCGGCCTGCCGCCCTGCGCATCGCTTCCGTGTATGTCTGTGTCTCCTTAGCATAATGCGCCGACTCGACCCAAGTTCAATTCAGTCCTTACTTCAAAATTTCAACGATCCCCATTGTGCGGCAGGGTCTAAACAGCATATCCTTTGCGGACCCGGCGAGCACAATCACGCGTGGGCCTCAAAATTGTTTGCCTGTAGACGAAAGATGCCGATTCGTAGAATCCTGGAAGCTGCCTTGGTGGTCGCCGCGCTTTGCGTAGCCCCGATCTCCGGAGCCAAAAGGCTCGCGCCGCCGCAGAACCACGCGACAGCGGAAGCGCCGGCGAACGCAGAGCCGAAACCGCTTTCCACGCGCGTCGTTGCCTATCAGATTCAGGCCACGCTCGTTCCTCGCGAACACAAAATCAACGCCAGCGAAACGCTCACTTACAAGAACCTGACCGGCCAGCCCCAGCAAACTTTCCCTTTCCATCTTTACCTGAATGCGTTTCAGCCGCAGTCGACCTTCATGACCGAAGTGCGCCTCGACGGCACGCGCGGAAGCAGTTCGGGAACATCCTGGGATCCGAAGCACTATGGATCGGAGACGGTCACCAGGCTCGAAGTCGACGGCATGGGTGACGTCACCAAAAACATCCATTTCATTCATCCCGACGACAACAACACGCAAGACCGCACCGTATTTCAGGTCACGCTCCCGACGCCCGTCGCGCCCGGCGCGTCCGTCACCTTTCGCATGGATTTTGTCGACGTGATGCCGGAGGTTGTCGAGCGCACCGGCTACAAGCGCGATTTCTACATGGTTGGCCAGTGGTTCCCCAAGATCGGCGTCTGGTGGAAAAACCAGTGGAACTGCCACCAGTTCCATGCCGCCACCGAATTCTTCGCGGATTTCGGCACCTTCGACGTGAAGGTCACCGTCCCGCAGGATGACGTCGTGGGCGCCGCAGGCGATCTCGTCTCCAGCACGAATAACTCGGGCGGCACGAAGACGCTGACGTTTCATTCCGAGGACGTCCACGATTTCTCCTGGACCGCGAGTCCGCATTTCACGGACGTCGAGGACTTCTGGACCGGCAGCGCCGGAACCGTGAGAATTCACCTCCTCATGTCGCCGGGAAACATGGCGACTGCCCCGCGATACTTGCAGGCGCTGAAGGGCACGCTGGCTTATTATGACAAAAACGTCGGGCCCTATCCGTACGACCGCATCACCGTGGTCGATCCGCCCCACGGCGCTCTGGATGCCGGGGGAATGGAGTACCCGACCTTGATCACGGCAGGAACGGCCTGGTGGATGCCGAAGGGTCTACTGACTCCGGAAGTGGTCGTGGCGCACGAATTCGGCCATCAATATTGGTACGGCATGGTGGCCACCAACGAGTTCGAGGAAGCGTGGCTCGACGAAGGAATCAACAGCTACGAAGAAGTGAAGGTGATGGACGCACTGTACGGCCCGAAGACTTCCGTGATCAATTTCCCATTTGCGCAAATGGGAGACGCGGAATCGCAGCGGGTCAGCTATCTCAGCATGCCCGATTACGACCCGCTTACTCGTTTCGCGTGGCAGTTCGTCGGCGATCAATCCTACGGGGGCATCACCTACGGGAAGACCGCCACCGTGCTGCTCACGCTCGAAAAACTTCTCGGCGAAAACAAGATGCGCGACGTGATGCACCAATATTTCATGCGCTACCGCTTCACGCATCCCACGGGAGCGGATTTTCTCAAGACCATCGACGATGTCTCCGGCCAGAATCTCGACTGGTACTTCAACCAGGCCGTGTCCGGCACGAACGTTCTCGATTACGAGATTCGCGACGTCCGCTCGGACCCGGTGAAATGGTACGAATCCGTTTCAACCGGCCCGAGAGTCTATCGAAGCTACGTCACGGTGCACCGCAAAGGCGACTTCGTCTTCCCCGTCGACGTAAAGGTCACGTTCGACGACAAGAGCTCCACCACCGAGCACTGGGACGGCCGCGATCGCTGGATTCGCTACACGTACGAGCGGAGCGCGAAAGTCGCGGCGGCCCAGATCGATCCGGATCACAAGGTCTGGCTCGACAGAAATTTCTTCAACAACAGCCGGACTGTCAGCAGCTACGACTCGACGACTCACAAGCTTCTGAACATCTGGGTTTTCGTCAACGAGTGGATTTCGCAGTTGGTTGCGTGGATTGCATAACATGCTCGACATGGCCATCGACAGCACCCAACGGGCGCCCCGGCCGGGGCCCAGGGCGTTTTTTGCCGGTGCGGGACTCGTCTGGACGCGCCAGCGCATCCTCTGGTGGATTTTGGCCGTAAACCTCGTTCTCGCGTTCGCCGGGGCGTCGTTCCTCGCGCACAACGTCGCCGAAAATAGCGGCGTCGCGCTCAACACCAGCCTCGAGTCCGCTCGTAGGCTCTTTCACGGATTCGACCTTTCCGCGCTTGCCGAACTCGGCTCCCTGCCGCAGCAGCCCCTTCGTGGAATGAGCACGATGTATATCTGGCCATCGTTCTTTTTCACGCTTTTTATGATTTTCTCGACGGGCGGAATCCTCGTCTCCTATTACGACGACCTGCGCCTCGATGCTGCCGGGTTCTTCGAGGCCTGCGGCAGACATTTCTGGCGCTTCGTGCGCCTCGCGATTTACTTCGCCGTCGCCATGATTCCGATCTTTTTTCTCGGCTCCCTCCTCGGAAGTCTCTACGACAATGTCGACGACGCCGCCGTCTCGCCGTACTCGTCCGTCGCGTTCCTGGCCGCCGTCATCGTCTTCTTTTTGTTCCTGCTGATCTCCATCCGGATCTGGTTCGACATGGCGCAGGTGATTTCCATGGCCAAGAACGACCGTCGAATGTACCGGATGCTTGGGCGCTCGGCCAAGCTCGTGTGGAACAACTTCGGTTCGCTCTTCTGGCTCTACATTCGCATCAGTGTCATAGGATGGGTGGTGTTTGCCGCCGGCCTGTGCCTCTGGATGCTTGTCCTCCCGCCCGAATCAACCGGGGTCGCTTTGCTTCTCGGGCAGGCAATGATTGCGGTGTGGCTCGGCACCCGGCTCTGGCAGCGCGCGAGCGAGACGGAATGGTACAAGCAATATCGAATGGCCCTCTACCAGCCCGTACCCATGCCGCCTCCGCCTCCTGCCCCTCCTCCAGTTCCCGAGGTGGAGACTCTCACGCCGAGCTGATTCGCAGCAGGCGGCGCCTTCGCGCCCCGAGCTATCGAGTCGGTTTGCTTGGCCTCAGGCGCGGTGGAGCGGCGAGTTCCCACGCAGCCGTCAGTGCGCGACGAAGCACGGCCTTCTTCACGGCGCTCACCTTCACGTTTGTTGCGCCGCGCCGTCCCCAGACTCCGCTGCACGGATTGCACGCCTTCGGCGCCGCCTCGACGAACATCCACTGTTCCATGGGCGTCACCTTCACCATCCCGCTGTCCTTGTCCGGATAACCCAGCGTGGCGAAGATCTTCGCCGCCACTCGAAAATCGGGATGCCCCATGTGCGACCTCGCTTCGGTCTCGGGAAAGCTCAGCGCCATTTGGCGGAATTCACGCGCGGTGACTGCCATTCGCTAATCTCCTATGCTGTCGCAGATGCTGGCTGGCAGCCTCGGCTCGCGTCAGCGGGATGCCGGCTTGGCGTTCTGCAGTTTACCGATGAACGCGCGCACCGCGGGTGCCGCCGGATCGTTGGGGAGATTGTGCAGAAAATCTTCGAGCACTTTGATAGCGTCGTCGGGCCGTCCAAGCTGCGCCAGCGCTTGCCCCTCGATCAATTCGGCCTTGTTCGCGGCCCCGCCGCCCAGTTCCACCGCTGCCTCTGAGTTCTTCCGCGCCTTTTCATATTCGCCGACGTGCAAGTAAGCGTCGGAAAGCACCCAGTGCGCCAGCCATTCTTGCGCATCGATCGTAACCGCCTTTTCCAGCGGCGGTATGGCCGCGCGGTAATTCTTCTGCTGGTCGTGCAATTGCCCTAGCGCCACCAGCGCGCTCACATTGTCGGGGTCGATCGAAGTCGCCTTTTCGAGATACGCCTGCGCGCTCTTGGGGTCTCCCGACTTTTGATAAGCCGCTCCGAGCAAATAACAGATGTTTGCGTCCTGTGGGGCTGCTTTGTGCGCCGCCATGAACTCTTTTTGCGCGTCCTGAAATTTCCCCGCCTGCATGGCCTTCAGCCCTTGGTCCACGCGCGCCTGAACTTTGGGATCGAGCGGCGGCGCAACCGAGGCGGTATTGCCGGGTGCGATAGCCTGCACCGTGACGTCAACCTCGACTCGGCCGGACGCCTGATTGTAGTCAAAATGTTTGCGCGTGGTTTGATAGCCCGGAGCCCTGACCTCCACCGTGTATGGGCCGTATCCGGGCAGGCCGGTCACCACCGCGGTCGAGGAAACCGACGTCTGCACGGTTCCCAGCTGCATGCTCGAGCCTCGCTGGTACAGCGTCACGAACGCCGGTTCTTTGAGCGGATGGTTGTCAGGACCGAAAACGTTGACTCGGACGTTCGCGTCCGACAGCTCATCCTGCGCGGCATGAACCTGCCGCGCGGCCACCCGGGCGGTGTTTAGGCAGACCACAAGGAAGAACGTAGCCACCCAGACTGCCCAGCGGCCCAGCGGCTTTCCCGGTTGGTTACCCTGCGCCGCCAATCGCGTGCGATCCGTAATTGATAGCCTCCGGCGATGAACGCAATCGAGTTTACAACGCGCCGTTCGTTCTTTCCATCGCTGTTCAGTCGCCGCTCGTCGCCCACTTCCCCTCCGCGGCGGCGTGTACAACAAGTCGCGATTCCCCTACAATGGCAATTCCCGATGACACATACCGTCACGCTCATTCCTGGGGAAGGCATCGGCCCCGAAGTCTCCCACGCAGTACAGCAAATCCTGGAAGCGGCGGGAGCGCAGATCTCCTGGGAGGAAATTCCTGCGCGCGCGGAGCTCGAGCGCCGCGGCATCGACTTCATGAAGTCGGGCGTGGTGGAATCTGCGCTTCGCAATGGCGTCGCCTTGAAAGGCCCGATGACCACGGCCGTCGCGAGCGGAGCGCGGAGCATCAACGTCGGCTTGCGCCAGGCGCTGGACTTGTATGCCAACCTTCGCCCGATAAGAAACCTGGAGGGGGTCCCCTCCCGGTATCAAAACGTTGACATCGTCATCGTTCGCGAGAACACAGAGGATTTGTACTCGGGTCTCGAACATACCGTCGTGCCGGGCGTAGTCGAAAGCCTGAAGATCATCACGGAACGCGCCTCGACGCGCATCGCTCGGTTCGCCTTCGAGTACGCCGGACGGCACGGGCGCAAGAAAATTCACGCCATCCACAAAGCCAACATCATGAAGCTTTCCGACGGCCTTTTCCTGCACTCGTGTCGCGCGGTCGCTAAGAAACATCCGGAAATCGAGTACAAGGAACTGATCGTCGACAACGCGTGCATGCAGATGGTTCTCGATCCGAGCCAGTTCGACGTCCTCTTGCTAACCAATCTGTATGGCGACATCATGAGCGATCTCGCTGCCGGGCTGGTCGGCGGCCTCGGCGTGGTGCCCAGCGGAAACATTGGCGAGAAAGCCGCGATTTTCGAGGCCGTGCACGGCACCGCCCCCGACATCGCCGGAAAAGGCCTCGCCAACCCCACGGCGCTGCTCATGAGTTCGATCATGATGCTCGATTACTTGAAGGAAACCGCCGTGGCGCAACGGCTCGACACGGCCCTGCGAAGGGTTTATCGCGAGGGCAAGACTCTGACCCGCGACCTGGGGAGCACGGCATCCACCGAACAATTCTCGCAAGCGGTGATCCAGGCGCTCCCCTGATGCGGACATTATGATGCGATCGGCCAGGCTGCTAAATTTGGAACGACAGGAGGGTTTCCGATGGTGACCATCCGCACGAACGAAACCAGGCCTCCCGCGTTCGAAACTCCGGCTCAGACCAACAGGGCCGCTATGGCCATGGTCACGACGCTGTTCTTCATGTGGGGTTTTCTTACCGTCCTGAACGACATTCTGATTCCGCACCTCAAAGCGATCTTTGACCTGAATTATGCCGAAGTGATGACGGTTCAGTTCGCATTCTTCGCGTCGTATTTCGTCTTCGCCTTCCCCTCGGGCAAATTGATCGATTGGGTCGGCTACAAGAGGGCTATGGTCGCCGGTTTGTTCACGATGGGTGTGGGCGCCCTCCTTTTCATCCCGGCCGCAACAGCCGCGCTTTTCCCGCTCTTTCTGGGAGCGCTCATCGTCCTCGCCGCCGGCATGACCATTCTGCAGGTATCTGCAAATCCCTATGTGGCCGTCCTCGGCCCCGAGAAAACGGCGTCCAGCCGCCTGAATCTCGCCCAAGCCTTCAATTCGCTGGGCACCGCCATCGGTCCCAAGATCGGCGGCGTGCTGATTCTCGGCAGCGCGCCGCTGGCGGCGACCGTAATCGCGAAGATGAGCGACGTGCAGCGTCATGCCTATCGCGTCGAACAGGCTTCCACCGTAAAAATGCCTTATCTCGTTTTTGCTGGCGTTCTGATTGCTCTCGGCATCGCCATGGCCGTGTTTAAACTGCCCGACGTGCCCGCCGCACACAAGACTGATTCCGCAGGCGGCCACGGATCTGTCTGGCGCTATCGCCACCTCGTACTGGGCGCCATCGGAATTTTCGTTTACGTTGGTGCGGAAGTCGCGATCGGCAGCTTTCTGGTGAACTACCTGAGCCAGTCGTACATCGGAAATCTTTCGTTGGTTTCCGCGGCGGGCTACGTCTCATTTTATTGGGGCGGCGCAATGGTGGGCCGCTTCATCGGTTCGGGACTGTTGCAGAAGGTGAAGACCGGGACGCTCCTGGGCATCAATGCGATCATGGCCTGCTTGCTGGTTTGCATCACGATGCTGACGTTCGGCCACATCGCCATGTGGAGCATCATCCTCGTCGGCCTGTTCAACTCGATCATGTTCCCGAGCATCTTCACCATGTCGATCGAAGGCCTCGGCCCCCTTACCGGCGACGGCTCGGGCATTCTGGTCGCCGCGATCGTCGGCGGCGCCATCATCCCTGAAATCCAAGGCGTGATCGCCGACCACATCGGCATCCACCACGCCTTCTTCCTCCCCGCGCTCTGCTACATCTACATCGCCTATTTCGCCTTTCGCGGCTCGCATCACGATTCCCCGCCCGCCTGATCATCGCTCCCGTGCTGGGAGCGCCACTCTCCCGAATGGCGGTTCTCCGCCGCGCAATCACTCTTCCCTGTACCTTGGTCTGATGAGGTATTGCACACGACAGACGCGATACACCCCTGCTGGCTCACGATAGCGCTGCTAAGCTAATCTCCAGTCCAGCGAACAGAGAGAACCTTGGCCAATTCCTCGGCGCTCAAGATTGTTTATCGCGTTGTGAGCTGGGGGACGCTAGGCGCGCTCATCCTCACGCTCTTGCTGGCGCTGCGCAAGTCGCCTCCCCCCGAGGTCGCCTACGATCCAACGGCAGCGGCGCGCGTCCAGCAGAAATTCGCGGCGGCGGACCAGGCTAAAGCAGCGGGCGCTCCCAAGCAGGTCGATTTAGACGCGACAGAGTTGAACTCCTACCTGCATGACAATCTTCCGTTGGAAGGATCGTTCCCATCGCCAGCGGCACAGCCTTCTGATGCAAGCGCTGCGAACGCCCCCGATTCGGCAGGGCCGCCCGCGAGCGGCACGCCGGCAGTGGACGGCGTCGACGCGAAAACCGTCGCGCCGGTGCAATCGACCGTGAAAGACGTGAAGATCGACATGGACGGCGGCCTCATCAAGGCGTACGTCGTCTTCGATTTTCACGGAAAGGATCTGTCGCTCGAACTCGATGGCCATCTCGGCACACAGGACGGCTACCTCACCTTCCAACCGCTGGCCGGAAAGTTCGGCTCGCTCCCGCTGCCGCAATCCGCGCTCGACGCCGCCGTCCAAAGGCTGACGTTTTCGCCGCAAAATCGCGAAGCCCTGAAGCTTCCGCCCGACATCCGCAACATCCAGATCGTCGACGGCCACGCCGTCGTCACCTACAAATGACGTTGTTCAGGATTCGTGAGCGTGCGGCCTACTTGAGCACCTCATATCGCGCCACCATCCCGCCTTCCATGTGATCGCTCAGATGGCAGTGGTACAGCCAGACTCCCGGGTCGTCGGGAACCATGTCCACCGTCTTCATCTGCGCCGAAGCAAGGACAAGAACGTCCGTGCGGCTTCCGTGGTCTAGCACGACGTTGCCGTGCCAGTGCGGCGTGTGGAGATTGAATCCATTGCCCATCGTGATCACGTACCAGCGCACACGATCGCCTTTCTTCATGGTCATCATCGGCAGATTGGCGTACTGCATTCCGTTGATGGCGAAGCGCTCGTTCGCGCCGGAAAATCCCCCTGGCAAGACAAAGTCGAACAGGCCCTGCCAATCCATAGGCGTCGCCTCGTCTTTTTTCGTTCCCGCAGGGTCGTCGGTATGCCTCTTGATGTTCTCGTCGATAAACCAGCTCTGGTTTTCGTCAAAAATCATGAACAGGGTGACGAATTCCTTGTCCACGTCCTTGGGCCTCCCGTCGGGCAAGGCCATACCTTTGCGGGTGACAATCATTGCGCCGATCAGGCCGGAGTTCACGTCCATCAATTCATTCGTGTGGGAGTGGTACAGCCACACAATCGAGTTCGGATCACTCGGCCCGGGCCCCGCACGCTCCGGGACCTCCCAGATGTACGTGTGCGTCTGCCCCGGCGCGACGTGCCCGCCTTCCTTGTCTGCCGCGCTGCTTCCGTCGTTGTAGGCCACGCCTTCCGACGCCTTCTCATAGAACACGCCGTGCGGATGCATGCTGTACGGGTGCGTGCCGTTGTTTTTGAACACAACCTTGATCGTATCGCCGACCTCCGCTCGCAGAATCGGCCCCAGGATCCCCAGGTACTGCTCATCCGCCGCGCGCGGCTTCAATTGTGTGAACGTCGCGTCCGTGTATTCGCGGTAGATCGCCTTCTTGTAGACGTGCCCGATGCGGTGCGGCCCGTGCTCCATGAAGAACTTCGCCATGCCCTCGAATGGCATGCCCATCATCTGGTCGATCCCGCTCGGTGCGTAATCCCAGTCCAGTTCGTCCGCCGCAACGTAGTAAGTCCGAACCTTCCCACCTCCGGCGGCCCGCTCGTCATTCGCCTGCCCGGCGGCTGCCGGCACGCAAATTGCCCCGGCGACGAAGATAAGGGCCCACGTACACAACAACACCATCCCATGCTTGACCATCGCCCACTCCTTTTTGTTTTCGGTCGTCTAGAAGGAAGACCCGCACAAACCCGGAGCCCTGCCCCGTTGAGCCCCCAATGGCCAAGACGGGCAGACACGGAGCCGAACTCCAATTTTGTTGGGGGTGCCTAAATCTAGCCTTACTCACCGCTGACGTCAATCTGGATTTCTATTCCAGGTCCAGCCGCGACTGTGCTCGGCAGCGTTTGACTTCACTCAAGCGGCCACGATAGTTTGCTCTTCCCCACTATCCCTTGGAGCCGCGTATATGCAGGCTGTGGACTATGACGTCGCGAGGTCGTCGGATTCCGACGACATCATATTTCTGCTCTCGAACGTCTTCAGCGAGTCCGAACCGCCCGCCGTCGCCATGGGCCTTTCCTTTGGTGAGATGGAGCAATTTCTTCGGCTCATCGTCCCGAACATCCTTCCTTGCGGCCTTACCGTGACATCGCGAAGCAGAAACACCGGAAAATTAGCCGGCGTTCTTCTCACCGACGATTTCGCCTCGCCTCCTGCGCTGAACCCTAGCCGGACCAGTCCGAAATTTCTGCCCATTCTGGCGATGCTCGAAACGCTCGACGCGCACTTCCGTGGCGGGAGGGCCATTTCGCCGGGAGAGTATCTTCACCTTTTCATGCTGGCGGTCGACCCGGAATTCGTGGGGTGCGGAATCGCGCAAGGACTCGTCAGAACCTGCATCGATAATGGGCTTCGTAAGGGTTATCGAGCGGCACTCACCGAAGCGACCGGGAGAGTCTCGCAGCACGTGTTTCGGAAGAACGGCTTCGCGGATTGTTTCAGCGTTTCGTACCAGGAATTCGTGTACGAAAATAAAACGGTATTCGCCTCCATCCGCGACCACGAAAAAGCCGTCCTGATGGACCGACCACTCGCCGCACCGCCCGAATCCTAGGGCCACGCTTCTCGCCAACCCTTTGCGATTTCGGCAAAGGTGGGTGTCTTCCATTCCTCATTCTGCTAATCTGAGTGGCTGCAAGGTCGAGAAAGTCCCGCCTAAGCAGCCTGAATTCCCTGTGAGGATTTGATCTGAGTGAAGCCAACGACTGTGTCGGAGAAGGAAGCATCCGTCAAAGAACTGCATCGCGCATTCAACTTCAACGCGGGTCCGGCGGCGTTGCCGTTGCGCGTTCTCGAGCGCATCCGCGAGGAACTTTTCGATTACCGCGGCTCCGGCATGTCCGTCATGGAGATGAGCCACCGCTCGCCCGAATTCGAGGAAATTCTCGAGCGCGCGGAACGCACTCTGCGCCACCTGATGGCCATCCCGGACGACTACGCCGTCATTTTTCTGCAGGGCGGCGGGAGCATGCAATTCTCGATGGTCCCTGCCAACCTGTACATCCCGGGGAAGCCGGTCGATGTGCTGCACACGGGCGCGTGGACCTCGAAAGCAATCTCCGAGTTGAAGAAAGGCACGCCGTTCCGCCTGGCCGCATCCACCGAGGCGCAGAAATTCATGCGCGTACCCCGCAGCGACGAAATCCAGTTCGCCCCAGAGGCCTCCTACGTCTACCTGTGCACGAACAACACGATCGAAGGTACGCAGTGGCACTCGATTCCTGAAACTGGCGCTGTGCCGCTCGTGGCGGACATGTCATCGGACATCGCTTCGCGCCCCATCGAAGTGCGCCGATTCGGGCTGATCTTTGCCGGCGCGCAGAAGAACCTCGGCCCCTCGGGCGTCACCATCGTGATCATCCGCCGCGATCTCGCCGAGCGCGCCGACAAGAATCTTCCGTCGCTGATGCAGTACCGCACCCAGATCAAGGAAAAGTCCCTTTACCACACCCCACCGACATTCGCGGTTTACGTGTGCGGCCTCGTCCTCGAATGGATCGAAGCGGAGGGCGGAGTCAGCGCAATCGAGAAGCGGAACGAGGCCAAGGCCAAACTGCTCTACGACGCGATCGAGGCTTCCCCGCTTTATTCCTGCCCCGTCGAGCGGGACTCGCGCTCGCGCATGAATGTCGTGTTCCGAGTGGCCGGGGGCGATGCGGAAACCGAAAAGCGATTCGTCGCCAAAGCCGCTGAAGCAGGCATGGTCGGTGTCGCCGGCCATCGCTCAGTCGGCGGGATGCGCGTTTCTCTCTACAACGCGGTTCCCTTGGACGCGGTCGAAGCCCTCCTCAGCTTTATGCGGGAATTCGAGCGTGTGAACAGCTAAGGCCAACGCAGGAACGCGAAGGCCTTTGTGGCGCCGACTTGCTCTGAGCCCGCCGAAAGCGTCTGTCCCCGCGGATCCTGGAACCGGACGGCGAATAAGACTCCTCGACCTATCATTCTTAGCGAAGTCCCGCGCGTTTTCTGCATCCCCGCGCGAAGCGCAGTCGAAGAATCTCCCTTCCCGCTCGATCCCACTAGCCCGGAAGCCAAGGACATTTTCACCGGCCTTTCAAACGGGTGTGGTTAAGACGCCACACCTGAACTTGACTTTGCCTTTCCTTCGCGTCTATCGTCCCTTACCGATGAGTTCCGCCACAAAAATCGGCCGAGCGGCACTTGTGAGCATCGACCGCGCGCCGGAAAACGGCCTCCGCGAGCGCCCGCCCAATGCGCAGCCCCCTCTGGATGAATACTTTAACTCGCTCTTCACCGCCCTTGGACCGCAGCATTGGTGGCCGGGGAACACGCCGTTTGAAGTCGTAGTTGGCACGATTCTGACCCAAAACACCTCCTGGAAGAACGTTGAGCAAGCCATTTCGAATCTCCGCGAAGCGGATTTGCTCTCCGTTTCCGCCATTCAGAGCGTCAACATTCGCCGCTTGGAACGGTTGGTTCGCCCGTCGGGGTATTTTCGGCAGAAGGCGCGCAAACTCAAGGCCTTCTGCGCTTTCCTGCAAACCGAATATGCCGGATCCCTCGATCGCATGTTTGCGATGCCGACCATCGTCCTCCGCCCGAAGCTCCTCGGCGTGTTCGGTATCGGCCCCGAGACGGCAGATTCGATCCTGCTCTACGCCGGAGGGCACGGCGTCTTCGTTGTGGACGCGTACACCAGGCGCATCCTGGCGCGGCACGGCTGGGTCGGCGAGAATCCGAAGTACAGCGACGTGCAGTGGCTCTTCGAGCGGCAATTCCCCGGCCAGTCCAAGCTGTTCAATGAGTTCCACGCGCTGATCGTGCAGGTTGGCAAACGCTGGTGTTTGGCGCGGAGTCCGAAATGCCAGGAGTGCCCGCTAGGCCGCTATTTGGAGGAGGGCCGTTGAACGGTAAGCCGCCAAAGCCGAAGCGGCTCTGGCTCGTCGTCGGCGGCGTCATGGTTGCGCTGCTGGCGGCCGCCGTATTCACACTTGGTTCGCTGCGAACGCCCCTTCACCCCGAGCGCGACCTTTCCTTCCCCATCTTCTTTGCCCTCTCGACCATCTTTTTCGCAGCGCTGCTGGTCTTGTCCCTCGTCCTCTTTCGCAACCTGCTTCGGGTGTGGGGGGAGCGCCGCGCCGGGCGGATGGGCTCGCGGTTCAAGGTCAAGATGGTCGCCGGAGCGATGGGCATTTCGCTGCTGCCTGTGGTTTTCCTGTTTTTCTTCAGTTATTCGCTGGTGAACCGCTCTTTAGCGCTGTGGTTTCCGCGACCCTTGGAGATTGCAAACGAACAGAGCCAGGTGCTGGTGACGAGCTTCGGGGAAACGGAATTTTCGCGCCTCAGCAAACTGGCGGCCACCGCAGCGGCGCGTGCCGGCGCGAAAACCAGCGTGCCACCGCTAGGCGAGGCTTCGGATGCCGCATGGATCGCGAATCCTCAAGGCAAAGTTACCGCTGCTCTTCGCTTTTCAGGTGACAGCCAGGCGCCGGCCCCCCCGGGCCAGGCGATTCACCCCGTTTTCGTTCGTACGATTCGTAGCGGCGCGGACATATGGCGGGCCGGCGATCAGTTGTACATGGCCGGGCACGCTCCCATAGCCGGAGGAACGCTCTATGCCGCGCGCCGCCTTCCAGGCGACTTCCTCGATCGCTACGACGAAATCGAGTCCCAGCTCGACACCTACGCGGGACAGAAGCAGCACCTGCGCGAGTACAAACGAAATCTCATCCTGGCGCTGTCCCTCGTGACTCTGCTCCTGGTGTTCACGACGACTTGGGTCGCCCTCTTCCTCTCGAAACAGGTGACCGTTCCGATCCAGGCCCTGGCCGAGGCCACGCGCGAAATCTCGCGAGGGAATTTCGACCACCGGATCGACCTGCAGGCCCGCGACGAACTCGGCATGCTCGTGCGCTCGTTCAATCGCATGACCGAACAGCTCGGCGAGGGCCGCCGGCGCATCAACGAGTTCACCCAAAGCCTGGAGCAGGCCGTCGAGGAACGCGAACGCCGCCGCAAGCTGATGGAAACCATCCTGGAGAACATTCCCACCGGCGTGGTTTCGCTGGATGCGTCGGGAAACATCATGAGCGTGAATTCCGCCGTAACCCAGATATTCGGCGACCGCGCCAGGAACGCGCGCACGTTTTCCGATCTGCTGGGCGAAGAAGCGGCGAGGGCTGTCCTGCACCTGATGCGCCGTTCGCTGCGTATGGGCGCCGCGTCGCGCGAGATCGAAGTTTCCGTCGAGGGCAAATTCGTCAGCACGGCGGTTACGGTTAGTTCGCTCGGGCCCCGGCGTTCGAATCCCGGTTTCATCATCGTGATCGACGACCTGACCGACCTCTTGCGCGCGCAGCGCGCCGCGGCCTGGCAGGAAGTGGCGCAGCGCATCGCGCACGAGATCAAGAATCCTCTCACGCCCATCCAGCTTTCCGCGCAGCGCCTGATGCGGCATCTCGGCCGCGCCGATGCCGGCGCCTCCACCGGACAGCGCATGGAATTCGAAAAGGTGGTGGCCGAGTGCGCGGGGCTGATCGTGCGAGAGGTGCAGACTCTCGAGTCGCTGGTGGATGAATTTTCGCAGTTCGCGCGATTCCCCGCCGCGCGTCTCGCCCCTGCCGATCTGAACTCCATCGTTTCGAGCGCCCTGGAATTCTTCCAGGGGCGTCTCGATGGAGTGACGGTGCGAACGAATCTTGCCGCCTCGCTGCCTCCCGTCAAGGCCGACCGCGAGCTTCTGCGCCGTGTGCTGGTGAATCTGATCGATAACGCGGCCGAAGCGATGGAGGGCTCGTCGATCCGGCAACTCGCCATCTCGACGCGCGCCGAAAGCGAAGACGACGCCGTGGTGATCGAAATCGGCGACAGTGGACACGGGATCTCGCCCGAGGACAAGGAGCGGCTGTTTCTGCCGCATTTTTCAACCAAGGACCGCGGTACGGGGCTGGGCCTGGCCATCGCCAGCCGCATCGTCGCGGAACATAACGGCAGCATTCGCGTCGAGGACAATTTGCCGGTGGGAACGAAATTCGTCATCCGCTTCCCTGCCGCGGAGGTTCCTGCCGTTCCGCCGGCGGCAAGTCCCGCTGTGTAGCTCGGCGCCGTGAGTGGGGAGAAGATTCGGAATTCAGGCTGCAAATGCCCGCATCCATACTAATCGTCGACGACGAAAGCGGAATCCGCGAATCGCTTGGCGCGCTCCTGCGTGACGAAGGATTCGAGGTCGTCTCCGCGCCCTCCGCCGAAGATTGCCTCGCTCTGCTCGACGAGCGCCGCTTCGATCTCGTGCTCCTCGACGTCTGGCTGCCCCAGATGGATGGCCTCGAAGCCCTCGAACGCATTCAATCCCGCGAGGACGCGCCCATCGCGGTGATGATTTCCGGACACGGCAACATTGAAACCGCCGTCCGCGCGACCAAGCTGGGCGCCTTCGACTTCATCGAAAAGCCGCTCTCGATCGACAAAATCTCTCTCGTGCTGCGCAACGCGCTCGAGTACCTGCGCCTCGAAACCGAAAATCGCCGCTTGCGGGCCGAACTCGAGGAGCGGCACCAGATTCTCGGCGTCAGCATTCCGATGAAGGCCCTGCGCCAGCAAATCGCGCTGACCGCGCCGACCAACGGCCGCGTCCTCATCTATGGCGAAAGCGGTACGGGCAAAGAGCTCGTCGCGCGCGCGCTTCACGCCAGTAGTTCGCGAACCACCATGCCCTTCGTCGAAGTGAATTGCGCCGCAATTCCCGAAGAGCTGATCGAATCGGAGCTGTTCGGGCACCGCAAAGGCAGCTTCACCGGCGCGAGCGAGGACAAGGTCGGCAAGTTCCAGAAGGCCGACGGCGGCAGCCTCTTCCTCGACGAAGTGGGCGACATGAGCCTCAAGACGCAGGCCAAGGTTCTTCGCGTCCTTGAGGAGCAGCGCGTCGAGCCGATTGGATCGAGCCAGCCGGTCACCGTCGACGTGCGCGTAATCGCCGCAACCAACAAAAAACTCGAAGAGGAAATCGCGCGCAACCTTTTCCGCGAGGACTTGTTCTACCGCCTCAACGTGATTCCCTTCTACGTTCCGGCTCTCCGCGAGCGTACGGAAGATGTTCCCATTCTCGCCGCGCACTTTCTCGCGGATTTCTGCCGCGAATACGGCAAGCGGCCAAAAGAATTCAGCCCGCCTGCGATCGAAGTGCTGAGGGGCTATCCCTGGCCGGGCAACGTTCGCGAACTGAAGAATCTCGTCGAACGCCTCGTGATCATCTGTCCGGCGACGCGCATCGAGCCGCACCATCTGCCACCCGAAGTTTTTCGCGGCGCGTCAAGGAGCCCGCAAAAGCCCTACGAAAGCCTTCACGAAGCGCGGTCCGCTTACGAGCGCGAATTCGTCCTGCGCAAGCTCGAAGAGAGCCGTTGGAACATGACCAAGGCGGCGCAAGCCCTCGGCCTCGAGCGCAGCCACCTCTACCGCAAGATGCGCTCCCTCGGCATCGCCCCCTCCAAGCCCTGAACCCGCATCTCCTGCCTTCCCTCCATCCGAATCGACTGGAAAAGCGTGGCGAAACGCACTTCGGTGCTTACGAGCGACCGGTACCTGCGTCTGATAGAATGCGGCTGCGGGAACCTTCCGCGCCCCGGCTGCGTATTCCCCTGACATGAGGCAACCATGCGAGAGTTGATCCAGGACATTCGCTACGGGCTGCGCGTTCTGGGCAAGGCGCCCGCCTTCGCCATTGTCGCTATTTTGACTCTGGCCCTGGGCATCGGCGCTAACGCCGCCATCTTCCAACTGATTGACGCCGTCCGCCTCCGCACCCTGCCTGTCAAAGATCCCAACCGTCTGGCCATCGTCCATATCGACAAAAAGCATTGGGGCTCGGGAAATTTCAACGGACCCTACGCCGAATTCACCTATCCCCTCTGGCAGCAGGTGAAGCAGCGAGAGCGGATGTTTTCGTCCATTGCGGCCTGGGGCGACGACCGCCTCAATCTGGCGACCGGCGGCGAAGTAGACATGGCCAATGTGATTTGGACCAGCGGCGAATTTTTCCAGACGCTCGGCGTCCAACCGATGCTCGGCCGGCTGATTTCCGATGCCGACGACCGCCACGGATGCGCGGGCGGAGCCGACATCAGCTACGCGTTCTGGCAGCGGCGGTACGGCGGCGAGGCCTCGGCGATCGGCAAAGAGCTGACGCTCAACGGCCACCCGTTTCCCATCCTTGGCGTCACACCCCCCAGTTTTTATGGCGTCTCGGTGGGCGACCGTTTCGATGTGGCGATTCCGGTTTGCGCGGAGCCCATCATCGCCGAGCAATTCAGCCGGATAACCGGAGACAGGCCGCGGGAGAGCTGGTGGCTCTCCGTCTTCGGCCGTCTCAAGCCCGGCTGGGACCTAAAGCGCGCGTCGGCCCAGCTTGCGGTGATCGCTGCCCCGTCTCTCCACGAAACGATCCCGCCGCAATACGACGCGGAAGGCGTCAAGCATTACCTGGGGTACACCTTCGAGGCATGGCCTGCGGCGAATGGGTTTTCCCAGATGCGCCGCGACAGCTCCGATCCGCTGTGGCTGCTGCTCGGCCTCTCCGGTTTGGTGCTGCTCATTGCTTGCGCCAATCTGGCAAACTTGCTCCTCGCTCGCGCCAGCGGGCGGGATCGCGAAGTTGCCGTGCGCCTTGCTTTGGGAGCTTCGCGCGGACGTCTGATCCGCCAACTCCTCGCCGAAAGCGCGCTGCTCGCGATTGCCGGCGCGGCTTGTGGCGCAATACTCGCCGCCGTGCTGAGCCGCCTTCTGGTGACGTTCATCAGCACGCCGGATAATCCTGTTTTTCTGGATATGCCCACCGATTGGCGGGTACTGGGCTTCGCCGCCGGCCTTGCCGTCCTCACCACCTTTCTGTTTGGGCTCGCGCCTGCCCTCCGCGCCGGAAATGTGCCCGTCGGCTCGGTGCTGAAAACCGGCGGCCGGGGCATGACCCAGGGACGCGAGCGATTCCGCTTTCAGCGCGTGTTGGTGGCTTCACAAGTGGCGCTCTCTCTGGTGCTGCTGGCCGGGGCGCTGCTCTTCACGCAGAGTTTGCGCAACCTGATGACTCGCGATCCGGGGTTTCGGCGGAATGGCGTTCTGGTTGCCAACGTGGATTTCACGCGGCTCAACATTCCGGCCGCCCAGCAGTACGCGTTTATACAAGATCTGCTGGAACGCATTCGGGCGGTTCCGGAAGTCGCCGCTGCTGCCGCCTCCAACCGATCTCCGGTCAGCGGGAGTACCAGCAACGATTGGGTTCTCAACGATAAAGGCGGCCATCCCCATGGCGCAGCCTTTGAGGACTACGTCAGCTCGGGATATTTTCAAGCCATCGAAATTCCGATACTGGCGGGGCGTGACTTCAATTCAAACGACACAGCACAGTCGCCAAAAGTGGCTGTCGTGAATCAGACCTTCGTCAAGCAGTTCATGGATGGAGCGCGAAACGCCATCGGCAAGCGGTTCCGCGTGTGGGCGCCGCCGGGCGAGCAGGCTCGCTATTACACCGTAGTCGGCGAAGTGAAAGATTCCGTGTACGAGGACATGCACGAACCGATGCAGGCCGTGATGTATTTCCCGCGGACGCAGCTCATGCCCCCGTTCGTCTATCCGGGCGCGACCCTTCTGATTCGCTCCCGGGCTGGCATGGGCGGATTGCCAAATTCCGTGAAAGAGACGATCGCAGGAGTGAATCCGGAGATTGATATTCAGTTCAAGGTGCTGCGCACGCAGGTTCGTGAATCGCTGGTGCAGGATGAATTGATGGCCACCCTCTGCGGCTTCTTCGGAGTGCTGGCGGTTCTGCTCGCGGCGGTCGGACTTTACGGCGTGATTTCCTACACGGTCGCGCAGCGCACGAACGAAATCGGCGTTCGCATGGCGCTCGGATCGCAACGCGGCGGCGTCATCCGGCTGATTTTGGGCGAAGTGGCAATCCTCATCGGCATCGGTTTGGCTGTGGGGATTGCGCTCACTCTGGCCGGAAGCAAGGCGGCCAGTTCCCTGCTCTTCGGCCTGAAGCCGCGCGACCCGCTCACGCTGGCGCTCGCCGTCTTCATTCTGGCCGCGATCGGCGTGGCCTCCAGCTTCTTGCCCGCTCGCCGCGCCTCGCGCCTCGATCCCATGGCCGCCCTCCGCTACGAATAGTCGCGCGGCCCGCGCCGCGTCAGAACCATTTGTGCTCTGACTCACAACGAGTCACGAGTCGCAAATCACGGTAGACTATCCACGAATCCCGGGAGCAATTTGTGCCGGATCCACGAGTCGAGTACGCGAGCCGCCTCGAACGCCACTTGAAAATCGCTGCGGAGCTCGACCGCCGCCACGTTCGCGCCGGAAACATAAAGCTCGCGATCATCGCCTCAGGAGTCATTCTTGCCGTCCTGATTCTCGAAAAGCTGCTCTCTCCCTACTGGATTCTCGCGCCGTTCGCGTTGTTAGTGGCTTTCATCGCCCTGCACGAACGCATTCTTCGCGCGAAATCGCATGCGGTCACCGCCGTATCGCTCTATCGCGCCGGCCTCGCGCGCATCGACGACAAATGGGCCGGCACTGGCTCGACCGGCGAACGTTTTCGCGACGCCAATCACGTCTACGCCGACGACCTCGACCTCTTCGGCCGCGGCTGCCTCTTCGAACTCCTCTCCACCGCGCACCTCCCCATGGGAGAAGAGCGCCTCGCGTCCTGGCTCACGGCCACTTCCCCGCAAGATGAAATTATCGCCCGCCAACAGACCGTCGCCGAACTGCGCGACAAACTCGACCTCCGCGAAGATATCGCCCTCACCAGCGAAGACCTGCGGCCTCGCGTCAATCCCGCCGGGCTGATGGCCTGGGCCGAGGGCAAGCCGCAGTTGACCCGTAGGGCCCTGCGTTACGTTTTCGCTTTCTTCGCTCTGGCCTCTGTCGGCGCCCTCGCTTATCTGGTCATCGCCCAGCGAATCTGGCCGCTCGCCGCCGTGCTTGCAATCGAACTGGTTTTCTACCGCATCTGGCACAACCGCGCCGAAGAGGTCATGAGCAAGCTGCACTCGAACGCAGAGGGCCTCACGCTTTTTTCGCGCATCCTCGAACGCATCGAGCGCGAGCCGTTCGCCTCGCCCCACTTGCAGGCGCGTGCCAGTGAATTGAAGGCACAGTCTGCATCGCGCGCGATTCGCGACCTCGCGCGGATCGTCTATTGGATCGACGGCCGCGAAGGCATGCTCGCAAAGGTCCTCGATCTGCCGCTGCTTTATTCCCTGCAGACAGGATTTGCCGCCGACGCCTGGCGCATCCGCTGGGGCTCGCACGTGCGAAGCTGGATGGATACGGCGGGCGAAGTGGAAGCGCTTCTTTCTCTCGCCAGCTACGCATTCGAGCATCCCGCCGACCCGTTCCCCAAATTCGTGCCCACTGAACCGCCTGAAATCGCCGGCATTCCAGTTTTCGACGGCCAGGAACTCGGCCATCCCCTTATTCCCGCGGCGGAATGCGTGCGAAACAGCGTTCGTCTCGATGCGCGCACGCGCGTCATGCTCGTCAGCGGCTCGAACATGTCCGGCAAGAGCACGCTGCTGCGCACCGTTGGAATCAACGCGGCGCTCGCCATGGCCGGCGCGCCCATTCGGGGAAAATCGCTTCGGCTCACGCCCGTCGCCTTGGGCACGCGCATCCGCAGCACGGATTCCTTGCAGGAGGGCCGCTCGAATTTCTACACGGAGATTTTGCACATCCGTCGTGTCTTCCAGTTGTTCAACGGCCCCTTGCCCTTGCTTTTCTTGTTCGACGAGCTGCTCGAAGGCACGAACTCGAAGGACCGCCTCATCGGAGCCGAAGGATTGTTGCGCGCGCTGATGGAGCGCAGCACGATCGGAATCGTCACCACGCACGATCTGGCGCTCGCCACCATCACCGCCTCGCTCGGCCCGGCCATCCCCAATTTTCATTTCGAGGATCACGTCGAGGACGGCCGCATGCGCTTCGATTACAAACTGCGCGACGGCGTCGTCACCCGCAGCAACGCCATCGAGCTGATGCGCCTCATCGGCCTCCGCGTTTGAGCGGAACGGTCGCCTGATTTTTGGAGCCGCACGCCGCTATGGGAGTGCGGCAGCTCGCTGCCCCTTTGAACGCCGCCAATGCCGCGACTCGATCTTTCGTGCCAAAGGCCGCTTCACCAGACACGACCGCGTCCTCCGCCGCAATCTCGCCTCTCCATCGAACGCGCCGTTCGCATTACACGCCAGTTCGCCCGCCGCTCCTTGAATCGCCAAAGGAGGCCGCAAAAAGAATCCCGGGCTCGCTTGACAAAACCTCACCGGACGCCGTTCGCCCCGTCGAAGTGGATCAACACAATCTCCGAGTGCGTGCCGACTCGCATGGGTGGTCCCCATGTTCCCGCCCCGGACGACGTGTAGACCATCATTTTGCCGAACGCGCGCAACCCATAGGCGTAGGGGCCGAAAATCCGCTCGACGATCCACCGCGACGGGAGCAACTGCCCTCGATGCGTGTGCCCGGAAAGCTGCAGCGAGATTCCGGCCTGCTCCGCCACCGCAAGACGATGAGGCGAGTGGCTCACCAGAATGCTGGCGCAACCTCGGTCCAGCTCCATTCCGTGCAGGATCAGCTCGAACCTTCGCGCGCTGGCCGAAGCGTGGTAATCCACGCCCACGATTTGCATCCCGTCGATAACCACTTTCCGGTCGTTCAACACGCGAATGCCCGCGCTTTCGGCGGCTTTCAGGGAAGCGCGGCCTGCAAACTCCTCATGATTTCCCGCAATCAGATAAGTTCCGAAGGGCGCACGCAGCTCGGACCAGGGCTCCGCCAGGCGTTTCGGATCAGCGCGAGTCCCGTCGTAGAGATCGCCGCCGATGAAAACGATATCCGGCGCGAGCGCCGCGGTCATCTCGACAATCCTGCGGCAGAAGCGAACCCCGCGTATGTGCCCCAGGTGCAGATCGCTGACGAAGGCGGCCGAACGTCCGCGCCACGATTCGGGCAGATTCGGCAGATTCACGTCCACTCGGCGGATGCGGATGCGCGCCCCGTTGAGTATTCCGTAGAATCCGACGAGAAGAGCCAAACCGAACAGCGTCGCCACGATCACCGGCCCGCTCGAACGCCATCCGCTAAGCCACGCAATCCCATAAAAAATCCAGGCAAGCGCCGCCGCGCAACCGAGAAAGTTCAGGAATCCAAGCCAGGTAGCCGCAAGGCCGTAAAACACCCGCACGAACCAGTTGGACGATCGGAACGCAAGAATCGAAGCCGTCACGAAGCTGACCGACAGCGCGGCGAGCGTGATCCGCAGCGCCAAAAGTGCGGGTTCGCCGGGAACGCCCCACAATTTGAGCCAGGTCACGTAAACCGCTGCGTGACCAAGAAAAAGAATGGCTTGGATGACTGCGATGACAACAGGAAGTCGACGTCTCACCCGGCGGAGATCCTTGGCCGCATCAACGTTCCACGCGCGACATCTACAATCAGCGTATCACGAGTTCGCACACCGTTGCCGCCCGGACGGCCGCGGATCGGAGCGCCGGCGGAAGCCGCGAAACCAAAGCAGTTTGTCGCGGGTCCGCGTCGAGAAATCCCTGCGGTTCCATGCTTCCCGCACGAGCCGCAATCCTATCGCCTTTCCGAATGACACGGATCAGAACATTAACGCGAGACTCGCCGCGTCCTGATGCCATGCTGATACATCGAATACAGGAGTCGCACCCAATGAGATTCTATTCGGATCTTTCTGTATCTTTAACGGAGAGGAAACGCACGCGAATGAATGAGAAGCTTTTGAAACGATACCTGTTCGCCAGCGATTTCGACCAGACGCTGACGTTCAACGATTCCGGCTACGTGCTTGCCGAAATTCTCGGCATTCCCACCGAAGAGTTCAAGCGCAAGGCCAACGGCATGGCGAAAATCAACCTGGTCCAGCAAGGCGCCGAGCTCGCCTACCTGCTGCTGCACGACCCCGAATTCCGGCTGCGCGTCCGCCGCGAACACCTCTATCAGGTCGGCAAAAAGATTCGTCTGAAGGAGAACATCGGCCTGCTCTACGAAATTCTCGACCACGGAATCGAAGGCTACCAGTTTGATTTTTCGATTCTCTCCGCCGCCCCAGTCGAAGTGATTCAATCAGCGCTCGAAGGCGTGGTTCCGCCCGAACGAATCTACGGCACCCAGTTCGAATACAACAACAAGGGCGAAATCGAGACGATTGTCCGCGCCACCGCCGGTTACGGCAAAGTCGCCGTTCTCGACCAGCTCCAAACCAGCCTCCAGATCGGACCCGACCACATCGTGTACGCGGGCGACGGCAGCTCCGATGTCCACGTCATGCTCCACGTCAACGCGCGCGACGGATTCACCATTGCCGTCTCCGAAAGCAAACAGGTGGCGCACGTCGCCAAGCGCACAGTCCTGGGAAACAACGCGCTCGTTGTGCTGGCGCCCATTCTCGAGAACATCGTCGGCTGGCCGCGCCCGCGCATCCGCGAATTCCTCGAATCGTACGGCTTCCTCATCCAGGAGTGGGACAGCGTCCGCACCGATTGGCTCACGCTCCGCCCGATTGACGACGCCGGCGCGACCACCGACATCAAAACCGAATCCATTTCTCTCCACTCCGAGTAGGCCGCAAGGGCGACGCCCCGCCACTCGGCCGCCAGGTTTCGCTTGGTCCGCATCGATAGAGCCCGCGCCTTGACACAGCGCCTGCCGAGGAACACACTCCCCGGTAAGAAACCCAGCCGGCGAAGCAGGAGGAGTGGACCATGGCCGAGGCAAAAGTCACCGCCCCAAAGCGAGGCGAACACGTGACGTGTACGCAGCACCAAGGCAGTTTCGAGGTGGTTGCCGTCAACTCCCTGATGCAGACAGCGAATATCCGATCCCTCGACGGAAACGCGCCTGTCATACCCAATATGGCCTGGACGTCGTTGACGCCTCTGAAAAAGTAGCTGTCCGGCGCCGCAACGACTCGCAAAAGCTCGGAACGCGGGCGGCCCTTTGCTTACAACGGGCGCGGCGTCCTGCCGGGGGTTCGTGTATTCTCCCGGCCCTCCTCCGAAATAGCCGCCTCTGGCAGTCGAATTGTTGCGAAGACTAGGCGGTCGCGACCTCCTTTTTCCTTACTTCTCGTGTCGGCGAGATATACCAAAAGTGTATCGATTAAATGTTGGTCATATTGCTGACTCGCTTTGACTTAAGTCTGTTTTTTGTTCAACTCGTGTATCGATTAATCGGTGGGTGATGATTACTTCTCGCGGAGGCTGGGTCCAGTGGCCGTTTTCGTCGAGACAGCCGAGGGTTTTGACAGCGCGAATGATGCTGTCGGCGGTGGCAGTGACGCCTTCGGCTTGTTCGATGATGTAACCAAGGGCGTGCTGGGTTCGTGCTTTGCGTCGCTCGAAGAGCCCGAAGGCGTGGGCGTGGCGGTAGACGGCCAGCCGGTGGCCGAGTTTGAAGCGGGCGGCGAGATCGGTTGCACGCCACCAGTGAAGGAAGGCTTGTTCGATGGCGTCGCGTTCAGGGTGATGGCAGATGGTGCAGCGAGCCGCGTGGCGGCTGAGGTTGATGTCTTCTGCTTTGGCAGGAGGGCGGTTGGGGTTTTGTTGTGGCCTTCCGGGCGCTCGGATTGGCGGAGCTGGGCGGAGGGCTGCGGGCTGATCGGCAGCTTGAGTGGCAGCCGGGTCGAATTCTTCCACGGGCGGCTCAGGCTGAATCACGACAGTTTCGACCGTCTGCGGAACGCTCGGCGCGAGCGCTTGGCTGGGAGTGTTCATCACGGGATCTGGTTCCTTTCGTATGGGTTGTGGGATTTGCGGCTGCTCGGGGAGGGCGGCGGCCTTCGGCTCGATGGGGTCGCTCGCTTCGGCTTCGCGCCCTTCGACTTCGCTCAGGACAGGAGGCAGGACGGGTACGGGCCCGATGGGTCGATGGGGGTCGGGAAAGCTTGTCAGGTGACGGATGTCGCCTCCGGCGTAGGCGAAGGAATCGCAGGGCCGGGGTTTGCGGCGTCTGCGGGGCCTGTAGCCGACTGTGTCTCTCATAAAAGACGCGCATTATAGCATGATACGTGTAATATGTCAAGAGTAAACACAGGAGAATTGCGTGTCAAGGTGAACACGGTATAGTACGTAGCGAGGATCCTTCGACTGGCTCAGGGCCAGTGACGGCTAGTGGCTAGAAGGAAAGGGCGGGCCCGCCCCTGCACGAATCGCAAGGACCGCCCCCAGGAGTCACTTCCGGGCCTTGCGCATCGCTCGTTTCCATTCCTGCATCATCTCCGCGATGTATGCACGGAAAGTGTCGCTTCCCATTTGGTTGTGTCTGGCGTCGTAGGTTGAGGGAATGCTGTTGTATATCGACGTCTTCTGGAAGATCACAAACGCGCCGGGTTTCGAGAACCGCGTTACAAGGCGGGCGTTCGACGGTAGTGGTTCGCCGAGGTACTCGCCGTACTCCCAGGCTGAGGCGGTCACGTACTCGTCTCCCAGGTCCGTGACTTCCTCATATGGCTGCTCGGAGGATCGGTTGCGGTAAACGCCGGTAGGGCTCAAGGAGCTAGTCTCAAGCCGAAAGTAGTTCCATTGTGGGTCATCGCCGAAGGACTCGAAAAGCAACCGAATCGGCCTGACGATGTTGGCGTGATCGCTTGTGATTAGTTCTATGCAGTCGCCTTCGCGCTCACTTGGCGCAGCGCGGTCGAGGTCCAAGCCGCCGCCGGACGGGAACAACAGGTGGTTTAGGTCCGAGGTTTCGCCGAGGGCATTTAGAACTGCGATGATGTCGTCGAGAGTGTGCCATCGCGCGTGGGTTGGCACGCGCAGCGGAAAAAGTCGGCCCTGTATCTCTGCCCATTGCAGACGGTTGTATTCGTGGTGCTGATCGCCGACGGGCAGCCAGTCTTGTAGGCGCTTCGCAACTTCCCCCATGGTCGGTCGTCGCGTGGGCTCATGCCGAGTACTCTCCTCAAGAAGGCGTTCAAGCGGCGTTATATAGAGGTCACGGCCGTACTTTCTGATGCTGAGTTCTCCTTGAGGTGTGAACTGTCCATCAAACCCCTTCTCGTTGCTCGTGAGGACTATCCACAAGGTTTTCGCTAGGGAGTAAACGTCCGTTGGTCGCGGATCAGGACCGCTGCCGTTCCTTCGCACCTCTGGGGCCATGGTCCAGCGCGGACCAACTTGCTCTTTTGCACCTGTGACGTCCGATTTCTCGGGATAATCAACCAGTCCAAAATCCGCGATGTGGCACCTGCCCTTATAGAGGAGTAGGTTCTCGGGCTTGATGTCGCGATGTGCGATCCGGTTTGCATGTAGTTTCGCCAGTGTCTCGGCTACCTGCGCTATTGCAAGCACCTTGTCGCGCGTCATCATCTGATCCAGCCTACTCAGCAGAGGCACTGCCACGGGCATGGCGTACCACGGACGGTGCGTACCGATGTCTTGCGGCAAGTAAACGTCCAAAAGGGGCAAAACGCCTTCGACGCCCGCTACGAGTCTGAGGGCCGCGACTTCGTCGCGGAACCGGGCGTAGGCAATGGGCTTAGTCTTTGTTAGGAACTTAATCGCGACCTGGGATCCAGCGTCATCTTTCGCGAGCCAGACTTGACCGTTACCACCCTGCCCAAGGCGGCGTTCAAGGCTCCATTTTCCGACTATCTCACTTCGACTAGGCCCATACATAGAATCATCGCCGCTAGTCTCCTGTTTCTGAAATTTCTTTATATTTGTTGACCTTTCGGATGATCCGACTGGCGCTGGCCACCCACTGGAAAGGTTGGGGATTCTTGTTGTATTGCCGGAGGTAGTCCTGGATGGCTTTGACCAGTTCGCGGAC
>DATGHM010000238.1:0-10318 GCA_035307985.1 Candidatus Acidiferrales bacterium
CTGATTAAGGCTATTACTCATATACCTTTTAGCCAGTCTAATCCCAGGAAAATCTCCACGCGTTTCCAGGACTGAACCTTCCAGGAATTGGAGCCACTCTGTGAAATGGAAGGAACGGTGTTCCTTTTTGGTGCGGCAAGCTCGTATCTTGACCTGCCGCCATGCTCGGCGCGGCAGCGGTACTGAGAGCTCTAGGTACTCGGGTCCTCACGAAATCCTCTTTCACAAGAGGGAAAAACCTGGGCCTTGTCTTGCAGCCGTCGTACCGGAGTCGAGAAGATCGTTCTCCCATAATCGCGGTGCGACATCTGCGGCCTGAAAACATTCCCCGAGGTTAAGTACCACGGTGGTACTATACGGCCGATGAAGGAGTGCCGCGGTGAAACTGGGTTCGCCGGAACGCGACCGCGAAGAGACTCGGATAGAACAAAATGTCTAAACGCAACCCCGCGTTTCGCAGCTCCTTAGTTGCCCTTGTGTTGCTTTGTCTAACCTCCATTGCTTTGGCCCAAACGAAGCCGTCAACATCACGTTCCGTGAACTCTCCTGCCAACTCCGCTACCGTGACGGTCGAATCCAACCTGGTACTGGTTCCCGTGTTTGTCTACGACCCGGCGCGGATGGCTCAGGCTCCCAAAGAAGAGTTACCATGCGCGCGCGCGACGGTAGTTGCGTTTTTCAAGCTTTCCCCGACGCAGCCGTATCTGCCGAGCGATTGCGACATTACCGAAGTCCAGGATCTGACGGCCAAGGACTTCCGCTTGTTCCAGGACGGCGCTGAGCAGCCGATCGTGAGAATGGACGCCGGCGCCTGGTGGACACTGGTTAGGGACAATTTCGGGTGGCATATGCAGTCCTCGGACACGCCCCGCGCGATATGGAGCCTGAGCGAGCTGAGCACGATTAAGCGCGTGCCCGTCATCAACCGGGATTTCCATATTCTCGCGTACGTGCCGCCTACTTCGACAAGCGGATGTCATTCAATCAAGGTTGAGGTGGATCGCCCAAAATTGCTTGTGTTCGCGCGCAACCAATACTGCGCCCGGCAGACGCCGTCTGACCCTTTGTATGGAACCGGCGAAGGAAACAAACTGGAACGCGACTTGTCGTCGGATAGGCGCGGGAAGATTCCGATGTCGCTTCAGGCAGCAGCTTTTTACACAGGTGAAAACAAGTCCCGCGTCGACGTTTGCCTGCGGTTTCCGTGGCAGGATCTCTATCGCAAATGGGACTCCTCGAATTGGACGCTGTACGCCAGGATTGCGGTGATCGGCATCGTTCGGAGGACAGACGGAACCGTTGCCGCGCGGTTCAGCGACCTGCTGTACCCTCCCTACTGGCCCACCTTCGATCAGGGCGGAGCCAAGTTTATCTCGTGGGAGGAGGGCACCGCGGAGCTGTCCGGGGCAATTCCAAGACAACTCAGCGGCGCAGCGTCATCCCGGAATCTGGGTTCTAGCAGCAGCGATCTCGGAAATAACACGCTGACTTGGCCGGCGGCACATGAAATTGGCCCGGACTACGACGCCATCAAGACAGCTCTGAACAGCTCCGACCCGTTTTGGATCCCGACTCGCTACGAAACGCAGATCGACGTTCCGCCGGGCCGATACAATCTCCAGGTCATTTTTAGCGATGGATGGAACATCGGACGAACCCAAATGCCGCTCACCATTGACGCGTACGACGGGAAGGAATTGGCCCTGAGTTCGATCGCGCTGTGCAAGCGATTGCGCGATGCTGGGGTTGCAACCAAGGAAGACGCAGCGGCAGATTTCGCGCCACAGTACGTTCCACTCCTGAGCAAAGGCATCGAGTTCATCCCTGCCGGGGATACGACGTTCGAAAAGAACGAGCCACTGTTTGCCTACTTTGAAGTATCTGCGCCATCAGTTGCGGGGCCGACAGAGAAGGTTACGGTGCAGATGAGAATACTCGCGAGCAGCGGCAAGGTGATCGGGAATTTCGCGCCTCTCGACGCCGCGCCCTATCGAGTCGCCGGAAGTCCCGTACTTCGCATCGCGCGGAAGATTCCTTTCGGCCAGCTTACGAAAGGCACTTATATGCTGGAGGCGCGGGCCTCGGACTCGTTTGGGGGAAGCACAATGTGGCGTACGGCTAATTTCACAGTCAATTAGCCAATTGCGGAAGTGCAGTAACAATGCATCGATGGGGTGCAGGGTTCCTTGCTTCCGAAATGGGGAAGCGTAGCTCTGAATCAGCGATAGACCGAGGGTATTGCCGACAGAGTTCTACAATCGTCCCCTAGGGCTGGGCCCCGTCCTTCGGCTCAACCGACGGATTGCCAGTTCCGCTTTGGGAAACGAGCAATCGCCGCAGCTTCGCGCGATCCTCCAACCCCATTGACACCGTCTCAAATCCAGCTTGGTGCGACCGCACGAACCGCACGACCGCCTGCATGCTGATCGGCCGAATTCCCGCCGGGATCTTCAGCGTCGCCTCGGTCCCGACTGCCAGTTGCAAATCTCCATTTAGCAGACCGCCCTCCAGGCTCAGAACGCTGATCGCGGAGGAACACTTCCCGCGCGGCGAAACGACCAACGCGGGCACGTTGCGCGCGAGTCGCACGCGCCTGTATCGCCTGTACCGCACCACATCCCGTCCCGGAACAGGATCGAGAGGCGCGAGCGACAGAACGCTGGAATCGATTCCCGATTGCTCTGAAGACGTCCCCATCCACTCCGGATCGAGTTTCATTAACGCCTGCGCCGCGGCGGTCCGAATTTCCTCCGGATAAGCCCACCCGAATCGCCTTCGCGATTCCACGAAATGACGTAGATGCTCCACCGCGTCCGGCGCGCGCAGCCGTCCGAGAGCCTCAATCGCCTTCACTTGTACTACCCGGAATTATCCGGGAGCAACTCGCTCCGCGCGATCTGCAGCAATTTCGGAGCGAGCGTCGTGTCGCCGCACATTCCCATCTCGTCCAGCGCAAATGGAACCACCGCCCGATCCAGCGACGTGATCAGGTTTCCGAGGATTCGGCCGCGTTCGGGAGCCCCCGCAATCGATAGTTGCCGCACGACCGTATCGTGGAATCCTCGGCCGTCACGCATGCGCGTAGCAAGAATCTCTTCCAGGCCGGCCGCGTCCAACCGGCTCAGCAGGCCCGCCGCGCTGGCAGCCTTCGGCGGAGGGCTGTTCTTCAGGATTTCCGTCAGTTGCCGTTTGCACGGTCCGCCGAGAGTCTGCGCTATTTCCACCACCTTCTCTCGATCGGTTCGACGGCCCGAACGCGCCAGCCGCACAGCCAGCTGCTCGGCCGCTGTTTCGGGCAATCGCATCAATACACCAAGGAAGCCCTCCGGGAGCGTTTCGGCCGCAAGCGCCTCGTCCAGAAACTCCGGAATCCGGTTTTCGATCCCCGTTCGTGGACGCAGGTTCTGCACCCAGTTCGGACGGTGCTCCTCCAGGTCCGCCAGGGAATCGAGCGCCTGCTGCATCGCCGGGAAAAATCGCCGTGAAGCCGACTCCTGGCTCAGCCGCACGAATGCGGCGCTCAGGAGCGTCTGCAGCTCGGCATCTTTTTCCTGAATCATCTGCTGCCCGGTCTGCGCCAGCGCATCCTTCAGGCCGTCGCTCGCTGTCTTGCTGTAAAGGCCGGCGAGCTGTCCCAATCCGATGGCTGCTTTCTTCCGCGCTTCCGGATCCTTACTTCGCACGCAGGAAGCGTATTTCGACAAGACGTTCCCCGCCGTTTCCGATTCTCCCCGCGCAAGCAGTTCGTCGACGTACTGCTGCACGTTGCGGGGGGGAACGCACCACGCCTCCGATGAAGTCAGCACGTTTCGCTTGCCGGATTCCGGTACTGCCGCCCAGAACTGCCGGTCGAGCACGTCGGCCTGAGACTCGACGGAAACTCCCGCCTTCGCCAGCTTTTCTTCCCGCGACCTCAGCAGCTTTCTCAGCCCTTCCACTTCCCGGCCCATGCGATCCAGCATTTGCCGCACCGCGTTGATCCGAACCTCGCCGCGCTCGAATTGATCCAGCGCGAACTGGATGGCCAGGTCTTCCGCCAGGCGCAGCAGCACCGACTCATCGACCTTTACGTTGGGCGTCTTTGCCGCGATGTTGGCCAAAGCCTGGCGGAGGATCAGTTGCGCGTTGTGCGGCAACCCCGCCAGTTTTTCTTGCCACACCTGCTGCGGAAGTCCTGTGGGATTGTCCGGCCGCGCAGCTTCCCCGAATTGCACGAGCAGGCGCAGCAACCCGTGTATATCGGCTTCGTCGAGGGCCAGCCCCTTCGGCCCAACCACGCCAAAGGCGCCCTCGCCGATGCCTCCAGCGATCCCTTCGCCGGCTGCTCCCGGTCCGGCCGTCCCGGGCCCCCCCGGCCCAAAAACTTGCCCCCCATTCTCGGCGCCGGAACCCGTTCTCGTTCCGGAACCTGCTCCCGCGCCTCCACTCGCGCGGCCCGTAGCCGAATGGGCTCCTGGTCCGGATTCGGTTGCCGTTCCTCCCGCGCCCGTGCCGCGCGAGCCTTCCGCCGCGGCGATCAGCTGAATCATTTTCTCCGGACTGCGGAACCAGTCCTGAAATTCCTTGCCATCCGCTCCGAGCGTCTTGGCCGCGAGCTGCGCCGCCAGCCGCGTATCCGATAGGGTCCCATCCTCGGCCACGAAACGAATTTCGTTCACTCGGATGCCCGCCGCGCTCTTCGCGCCGAAACTCGCTTCCAGCCGCTCGGCCAGAGTTCCGGCCTTTGCTCCGCTTTCGGCAAACGTCCGGACCAGGTTCGCAAACTCCTCTTTCTGGACCTTCGCCGTGAAGCCGATGCTCGCGATTCCGCTCGTCGTCAACAGCTCCGCGAAGCTGCGCTCGGCCGCGGTCGATTCGAGCGGCTCGCCATCCAACAGAAGTTGTGACCCCGACACTCCCAGAAGCAGCCCCGTCTCTCTGCACGCTCCCAGGCAATCCTGTAACTCCAACCACGCGCTTTCCAGTTGCGCAGCCGAGCGTTTGTGCCCTAAACCATAGAGCCGTGCGAACTTAAGCAGTACGTTGAAGCTGCGCACGAAGGCGCGGGCGTTGGGAACAGCTGGTTTGGTAGGTTCCCGGGAACTGGTCACGGTCAGACTCACGCTGTAAGCAGCAGTCGATACAGTTCGAGTGTAGTAGAACCTTCGATCAGGGGAATGGTACAGACGTACCACGTTGCGAAGCGTGTACTGGGCACTTGTTCCGGAGCTTCCCTACCTGAGTTCGGCACGCCGGGGAGATTCAGCGGATGAACAGGCTGAACGTCAACACGGCCAGAACAATTCCCGTGAAGAGCGTGTATTTCCAGTTCTTCAGGCCCAGCATGAAGTACAGCATGGAGGCCAGCACCCGCAGATATGGGGTCAACATCAGGACCGCGATGCCGCCGTCGATCAGCGTTCGCGGGCTCACGTCGCCCGACGTAGCCATTCGGATCTCGGTCAGCAGGAACTCGAATAGATTCATTCCCGCCAGTTGGTGGTCGAGCGAGAAGTGTCCAATGCGAAAGAACCGCCAGATCAATCCAACGATAATGAGGGACATGCTCAGCCCGACACCACTCAACAGCAGGTAACCCAGCAGCAAATCCATTTTCTCTTGCTGGATCAGCCCGCCACTCGATTTCAGCGCGTGCGCTCGCGATTCGCTGTCCACTAGTGTCCCCGTATCCCGCGCAGAATCATTTCCGCCGCCAGGCCGATCAGAATCACCAGGAAAAACCTTCGAACCGACTGATTCGATATCCGCACCAGCACGCGCGTCCCCAGAAACGCTCCCGCCACTACTCCCACCACCACTGGCGCGGCCAGTCCGGGATCGATCAGCCCGTGGATCAGGTAAACGCTGCTTCCCGCCAGCGCCGTAACTCCAATAATCAGATTGCTGGTCGTCGTCGACACCTTCGGCGGCAGTCCCATCACCAGGTCGTGGATCAGCACCTTCACCGCCCCCGCCCCTATGCCTAACAACCCCGCTATCAGGCCCGCTCCGAACATCAGCGGAGCGCCCAGGTATGCCCGCCGCCCCTTGTATGTGATCGTTTTCTGCGCCGCCGCGTCGTAATAGCTGCCTTCCAGTTCCAGCCAGCGCGAAAAGCGGTCCTGCTCTCCTTCGTGCCAGGTCAAATGTTTTGTCCACAGCAGCGCGAACCACGATCCGAGCAGCACACTGCCGAACATGATGTACAGCGGGCGCGGAGACGACACCATCGTAATCGTGGCGCCCGCCAGCGCACCCACGATTGTGAACATCTCCAGGAACATCCCCACCTTCAGGTTGGTGATGTGGTCGCGAACATACGCGGAGGCCGAGCCGCTCGACGTCGCGATCACCGACAAAATACTGATGGCGATCGCATGTTTGATGTCCACTCCCAGCAGCGTCAGTGCCGGAATCAGGATGACGCCGCCGCCCATCCCGGCCATTGCCCCGACGAATCCCGCCAGGATGGACACGGGCAGCAGAATGTAGAAGGGAACCATTAGTCTTTTAGTTTTTTGAGCGCATCCGTCCCGCCTGCATGCGCCCGAACCTCGGCTCATGCGCGCCGGATTCGTCCCTGGATGTCAGATTATTTCGCCCACGGCGATCCGCTCGGGCTCACGCGTTAGGGCGTGCAAGACGGGCGTAGTGGCCAGAGTCGTGACGATCGCCATAATCACCAGCATAGCAAACAACGTCGGCGACAGCACGCCCAGATCCAACCCCACGTTCAGCACAATCAGCTCCATCAGGCCGCGTGTGTTCATCAGGATTCCGAGGGATGCCGCTTGCCGCCAGTCAAGCCCCGTCAGTCGTGCTGCGATTGCGCCGCCTCCGAATTTTCCAACCGACGCCACAACGATTATAAGAATACAAATGAGCCAGTCTCGAACGCCGTGTACCAATCCGATCTGAGTGCGTAAGCCCGTGAAGGCGAAGAACGTCGGAAGGAAGAGAACGACCACCAGGTCTTCGAACTTCTGCTTGATGTCCGCCGCTAACGGCGAATCGTGGGGGATAACGGCTCCGACCAGGAAAGCCCCGAACAGGGCGTGAATCCCGATCACCTGTGTGGTTAGAGCGGCCACCAGCAACGCCACGCACGCGATCACGATTGAGCCCTGGCCCGTTTGTCGTCTCAGTGCGTGCCGGCGGGCGAACCAGACTGCTCCCGGCCGGATAAATGCAAATACGGCGAAGATAAATCCGGCGGTCAGCCCCAGCGTCACAAGAACATGACCTGCGTGTGCTCTGGCCACGCTCACCACGAGGGCGAACAGGCACCACGCCGTTACGTCATCCACCGCCGCGCAAGCCAAAGCGATCGTGCCTAATGGGGTGTCCTGCATCTGGCGGTCGGTTATGATGCGCGCAAGCACCGGAAACGCCGTCACCGACATCGAGACGCCCATGAACAGCGCAAATACGACGAACCGTACGTCACTCGTTGAGAAAATAGGGTACAACCACAAGGCCAGGCCGCTCCCCAGCAGGAACGGCACGATGATGCTCGCGTGTGACGTCGCCACCGACGCGTGCGTGCGATCGCTAAGCAATGTCGTGTTCAGTTCCACACCGACCAAAAACATGTATAGGATCACGCCGATATTCGCGATCACCGAAAGATACGGCGCCACTTGGTTCGGTAGCAGGTATGCTGAAACGCTGGGGAGCGCGTGGCCCAGCAGTGAAGGCCCCAGCAGAATGCCCGCGATCATTTCCCCGATGACGGCAGGCTGATTAAAGCGTTGAAAGATCGCCCCCAGCCCCCGGGCAGCCAGGATGATCACCACCAGGGCCAAAAGCACGTGCGTCAGCACCCCGGCGGACTCCGTGGGTGCTCCTCTGCCGAATCGCCCGAGGCTCGCCTGAAGGGGCGCCACCAGAGATTCGCCTGCCGATCGAATCCAATAGAAAAGACCGACCGCTGCCGCAATCATCGCGGAGTAAAAGAACACCGTCTTGGGTTTGATCGGCATACGCTTCACGGCAAAGCTTCCGCCCATATTACGGACAACTCTTCGATTCTGCCAATGACTAAATGGCTTTGCCTCTCGGCGGTCGGGCCGACAGTGACTCAACCCATCCGCGCTAGCAGTTACGCCTTATAATCGTCCGATGGCGAATCCCTCGTCGAGCCCGCCCAACCAGCGTTCTGCTCCCTCCGAATCGCCGCAACCCTATCTGCGCTTGCAGTCCGTCAATATTTACGTCCGCGACCAGGAACGCAGCCTCAGCTTTTACCGCGATCAACTCGGGTTCCGCGTTGTCGTCGACATCCGCCTGCAATCCGGCGAGCGCTGGGTCGCCGTGGCTCCCCCCGACGGCACCGCCATGCTCTCTCTCGTTACTCCGCAGCCCAACTCCCCCGAGCACAAGCTGATCGGTCGCGCCACGCAAATTGTTTTCGTCACGGACGATGTCGCCGCCAAATTTCAGGAATGGATCCAGCGTGGCGTCCGCTTTCCAACAACGCCGCGTCTCCGCCGCATCAAGTACGAACATCGTTCGGCGGACTCGCAGGGCCGCCCGGCCTTGCTGGGACAATCCGAGCCAATTTGGGGCGGGGCGCTCGCTCGCTTCAGGGATATCGACGGGAATTCCTTTACGCTCGTCAGTTTCGACGAGATCACCCGCGCCCTCGAAGCGCAGCGCCGCGCCGCCGCCGAAAAACTCGAAGCCGAGCGCCGCGCCGCCCAGGAGATCGAAATCGCCACGCGTGTCCAGGCTGGACTCTTTCCGCAGACGCTTCCCCCGCTCCGCACCCTCGACTATGCCGGCGCCTGCATCCAGGCGCGCCAGGTCGGGGGCGATTACTACGATTTCCTGCACCTTGGCGGCGAACGCCTCGGCTTCGTCATCGGTGATATTTCAGGGAAGGGAATTGCCGCGGCTCTTCTGATGGCGAACTTGCAGGCGAATCTTCGGAGTCTTTGCGCCGTCGCTTCCGATGAGCCGGAGCGCCTGTTGCGGTCCGTCAATCAGCTCTTCTGCGAAAACACGGCCGATGGCGCCTACGCCACTCTTTTTTACGCCGACTATGATGACGCAACGCGCCGTCTGCGCTACGCCAATTGCGGTCATCTGTCCGCTCTTCTGTTTCGCAGCGATGGCGCTCTCGATCGCCTCGATTCCACCAGTCTGCCGGTCGGGCTCTTCAAGAAGTGGGATTGTTCGCTTGGCGAGCGCCAGCTCTCTCCCGGCGATACGCTCGCTCTTTACACCGACGGCGTCACCGAATCCTTCGATCAATCCGGCAATGAATTCGGCGAGCGTCGCCTCGTCGAAGCCCTCCGCCGCAGCCGCCATCTCCCCTCGCAGCCTCTCATCGCCTCCATCGTTGACGAACTCCATCGCTTCAGCCCCCTCGACCAGCACGACGACATCACCCTAATCGTCGCCCACTCCCGCTAACGCCGAGCGTGGCTCGTTCTTGTTAATGCAGCTCACCTCTTCAGAGGTGAGGCTTTCCCGCTTACCCGATCCCTCTGCTTCTCGGACTTTACCGGGCTCATCCGCCGTTCTGGCCAACCTCGCGCACGGCACGGTCATGGCCACGGGCGTTCGAATTCCCCGAAGTTCTGGACTTCAAGGTTGGCTCGATTACGTTTCTCGCCATCGGCGCAATTCTGCTCGCCCTGACACCGGCGAAGCACCGCGTCGAGCAGACGACCGCCGCCGCGTAAACACTCCGCAATTGGAACTGCAACTCAGATGCTGACGTGCTCCCCACCTTTTGCGAAGGCCCGCAAAGAATGCATCCGGTGACGCCCAAGTCGAGTTGACGAACCCTGTACGATCTCAATATATTGCCGACATGATTAGAATTCTCTTACTGGACTGCTCGCGTCACTTGGAAAGCAGGCTAAAAGATCAGGGCTTTGACGTCGAATCGGGGACGGCGGGTTTCTGCACTGGAGTTCGGAGGCTGCCCTCTCAGGTCTACGAGAAAGACATCGTCGTCTACAACCCTATCGAAATATCCCTCGACGGCGGCATCATATACGAACAAATGATCGAGGACGAGACGCCCGAATACAGTCTTGAGTACCTCACAGCGACGATCGACCGCGGCGCGACCGTAGTGGTTTTTCTGAACCGCCTTTCAGGAAACCTTGAAGCCCAGCGAATTCCCTACCGATGGATTCCGTACATGCCACCGTTAGACTTTACAAGCGACAAGTTGGTGCATGCGAACCCTTTCGAGAGTTATCCGGATAGCGAATGGAAATTGCTCTCTCCGATCGTTTCGATTCGTGACCTCGCTCTCCCGGTCCTCCAGAAGGTTTTCTCGCCTGAGCCTCAACCCTAGCATCCTTCACCTTCCTTATGGCGG
>DATGHM010000239.1:0-11117 GCA_035307985.1 Candidatus Acidiferrales bacterium
GGCAGCCACAGGTCTCCGCTGCGCACATCCTTTACGACTCCCACGATTTGCAGCGCCTGCTGGGCGCCCGTCGATGCGCCTGAATACTCACGCGAAACGATCGTCAGATGGCTCCCGATCGGGTTCGAATGCGGCCAGTATCGTCGCGCTACAATCTCGCTGATGATTGCGACGGCAGGCGCGCTGCTCGAATCCGATGCGGAGAACTCGCGCCCGGAAATCAGCGCGGTCCCCATCGCCCGGAAGTAATCCGGCGTGATGTAGTCGTAGTCCGACGTGGGCTCTTGTCCCGGAGCCGGCGGAGCCATGCCCTGCGGCAAAAAGAGAACGCGCGTATTGCTGAGAGCGCCGGCAGATGTGACTCCCGGTATGCTTTCGACGCGCTCGAGCAGGTTGCGATAAAAGAGCCCCTGTTGCGTTGCCGACGTGTACCGGTACGGAGGCAGCGAAATGCTCATGCGCACGGCGTGCGACGGGTTGAAGCCCAGATTCACGTTCATGAGCGCGACGAAGCTGCGGATCAGCAGGGCCGCCCCCGTCAACAGGATGAGGGCAAGCGCAACTTCCGAAACGACGAGCGAATTCCGCAGCCGCCGGCGGCTGGGCTCGGCCGTCGTGCTCACGCCGCCTTCCTTGAGCGACTCCGTCAGATCCGTTTTCGTCGCGGCCAGAGCCGGCACGAGCCCGAAGATCAGCGCGGTTCCAATGGTGACGCCCACGCTGAAGACGAGCACGCGCCAGTCGATATCGATGATCTTTGCGTTCGGCAGCGAGAGCTGATAGCGGTCCATTGCCACCGTAAGCAGGCGATCTCCCGCATAGGCGATGAACAGTCCCAGCGCGCCGCCAACCACCGCCAGGACAACGCTCTCCGTCAGAAGTTGTCTGACCAGGCGCGCTCGCGTGGCGCCAATGGCAATGCGGATGGCCACTTCGCGCTTGCGCCGCGTGGCACGGGCGAGCAGCAGATTGGCCACGTTCGCGCACGCAATCAGCAGCACGAACAGAACGGCGCCCAGCATGATCATCAGCGGCGTCTGCATGTGGCGATAATAAGCGGCGTGAAGCGGCTCGACCTTGATGCCCCAGCCTCGATCCGCGTCGGGATATTCTTTCGCCAGATTGATAGCCAGTGCGTCCATCGCGGCTTGGGCCTGCGGTATGCTCACGCCGTCCTTCAACCGCGCCTGAGTTTGCAAATCGCGCGTGGTGCTGCGCCCCGTCTCGCTCCTCTCTTCCGGCGTGAGTGCGAGCGGTACGAATACGTCGATGTCCTGATCCCACGTAAAGCGGAACAAAGCCGGCATGACGCCAATAATCGTGTAGCGCCGTTCGTCGAGGTCGATGGTCTTGCCCAGGATGCCGGGATCAGAGGCGAAGCGATCTTTCCAGAGCCCGTGGCCGATGATGGCAACCTGGTCCCGGCCCGCTTCCATTTCGCCGGGCGAAAAGAAGCGGCCAATTAAGGGTTGGATTCCAAACATCGGCAGGAGTTCGGCCGACGATTTAATCGTCAGCACGTGTTCCGGATGATCGCCGCTCGTGATGTTGAAGCCTGCCCACCGATAATAGGCGACTTGTTGGAAAAGACCGGTGCTCGCGATGTTGACGATGTTCGGCGCGGACACGCCGACCTGCACGTAACCCTCGCCCTTTTGATTCCGCCACTGGCCCAGTCCGATGAGTTGCTCGGGATGCGGGTACGGCAGGGGCCGCAGAAGGACGGCGTCCACGAGACTGAAGATGGCGCTGTTCGCGCCGATTCCCAGCGCGAGCGTCAGCACGGCCACGACGGCAAACCCGGGACTCTTTCGCAGCACGCGAAAGGCGTAACGAACGTCCTGAAGGATTCGGTTCATGCAGCACCCCCGGCCGGGCTAGTTTAATCCATTTCTTCAAGTGCGGCCTCCGATCTCGATTGTCGGCCCCCCGGCATTCGCGAAACCTCAACCGCGGCCACCTTCGACCGAGAGCTAAACCGACCCGAACGCAGATATTCCCCTTGATTATTGACAAAAGCGAGGGTACATTCCTGTCAGTTATCAAGGGGAGGCTGTCTAAAACGCCGCGTCCAAGGAACAAAATGACCAAACCGATCGATCTCGTGCAGGGCACTCTCGACATGCTGATCCTCAAGACGCTTGCACTCGAGTCGGCCCACGGCTGGGCCATCGCCCAGCGGATCCGGCAAGTTTCGAATGATGTTTTGCAGGTGAGACAGGGCGCGCTCTATCCCGCCCTGCACCGGCTCGAACAGCAGGGCTGGATCAAGGCCGAGTGGGGTGAATCGGAAAACAATCGCCGCGCTAAATATTATTCCTTGACCAGGGCCGGGCGGAAATACCTCGAGAGCGAGCACGCGAATTGGGAGCGATTGTCGGCAGCGATAGGCCTGGTGATGAACCCGGCGTCATAAGCGCTGGTCATCGCCGCGTGGCGTTGCCTCGAGCCTAGACCACAGATGGACGCAGATGAACGCGATGAGCGGCGCCGATTGCGAATGTGAGACCCGATGCGATCGATGAACAAACTTTCGATGAGGTTGCGGTCACTGCTGCGGCGCGGGCGCGTCAATCGTGAACTCGACGACGAGCTTCGCTTTCACGTCGAACGCGCGATCGCAGCCAACGTTGTGGCGGGAATGCCCCGCGAGGAAGCCCGGTTCGCCGCTTTCCGTGAGTTTGGCGGCATTGAGCAGATTCGAGAGGAGTGTGCGGACATGCGGAACGTGAATTGGCTCCAAGACTTCGTCCAGGACGTTCGCTACGGGCTGCGCATGCTCCGCAAGTCACCTGGCTTTACTGTGGTGGCCGTGCTGACTCTGGCGCTGGGTATCGGCGCAAATGCGGCGATTTTCTCGATTGTCTACGGTGTGTTGCTGCAGCCGCTTCCGTACAGAAATCCTTCACGTCTGGTCGTGCTGAACGAGACGAATCCCAAGGTGGGCACCGTCAGCGTGTCGTACCCGAATTTTCTCGACTGGCGCGCGCAGAGCCATGCGTTTTCGCAGATGGCGGCGGTCCGCGGCGTGGAGTTCAGTCTCGCCGGCGTTACTCAGCCTGAAAACATCAGCGGGGACGCTGTGTCGCCAAATTTTCTTTCGATGATGGGCGTGCGTCCCTTTCTCGGGCGGGACTTCGATCCGTCCGAGGAGAAGTCTGGCACGGCGGCGGTGGTGCTGCTGAGCTACGCGTTATGGCAATCCCATCTGGGCGCTGATCCGAATGCCATTGGACGAACCGTCACACTGGATGGTCGCAGTTTCACGATCGCCGGAGTGCTGCCGCCTAATTTTCGCTCTGTTGACAAGACGGACGTGCTGGAGCCGATTGGCGTGTGGGCGACCGGGAACACAGACGCGACGGAACGAGGCGCGCGCGGCGATCTGGTCGTGATCGGGAGACTTGCTCCGGGCGTTACACTTGCTCAGGCTCGTGCGGAAATGGATGGAATCGCGACGCGCCTCGCGAGCGAATATCCGCTGGCGAACGATCAGTGCGGCGTAAGCCTGCAGCCGATACGGGATGCGTTCGTCGGAGATATGCGCCCGGCGATTCTGGTGCTGTTTGGAGCCGTGATGTTCGTGCTGCTGATCGCGTGCGCCAATGTGGCCAATCTGTTTTTGGTTCGCGGCGCAGGCCGGAGGAAGGAGATCGCACTACGAATCGCGTTTGGCGCTAGCCGCAGCCGGATCGTCCGCCAGATGCTGACCGAGAGCTTCGTTCTGGCGCTTCTCGGCGGAGCGATCGGAATCGCGCTGGCGATCGGCGGAATTCGCGACATGAACGGGCTGATCCCCCCGGACATGCTGTCGGGCGCGTCAATCAATCTCAACGGCGCAGTGCTGCTCTTTGCCGCGGGCGTCATCGTTCTCGCCGCGTTTGTCTTCGGACTGGCTCCGGCGATGCACTCGACCAGACCCGACGTGCAATATGAATTGAAGGAAGGTGCGAGAACCGCGAGCGCGGGCAAGCAGCAAAACAAATTGCGCGCCGGGCTGGCCATAGCGGAGGTTTCTCTGGCGCTCGTGCTTATGGTGGGCGCCGGGTTGATGATGAAAAGCCTGTATCGCCTGCTGTCGGTGAATCCCGGATTTCAGACCGACCGCGTGCTCACGATGGAAATGGATCTGCGAACGCAACAGTACGCTACAGATTCGGCGATTCGCAATTTCTGGCAGCAGGTTCTGGATCGCGTGCGGACGCTTCCCGGTGTACAGAGCAGCGCGGTAGCCACTGTAGTTCCCTTCACTGACAGCCACTCACGCGCAGACGTTACGATCGAAGGAATGCCGCTGCCAAGACCGGGGAGCTGGCCGCATCCCGACTATCACATTGTGAGCCCCGGATACGTGACCACGTTGCGCGTGCCGCTCCTGCGCGGGCGGACGTTTACAGATGCGGACAACGAAAAGGCGCCGCTGGTGGGAATGATCAACACCAGGCTCGCACGCGAGTTTTTCGCCCATCAGGATCCGATTGGCAAGCGGTTCACGTTTGGCCATGCGACGGCCGCGAATCCACCGAAGTGGATCACGATTGTGGGCGTGGTTGGCGACACGAAGCTGTATGGTCTGGCGAATCCCCCCCGGCTCGAAGTGTACGTTCCGTTCCGGCAAGACGCGGCGGGCGACATGACTTTGCTGGTTAAATCCGCTGTTGATCCCCCAGGCCTGATCTCGTCGATTCGCGGCGCGGTGGCTTCGATTGACAAGGACCAGCCGATTTTCGCGATTTCCACCATGAACCAGTTGCGAAGCGACTCCACAAGCACGCGGCGCATTACGCTCATTCTGCTGGGCGCGTTCAGCGGGCTCGCGCTTGTGCTGGCAACGATCGGCATTTACGGAGTGATTTCCTATTCTGTCGCACAGCGGACGCATGAGATCGGGATTCGCATGGCGCTGGGCGCGCAGCATTGGGGCGTCCTGCGCATGGTCCTGGGCCAAGGGGGAAGAATCGCACTCACTGGAATCGGCATTGGGATTGTCGCGGCCCTCGCGCTGACCCGGTTGATGTCCAGCTTGCTCTTTTCTGTAAATGCCGGCGATCCGGCCACCTTCGCTGCAGTGGCGCTGCTGCTGGCACTCGTTGCGTTGCTCGCCTGCTACATTCCGGCGCGGAGGGCGATGCGCGTCGATCCCATCGTCGCCCTGCGCCACGAGTAGCGCCAGCGTCTCGCTGGCGGTTTTGATTTCGACGGTCGACAAACTGCGGACACGAACAAAATGATCGGGCGGTGAACGGAGGACAACCCCATGACGCGCTGGCCCCGCAAATTCACGCTTCGTCTTCGTTCGCTATTTCACCGTTGGCGTGTGGATCGCGAGCTGGACGACGAGTTGCACTTTCATCTCGAACGCCAGATCGCGGCCAACGTTGCCGTCGGAATGTCGCGCGACCAAGCCCGCCGTGCCGCGCTGCGCGAATTCGGCGGCGTCGACCAGGTTCGGGAGGAGTGTGCCGACATGCGCAGAGTGAATTGGCTGCAGGATCTCGTCCAGGACGTCACTTATGCGTTGCGCATGCTGCGGAAATCGCCGGGATTTACGATTGTCGCTGTCCTCACGCTCGCGATCGGCATCGGCGCAAACACGGCAATATTCAGCGTTGTCTACGCGGTCCTTCTAAGGCCCCTTTCCTACCCGCATCCGAACCAACTCGTCGTCCTGTTCGAGGCGAAGCCCTCGGAAGGAATCCGCGAGGCTTTCAGCTCCTACCAGGATTTTCGCGAGTTCCGCGACCAGAATCATGTTTTCAGCCAGATTGGCGGCAGGTCAGGTCACGACCTCAACTTAACCGGTCACGGCGATCCATTTCAAGTGGACACATCGGATGTGACGCCTGGATTGCTCGACGCCATGGGCGTGAAGCCGTTGGCCGGCCGCGCGTTTCTGCCCGAAGACGGCAAGCAAGGAGCGGCGCCGGTCGTCATCCTGAGTGAAAATCTCTGGCGTGACCGCTTCGGCGCAGATCCCCATGTGGTTGGCAGTTCGGTGAATCTCGACATGCGCGCCTTTACCGTAATCGGCGTCATGCCGGCGGCCTTTCGCTATCCTTTTCTCACAAGCGAGCAGATCTGGATCCCTCTCCAGCAGGATCCGCTGTTCGGCCCGTGGATGAACAATCCCGACCTGCGCTGGCTGGGCGTCACCGCGCGGCTCAAGCCCGGCGTTTCGCTGGCCAAGGCGCAAGCTGAAATCGACGCGATCAGTGTGCGCTTGAACAGGAAATTCCCAGCACAGGATAAGGGCTGGGGCGCCCGTCTTGCTCCTTTGCAGGATCAGCTTGTGGGGAACGCGAAAACTCCCCTCCTGGTGCTGCTGGGCTCCGTCGGTTTGGTCCTGCTGATTGCGTGCGCCAACGTTTCGAATTTGCTTCTGGCGCGAGCCACCTCGCGCGCCAGGGAGATCGCGGTTCGCATCGCGTTGGGCGCGGGACGGCTGAGGATCGTCCGCCAATTGCTGGCCGAAAGCGCGGTGCTCGGACTGCTGGGCGGGGCCGCGGGCGTGCTGCTCGCATATTGGGGCGTCCACGGATTGAGTTCCCTGGTCCCCGACAGCTTGACTCAGCTCCACGCGATTACTGTCGACACGTGGGTGCTTGGGTTTGCCTTTGCCCTTTCGGTCCTCGCGAGCATCCTCTTTGGCCTCGCGCCGGCGCTATTTGCCGCGGATTCGAGCCTCACATCAACCCTCAAAGAAAACACGGCGCGCGGCGGAGAGGGCGGCGGCCGCCGCCTGACGCGCGGCGTGCTGGCGGTGGCCGAAATCGCCCTGGCGATGGTTGTGCTCGTCGCGGCCGGCCTGCTCGGACGCAGTTTTCTCACGCTGACTTCCGTGAATCCCGGCTTCGATCCCGACCACGTCGTGAAGGCCGAAGTCGATCTGCCGCGGTTTGAATACTCGAAACCGGCGCAGTGGACGGCATTTGCCGACGACCTGCTCCGGCGCCTCCAGGCCCAACCGGGAATGCGCGATACGGCGGTGGGGATTCCCCTCCCGCTCGCAAACCAGAGCGTCACTCTCCCTTTCGACATTCCCGGAAAGCCGCCGGCCCGGGCCGGCACCAATCGCACGGCTGACTACGTCGCAGCGAGTCCTGAGTACGTGCACGTCATGGGAATTCCGCTGCTCCGAGGAAGATGGATCGACGAGCAGGACCGTCCATCCGCCCCGCTCGTCACCGTGATCAGCGAGGCGCTCGCGCACCGTTATTTTCCCAACGAAGACCCCATCGGCAAGCAGTTGGCTTTCGCATTTCCCCCGAGCAGCGCGCTTCGCCGCGAGATCGTCGGCATCGTCGGTGACGTGCGCGACAGGTCGTTAGGGCAAGATCCGCCACCCACGATGTACGTTCCCTACGCGCAGGCGCCGTTTTGGGGCGCCGAAATCGTGACGCGAAGCAATCTGAGTGCCGGCGCCGTCGCAACAACGATTCGCTCCCAGGTCGGCCAGATCGATAAAAACGTGCCTATCATTGACGTCAAGGCAATGGCCAGTGCCATGGACACCAGTGTCGCGCAGCCGAGGTTTCGTGCCTGGCTCGTCGGATTGTTTGGCGTGATAGCCCTGATTCTGGCGGCTGCGGGAATCTTCGGCGTCATTTCCTACTCGGTTGCCTGCCGGACGCGCGAGATCGGTATCCGCATGGCCCTTGGCGCGACTCCCGCGAATGTTTTGCGTCAAATTCTCGGCGAGTCCGCGCGATTCGTGCTTGTCGGCCTCGCTGCGGGCGTCGCGATAGCGCTGGGCGTCACGCGTCTGCTCGCCAGTATGCTCTTTGTTGTGCGCCCGGCCGATCCGGTCACCTTTTGCGCGGTGGGAATTCTGCTGGTCTCTGTAGCGCTGTTTGCCTGCTACATTCCCGCGCGGCGCGCCACGCGCGTCGATCCCATTGCCGCCCTGCGGCATGAATGATCGTCGCCCTGCGGCATGAATGGTCTTCGCTCTGCGGCATGAATAATCGTCGCTCTGCGACACAAGTAAGTTGCTACCCTCCATCACTGAACGCGGGGCGTGATCTGCCTTGCTCTGCCCCCTTCTCTCTGTGCACTCTGTGGTTTGCTTTTATGTCAGGGTAGACGAATTCGCCGGCCGTCGCTGCAGCGCCGCGGAGTCGGTTGTGCGAAAGATATCGCCGCGAGCCACTCCTCGCCAGTTCGCCAACTGCGATTCGGAGCACTCATGGAGGCCGCAAACATAATTCTCCTCCTTTGCCCTGCCTTCGCCTCGACGACCAATCGCCACTTACGATTTACCCGATTGGCGCGGTGCGGCGCGAATTGTTACAATGGCCGATGGCGCGGCTGATGTTTGCTCCTCCCGTGCACGCCAAACTCTTTATCTGCATCTTGCCGATGCCGAACAGGTGAATCGAGCGCATGCCTTCTCGCACACTCTACGAAAAAATCTGGGATGCCCACCTCGTCCATGAGGAGCAGGGCCAGCCGTCGCTGATTTACATCGACCGACACTTGATCCATGAAGGCACTTCGCCGCAGGCGTTCGCCGGAATCAAGGCCGCTGGACGCACCGTGCGCCGACCGGAGTTGACGTTCGCCGTGATGGACCACTCCGTCTCCACAAAAAACCGCGACCTGCCCGTGCTCGACGCCGATGCGGCGGGACAATTCGCTGCGCTCGCGCGCAACTGCGAGGAGTTTGGCGTCAACCTGTTCGACATGCACAGCCAGAACCAGGGCATCGTCCACATCATCGGCCCGGAGCTGGGCATCACGCAGCCGGGATTCACTATCGTTTGCGGCGACAGCCACACGTCTACTCACGGAGCGTTCGGCGCACTCGCCTTCGGCATCGGCACAAGCGAAATCGAGCACGTCCTGGCCACGCAGTGTCTGTCGCAATTCAAATCGAAGACCGCAAAGGTCGAGATCAGCGGCAAGCGCCCGAAGGGCGTCACGGCCAAGGACCTGATTCTCGCCGTCATCGGGAAAATCGGCATCGCGGGCGGCAACGGCCATGTCTTCGAGTACACCGGCGAAGCCGTTCGCGGCCTCTCAATGGAAGGCCGCATGACCATGTGCAACATGACCATCGAAGGCGGCGCGCGCGCGGGAATGGTCGCGCCGGATGAGACCACGTTCGCCTACATGGAAGGACGCCCGTTCGTCCCGCGCGGCAAGGATTTTCAGGTTGCCGTGGACTACTGGAAATCGCTCTGCACCGATGCGGACGCAAAATACGACGCGACGATCACGCTGCGCGCGGAAGACCTGGCGCCCATGGTCACCTGGGGCACGAATCCCGGCATGGTCACACAAGTGGACGCGCGCGTTCCCGCGCCCGACTCGTTCAAGGATTCTGTCGAGCGCAAAGCTGCCGAGCGGGCGCTGGAATACATGGCGCTCAAGCCCGGCACGCCCATTGAGGATATCGCCGTCGATCGCGTTTTCATCGGCTCGTGCACGAATTCACGGCTCGAAGATTTGCGCGCCGCAGCGCAAGTAATCGCCGGCAAGCACGTGGCGAAGTCTCTGAAGCAAGCGCTTGTTGTGCCGGGCTCTCGGCGCGTGAAGGCGGCCGCGGAACAGGAAGGCCTGGACAAGATTTTCCGCGACGCTGGCTTCGAGTGGCGCGATGCGGGCTGCAGCATGTGCATCGGCATGAACGACGACGTTCTGCCGGAGGGCGAGCGTTCGGCCAGCACGTCGAATCGCAACTTCGAAGGCCGCCAGGGCAAAGGCAGCCGCACGCACCTGGTCAGCCCGATGATGGCCGCGGCCGCGGCAATCGAAGGCCACTTCGTCGACATCCGCAAGTGGAACGTCAACGGCGCCGAGTGAGGCGATGGCTACCGACACAAAAGGCCTGTCCCGCCAACTAGAGGGCCGTAAGCTGCGTCTGTTCTTCGAAGGAGGAGAAATTTGTGAGGCGGTTCTGCTGGCCGTAGATGTTCACGAGCACTGTCCAGTCGGCGACGATTACGCCGAGTTCTATTACGATGTTATATGTTCGAATAAACCTGAGAAATACAAGGTCGTTATAAAGAAGACACCAAAGCCAGTATTTGCCGCGGAATTCAAATGCTTGAGTGGTTGGGAATTGTTGGATTCGAACGGAGGAAAGTAGTGGAACCATTTAAGCGGCGGATCTGGGGCCGCGTGGCCGCCGCATCCAGTTCGTAGGGGCGGGTCTCAGACCCGCCCTCTTCATCAGCGCGACGGTTTTTTTTCGTAGGGGCACGGCATGTCGTGCCCGCTGAGGCGGCCGCGAGGAAGTTGTCGTGTCGCGGACGTGCGGCCGACGATGAGGGTTTCGTGTCAGGGCACGACTCGTGCCGTTTGACGAGCGTCCAATTTTTCTTATCATGCCTCCGACTTTAGTCGCAGGCTACAAGCCTTTGCGGCAAGATACTGGGCGCTGCCCAAATTGCGATGACCGCGAAGAGCGGCCTTTCGAGGACAAAATAATATGGAACCCTTCATCAAGCACACAGGTTTAGTCGCACCTCTCGATCGCGTCAATGTCGACACGGATCAAATGGTGCCCAAGCAATTCCTGAAGCTGCAAACGCGACAAGGCTACGGCCGCGTTCTGTTCTATGACTGGCGCTACCTGCCCGGCGAGAAACCCAATCCCGATTTCGTGCTGAACGCGCCGCGCTACAAAGGCGCCAGCATCATTCTCGCGCGCGCCAATTTCGGCTGCGGCTCCAGCCGCGAACACGCACCCTGGGCCATTCTCGATTATGGCTTCCGCGCCATCCTTGCGCCCAGCTACGCCGACATCTTTTACAACAATTGCTTCAAGAACGGCATCCTGCCCGTCACGCTCACGAACGAACAGATGGACGAGCTCTTCGCGCGCACCGAGAAGAACGACGGCTACCGCCTTACCGTCGATCTCGAACAGCAAGTCGTCACCGACTTGCCCGCCCTGGCGGGCGGCAGCAGCCTGCGCTATTCCTTCACCGTGGATCCCTTCCGCCGCAACTGTCTCCTCAAAGGCCTCGACGACATTGGCCTCACGTTGCAGCACGCAAACGAAATCACCGCCTTCGAGACAACCGGCATCCGCACGCCCCACATGTACCAGCCCGTCGACGTCAAATTCCACCGCGAACCCGCTCCGCCGAAAAACTAGTCGCCATCTCGCC
>DATGHM010000240.1:0-19377 GCA_035307985.1 Candidatus Acidiferrales bacterium
TAGGCAAGCTTGCCGTCATGGACGAGCAGCATGATCGCCATCGACGTGAACTGCTTGGTGCAGGACGCGAGGCGGAAATTTGTGGCGGCGCCGATTTTCGCGCGCGTGCGCAAGTCGCGAAGGCCATAGCCGCGCTGGAAAACGGTGTGGCCGTTTTTGCGCACGAGGACGGCGAGGCCGGGCGCGTTGGGCTGGGTGACGGAGGAGAAGATTGCGTCGATCTGATGCGCGGTTGGAGTAGCGGAGCGAGGAGATGACGACGTCAGCGCGACCGCGAGCAACAAGAAAGTCTCAAATCCAAATAGGGATTTCATTGATTGATGGTCGCAATCGGGGACGGGTCTGAGACCTGCCCCGACAAACATCGAGTTGCGCTTCGAGCTCTCGGGCCGCGTCCTGCCACGCCAGCCCCCGCTACTTGCCGTGAGTTACCGAGATGACCTCGCAAGTCTTTTTTGAAATTCTGATCTCGGCCACTCCGCCATTCGAGCCATCGGGCAAATGCCCCGTCACAGTCCAAACGCCATCTCTTAAGTCGGCAGAGAATGGCCGCTCCGATATAACCTGCGTCTCGCCGTAAATGGGCACGAGGATCGCTTCGGCAACGCGAACGGCAGTACCTTTATCAGGAACAAAACCATTCCCCGGTATATAAGACTCCCGTGCCGTGCCACCAGAGATTATGCCAAAGCCCCCGACGAAGAAGAGTACGGGCAAAACTCGCAACGCCCGAAAAGACTTCATGTCAGTGTCTCCCTTCCCTCAGGCTACGGGTTTCGCCGAGTCTCAGAGAACGCAAAGAAACATAGCACAGGCGCAATGCAAGACGCGCTAACAGCGAACGGCAAATTGCTGAATCGGTGTCGCTCGGATAAAATCGCTGCTTGACCTCATCTCCACAGCCTTCGGACCTTCTCGCCGGACTGAACGAACGACAGCGAGAAGCTGTCCTCGCCACGGAAGGGCCACTGCTTGTTCTCGCAGGCGCCGGAACGGGCAAGACGCGCGTCATCACCTATCGCGTTGCCCAATTGATCGGGCAGGGCGTACCCGCGAACGCCATCCTGGCGGTGACGTTCACGAACAAGGCCGCTGACGTGATGAAGGAGCGCGTCCACGATCTGCTGCGCTCGGTCGGACGCGGCGCCTCGGACGTGTGGGTCTCCACATTTCATTCTTTCTGCGCGCGGCTGCTTCGACGCGAGGCTCCCCGTGTCGGGCTGCCGCGCGACTTCGCCATTTACGACGATGACGGCCAGAACGCCGCAATCAAACGCGCACTGCTGCAGCTCGATCTTCCGCCGGACAAGTACCCTCCGCGCAGCCTCCGCGCGCAGATCAGCCACGCGAAAAACCACGGCATCACACCCGACGAGATGGAGGCAGAAGCGACCGGCGCGCGAAACGACATCCGCGAGCAGGCGGCCGCCGTATTCCGGCTTTACAACGAGATTCTCCGCAGGGCGGGCGCCGTGGATTTCGACGATCTGCTGCTTCGCTCAGTGGACATTCTGCGCGATCACGCCGATGCGCGCGCGGCGTGGAGCAATCGGTTCCAGTACATCATGGTGGACGAATTTCAGGACACGAACCGCTGGCAGGAGGAGCTGGTGCGGCTGCTCGCCGGGACGCGCCGCAATGTCTGCGTGGTGGGCGACGAGGACCAGTCGATCTATGGCTGGCGCGGAGCGCGCGCGGGAAACCTGAAGCGTTTTCTCGACGATTTTCCGAGGGCGCGCACGATTCGGCTCGAAGAGAACTACCGCTCCACACAGATCATTCTGGATGCGGCTGCGGCCGTTGTGGATCACAATTCCGAGCGGCTGGGGAAAACTCTCCGCGCGACGCTGGGCGCGGGCAAGTCCCTGCGATTTTTCGAAGCGCAGGATTCGACCAGCGAGGCCGAATTCGTCTCCGGCGAGGTTGCTACGCTGGCGCGGCGCGATCCGAACGCGCACATTGCCGTGCTGTATCGCACGGGCGCGCAATCCCGCGCGTTCGAGGAGATGTTGCGGCGGCTGGGCATCCGCCACCGCGTGGTCGGCGGATTCAGCTTCTACCAGCGCGCGGAGGTACGCACGGCGCTGGCGTTTCTGCGGTTGGTGTTTCATCCCGAGGATGATGTTGCGCTGCTGCGCGTGCTGAACGTTCCGCCGCGCGGCATCGGAGCGGCGACCATTGCCGCGCTCGAAGCGCGCGCGAGGGAGACGGGGCAATCGCTTTGGGACGTGATTGGCGGCGGCGAATCCACGACGGGACGAAACGCGAAAGCGCTGAACGGATTTCACCGGATGATAGAGGCCTTACAGGAAGAGTGCAAAGACCTTCCGCCCGCGCAATTGATCGAGCGCGTCCTCGAACGAACCGGATATCTCGATTATGTGGAGCAGCAGGACAATCTGGAGCACACGTCGCGCGCGGAAAATTTGCGGGAATTGTCGAATGCGGTGGCGGAAGCGACAGAACAGGGCCAGACGCTGGAAGATATCCTCGATCGAGCCGCCCTGGTAAGCGATGCGGATGATTACGAGGAAGGCGCGACGGTTTCGCTGATGACGCTGCACAGCGCGAAGGGACTGGAATTCGACGCCGTGTTTCTCGCCGGACTCGAAGAGGGACTCTTGCCGCACAGCCGGTCGATCGACAAGCCGGAGAACGTCGAAGAGGAGCGGCGGCTGTTTTATGTGGGCATGACGCGCGCGAAGGAATCGCTCGTCCTGACGCGTGCGGTTTACCGCCGCACCTACGGCGAGGAGCGCATGCGCGCTTCCCTGCCCTCGCGATTTCTGGCGGAAATTCCTGGCGAGTTGATCGAAGCGGCCAGAGGGTCCATTTCGGAACCGGGCGAGACGCGGCGCTACGAACCGGATCCCGAGTATTCGCCGGACCATTTCTATCGACGGCGGCCCCCGCAGCGGGCATCGTATGGCAGACCGGCACGGCCGGCTCGCGCTTCGGGCGATCCGCTGGTGGGCACGCGCGTGCGGCATTCGAAATACGGCATCGGGACGATTATCGGCGTCGAAGGGGAAGGCGACGACCGGAAGCTGACCGTCAGTTTTCAAGATTACGGCGCGAAGAAACTGATGGAGCGGTACGCGAATTTGCAGGTGGTGTGAGGGACGTTGCACGAATTCGCTGTGCGGGTTAGAGTTTGTGGCTCTGTTCCGGAAGGTGGTCTTTGGATTCGCAGCTCTTCCGCAGAAAAAACATCGACCAGCTGATCGCCGATTCGGAGAACCCCGAAAAGTGCCTGAAGAAATCGCTGGGCTGGCTGAGCCTGACGTCGCTCGGCATCGGCGCGGTGGTCGGCGCGGGCATTTTCACGGTGATCGGAACGGCGATTGCGGGCCAGCATTTCGAGGCGAAGTCGATTCTGAATGCGCCGTTGCTCGAATATCTGATCCATCACTCCGCTTCTTTCGGACGTCCGGGCGCCGGGCCGGCGATTGCGCTCTCATTCATTCTGGTCGCGATCGTGTGTGGATTTGCGGCGCTGTGCTACGCCGAGCTTGCCGCCATGATTCCCATAGCAGGCAGCGCGTACACGTACACGTACGCGACGATGGGAGAGCTGGTCGCGTGGATCATCGGCTGGGACCTGATCCTCGAATATGCCGTTTCGAATATGGCTGTGAGCGTGGGCTTCTCGGCGCACGTCGTCGATTTGCTTGACTGGTTCAACCTGCACCCGAGCCTGCGCTGGATCACTCCTGCTTATCTTCCCGCTGGGCTGACCGATTTGCAGGGGAACGTGTTGTACACGCCGGGCTGGCATTTCGGGTTCAACTGGCCGGCATTCATTATCGTGATGCTGCTCACGGTGGTTCTCGTACGCGGCATTCGCGAGTCGGCGGAAACGAACAACGTGATGGTCCTGCTGAAGATCATGGCCATCCTGCTGTTCGTGGGCTTCTCGATCCATTTCGTACACCCCACGAACTGGCATCCCTTCGCTCCGAACGGCTGGCCGGGAATCCTGACGGGGGGCTCGATCATATTTTTCACGTATATCGGATTCGACGCGGTGTCGACGGCGGCGGAAGAGTGCAAGAACCCGCAGCGGGATTTGCCGATCGGCATCATCGCGACACTGGTGATCTGCACGATCCTTTACATTGCGGTGGTCGTGGTGCTGACCGGGCTCGTTCCCTGGCACACGTTGATTGACGATGCGGCGCCGGTGGTCAACACGATGAGGCGCCTGCATTTTGGCAGCGTCGAACTTGCCGTACTGTTCGGCGCGCTGATGGGCATGATCTCGTCGCTTCTCGTTTTTCAACTCGGGCAGGCGCGCATCTGGTTCGCCATGTCGCGCGACGGGCTTCTGCCCGGAGTATTCAGCCGCGTGCATAAACGATTCCGCACGCCGGATTTTTCGACGTGGGTGGCGGGGGTCGTGGTCGGCGTGCCGGCGGGCCTGCTGGACATCGGGACACTCGCCGATCTTTCGAATATCGGCACGCTGTTCGCGTTCGCGCTGGTCGCGGGCGGTGTGTTGATCCTTCGTTATCGCGAGCCGGACCGGCCACGCGCGTTCAAGGCGCCCGGCGGCTTGCTCGCGCCCATCGTGACGATCCTCACGTGCCTGCTGCTGATGGCGGGGCTTCCGATTACGAATTGGATTCGCTTCTTCGTCTGGCTCATCATTGGCCTCGTGTTTTACGTGCTCTACGGACGCCGCCACAGCCAACTTTCCAACGCGAAGCTGCAGGCCGCCAGCTTGAAAGGGGAAGCGGATTGATGCTTGCCCGGGTCGGCGCGGGTCTTTGCCTGGTCGCAGCGCTTGTCGCGCTACCTCTGACGCGCACCTTTGGCTGGGGCGAGAATGCCGAAAGACTCGTCGCGAACAAGGCGGTCGACACCTTGCCCAGCGAAATGGGGACGTTCTTCGAGGCGAACCGGCAATATCTGGTGCAACACGTGACGGACGCGGGCGAACTCGACGCAAAGATTGCAGCCGACGAACACAAGGACTACATCGAGCTCGACCACTATGGGCAATTTCCGTTTTCCACGCTGCCTCGTTTGTACAACGCGGCAGTCGCAAAATACGGGAGGCGCACGCTCAACAAGTACGGGTTGCTGCCGTGGCAGATCGGACTCTACAGCAAAAAACTCACGGACGCGTTTCATTCGCAGGATTGGTCCGAGGCGAAGGTCTCCGCAGCGGCGCTCGCGCATTACGTTGCAGCGGCGCACGATCCGTTCAATACCACCACGAATTCCGACGGCAAGCTTTCCAACCAGCCGGGAGTGCACACGCGCTTCGATTCCGGGCTCGTGGATCGCTACCAGCTTTTCTTCTTCATCAAGCCGAACGAGTCGGCCTTCATCGCTGATCCGACCGATCACGCGTTTGAAATGGCTCTGAGCGCGCATACCTGGCTGGACAACATTCTTCTGGCGGACCGCCGCTCGCACCAGGAAGCGAGCGCGTACGACGACGCCTACTACGACCGGTTTTACGCGCAGGCGGGGGCCGTGCTGGTTCGCCAGCTCTCCGATGCCGCGACCGACGTCGGATCCTACTGGATGACGGCGTGGATCAACGCGGGCCGGCCGCAGCTGCCGCGCCGATGAACGCGGAACTCGCAGCGCCGGCGAACCGGCAACTCACGATCGTCGACGCTCTGCCCAAAGCTGAAATCCATCTCCATCTGGAAGGCTCGATACGGCCGCAAACCGCCGTTGAACTCGCCGCGCGTCACGGAGAAGAAATCACGATCGGCGAAGTGGAGCGGCGTTATTGCTACCGGGATTTTGCCGGCTTCATTGATGCCTTCAAGTGGGTCACTTCGTTTCTCCGGGAGCCGGATGACTACCGGCTGATCGTGAAGAGCCTCGCCGAAGAACTGATCCGCCAGAATGTGGTCTACGCGGAAATCACGCTTTCCGTCGGCGTCATGCTGCGCCGCACGCAGAACGTCGAGGCAAATTTTCAGGCCATTTGCGAGACGGCGCAGAGCATTCCTCTCCAGCGCCTCAAGACGGGATGGATTTTCGACGCCGCCCGCCAGTTCGGCGCCGATTCGGCCATGGAAGTCGCGCGCTGGGCCGCGACGCTCCGCAAGGCCGGCGTGATCGCATTCGGAATGGGCGGAGACGAACTCGCGTTCCCCGCCGCGCACTTTCGTCCGGCGTTCGATCACGCGCGAAACGAAGGATTGCGGGTCGTTTGCCACGCCGGAGAAACGGGGGGCGCGAACGCCGTTCGCGAAGCCGTTGAAATCCTCGGAGCCGAGCGCATCGGCCACAGTATCGGCTTGATGCACGATCCCGCGCTCGTCGAGTCGTTCGCGGCGCGCCGGATCGTCATTGAAAACTGCCTCACAAGCAACCTGTGTACAGGTGCGCTGGCCAGGCAAACCGGCCGAGCGGACGCCGCGCTCGCCGATCATCCTCTGCCCAAATTTCTGGAGCGCGGACTTGCCGTTACGCTCTCGACCGACGATCCAGCGATGTTTCACACCGATTTGCTGGCGGAATATTCGAAAGCGGCGGCGCTCGGCCTGTCGAAGGGGCAACTTCTCGCCTTGGCGGAGCAGAGTTTCAATGCCGCATTTCTCGCGCCGTCCGACAAACGGCGATTCCTGGAACAATTTCGAGCGGCGGCGAAATCCGCGGGACTGGTATAATCCACCGCTTCAGCAGAAGGGTTAAAGATGACAGCTCACGTCTGGGTCATGCTGAAAACGACGGTTCTCGATCCGCAGGGACAAACGATCCAGCGGGCGTTGGCTTCGCTGGGCCACACGAACGTAAAGGACGTACGCCAGGGAAAGTTCTTTATCCTGAAGCTCGACGGCACGAGCCGCGAAGAAGCTCAAAAACAAGTCGAACGAATCGCCAGGGAAGTCCTCACCAATCCCATCATCGAAGAGTTCCGCTTCGAAATCCTCGATTAGCGCGAGATTCCATGGACTGAGCCTTCGCGAGCGTCAGCGTGAAACAGCGCGAAATGCAGTGAAACAAAATCGCGCCGAGTCCTGAAGGTACGTGATGCAAAAGGCGTTTGACCAAAGAGAGTGAAATGCAGATGTGTCTCGCACCACTTCCGTCGAGGCTCGATAATCCTCGGTTTTCATTTCCATGTCATCCATCAGTGCTTTGGGATGCTAGCCGTCCAGTTCGTGACCAATGACGCGGGCGTCGGCGCGGTTTCCTGCCGCTCCATGAAGAGAAACCGCTTGCCGTCGGACGCCACATCGTAGAAGTCCATCCACGAGTCGTAATCCTCGGGTAGCCTCGGCTGGAAGAGCGCGCGCGGCTGGGCGACTTCGATGGCCGAGCCATTCTCCGCGACGGCGGCTTCCATCAGTTTCGCTCCCGGCGCGAGGTAGTAGATCGCCTTGCCGTCGCGTCGCCATTTCGGCATTGCTCCGCCGTCCGAAGAGACCTGCCACCTGCCGCGCGGCGTGGGAAACGACGTGACGTAAATCTCAAGCTTTCCGGACTCGTCGGATTGATAGGCCAGCCAGCGGCCGTCGGGCGAAAAGACAGCGTTTTTCTCATTGAATTGCGTCTGAAGGAATGGAAACGGGCCGCGGTTACCGCTAAGAGGCAGGATCCAGATGTTCCATCCGGTCGCCCCCTTTGTGTCCAGCTCCTCGTACGCAATGAAGCGGCCGTCGCGAGACCAATCGGTAGGGAATTTTAGGCCGCTCGACGCCAGCAGCAATTTGGCGTTGCCAGCTCCGTTGGCGTTCTTAATGTAAAGGTCGCCCTGACCGGTTCGATGCGAATTGAAGACCATGCGACTGCCATCCGGGGACCAGACCGCAACGTTGTCAATGGCAGGATTAAAGGTGAAGCGGGTGGGCGCGTGGGTGGCGACATCGACGAGCCAAATGTCCGTGTTGCGCGTTTGCGGGTCCTGGACTGATTCCGCCAGGGTTTTGCCGTCTGGCGAGAGCCGGATATACCATGGGCCTTTCGTAGTCGCGATCATTCCTGTCCGCTGGCCTTTCTCGTCAATCCAGTCTAGCTGATAGGAGCTCCCGCCTGTTTCATAGGCCAGAAGTCCAGTCTGAGAAACTGAGAAGTGACCGAGGCTCCATGCCTGCGGGTTAGCGACGTGCCCGGCAACCGGAAAAGCGTCACCACTGAGCCTCAAGGCCTTGGCGTCGAAGCGCTGGGCCATGAGCGTCGTGTTCCTCAGAAACAGAAGGTAGCCGGGAGACGCGTACAGAGCGTCGCTCTCTGAATGAAGCAGGAACTTCGGAGTTTGCCCATCGAGCGAACCCACGTATATTCCAGTCGCCTCGCCGTTGAGTGCGGATGTGCTGTTCTCGGAATAAAAATACAAGAAGTGGCGGCCATCAGGAAGAAAAACAGGCCAGCGCTGGCTGAACTGGCCGCGCGAAGTAACAAGGTGCGCGATGGGCGCAGGCGTGCCACCGGCAGCGGGAACTTGATCGAGGCCGCCGTAAACACTCCCGGCAAAGACAATTACACCTTGCGAGTTCCAGGTTCCCCCACGCCCACTGGCTGCGTTACAGATGATCTGTGCGCCGCCGCTCGCGAGATCAGTCCTGAAAAGCTTCCCAGGAACAAAGAAACCGATCGATCGGCTGTCGGGCGACCAGAAAGGCACAGATGCACCCTCAGTATCTTTGAGGGGCTGTGCGGTCAGGGCATCGAGCGGCCGCAACCACAGCAATTCCTTACCGGACGAATCTTTGGCCGCGAAAACGAGCTGCTTTCCGTCGGGCGAGAGAACCGGTCCTCCAGCAACAGTGTTAAATACAAAAGACGTTCCTTCGGGCGGGAGAATATAGGAACGGATGGACTGGACCGGGATCGAATTCGCTCCAAAGTAGGCAAAGACCGCGACGATCGCAGTGAGGAAAGAAATTGACGCGAGCGCCCATGGCAGGGCACGGCGCACGAGGGGCTGCGGTGCCACGGCAATCACGTTCGCAGAGGAATCGCCTGCCGGGTTGGCGATGAAATCGTCGATCGTGATGCGGGCGTCGCCGATTGCCTGGAGCCGCTGCTTAGGATCTTTCCTGAGGCAACGTACGAGCAGAGCGCGAATCACAGGGGGCATATTCGCCGGCAGGAGAGACCAATCCGGCTCGGCCTTGATTACCTCCGCCAAGGTTTCCGTTGCCAGCTCGCCGCGAAATGGGCGCTTCCCCCCGAGCATTTCGTACAGCACGACGCCAAAAGCCCAGATGTCTGCGCGGCGATCGACGCTCTTCCCCTTGGCCTGCTCCGGTGGCATATAGGCGGCGGTGCCGAGAATGATTCCAGCTTGCGTCGCGAGGTGGCTTAGCGTCGGCGAACTCGAAGCGTCGCCGGCTAGGGTTTCTCCTTCGAGCGCCTTGGCCAAGCCGAAATCCAGCAATTTGACTCTGCCGTCGGTCACCTTGATATTGGAGGGCTTCAGGTCGCGGTGAATGATGCCACGTTCGTGCGCGTACTCGATGGCTTCAGCGATTTGTCGGGCGATCGGCAGAGCTTCGTCGAGCGGGATCGGGCCCTGTGCGATGCGGTCGGCGAGCGTCGGCCCTTCGACAAGCTCCATGACGAGAGCGCGAGTCTCACCGGACGCTTCAAAACCGTGAACGACGGCGATGTTGGGGTGACTGAGCCCCGCCAGAACCTGTGCCTCGCGCTCAAAACGCAACATGCTCTGTTTGTCGGCAGCGAAGCTTTCCGGGAGGATCTTGACGGCGACGCTGCGGCCAAGGCGCGAATCTGTGGCGCGGTAAACCTCTCCCATGCCGCCGGCGCCAATTTTTTCGAGGATACGGTAGTGCGAGACGCTCCGACCAACGAAGGATTGCGAGACAGTCATCTGGCGCACATCTTAGGTTGCGCTCCAAGTGGGGTCAACGGAATAAAACGTCTGAGGATTCGATGATGCGAGGCGTCTCGCAGCACGCGGGTTGCCTGGGCCGGCGACGCCGTGTTGGAAACTGCGGCTGCTTTCGCTGTTCCCGTGGAGACACGCGGATGTGCTAACCTGAATTTGTTGTTCGCCAGCCCTGATCCAAACCAGTTTCGGGAGTCCTGAAGAATGTGCGGGATTGTAGGCTACATCGGGCCGAAAAAAGTCGTGCCCTTGATTCTCGATGGTTTGCGGAAGCTGGAGTACCGAGGATACGACTCCGCGGGCATCGCGGTGGTGACCCGAAACGGAAAGCTGGAAATTCGGCGCGCAGCCGGCAAATTGCGCAATCTTGAAGAGTCGATCCACTCGAAGCCGATGGACGGACTTTACGGCATCGGCCACACGCGCTGGGCCACCCACGGCCGTCCCACGGAAGAAAACGCCCACCCGCATCGCGACTGCACCGGCGATATCGTCGTCGTGCACAACGGAATCATCGAGAATTATCTCGAGCTGAAACTTCAACTCGCGGAGGAAGGCCACAAGTTTCAGACGGAGACAGACACGGAAATCGTCGCGCACCTGATCGAGAAATTTTCCGCGGATGCGCCGCTTGAGGAAGCGGTGCTGAGGGCCGTGAAGGTCATGGGCGGAGCCTACGCCCTCGTAGCCATCTCGGCGCGCGATCCCAACAAGATCGTCGCAGCGCGGCTGGGACCGCCGATCGTGGTGGGCGTGGGCGACGGCGAATTTTTCGTGGCCAGCGACATTCCCGCGCTGCTCGAACATACGCGCCGCGTGTTTTTCCTGGGCGACGGCGAAATGGCAGTCCTCACACCGCAGGGAGTTCGCCTGTTCGACTTCGAAAACCGCGAAATCAAGCGCGCTCCCCAGCATATTTCCTGGGACCCGATGATGGCCGAGAAGGGCGGGTTCAAGCATTTCATGCAGAAGGAGATTTTCGAGCAGCCGCGCGCCGTTCGCGACACCCTGCTTGGCAGAATCTCGCAGGTCTCGGGCGAGGTGTTTCTCGACCAGATGGATATCAGCGCGGAGGAATTCCGGAATTTCCGCGACGTGAAGATCGTCGCGTGCGGCACCAGTTGGCACGCGGGCCTGGCCGGAAAATTCATGATCGAGCGGCTCGCGCAGGTGCCGGTGGAAGTGGATTACGGGAGCGAGTTTCGGTATCGCGATCCGATCCTCGACGACCGGACGCTGGTGATCGCCATCAGCCAATCGGGCGAAACGGCCGACACGCTGGCCGCCGAGCGCGAAGCCCGTCAGAAAGGCGCAAAGATCCTGGCGATCTGCAACGTAGTCGGGTCGATGCTCACGCGCGAGGCGAGCGGTACGATTTACACGCATGCGGGCCCCGAGATCGGGGTGGCGTCCACCAAGGCGTTCACCGGACAACTGACCGCTCTTCTGCTCACCGCATTGCACCTGGGACAAACCCGCGGCGCGCTGACGCCGGCCGCTTCGCAGCACCTGATGCGCGAACTCACGCGCCTTCCGCACAAAATGGAAAGCGTCTTGCAGCACGATGCGGACATCGAGGATCTCGCGAAGCGCCTTTTCCGCCACACCGATTTTCTCTACCTGGGCCGCGGCATTCACTATCCGATCGCCCTGGAAGGCGCGCTGAAGCTGAAGGAAATTTCCTACATTCACGCGGAAGGCTATCCGGCGGGCGAAATGAAGCACGGGCCGAACGCGCTGATCGACGGGAACCTGCCGGTGGTCGTCATCGCCACACGCGACGAATCCGATCCTGCGTCCATGACGCGCTACGAGAAGACGGTGTCGAATCTGCAGGAAGTGAAGGCTCGCGACGGAATCGTGATCGCCATCGTGACGGAAGGCGATCGTCTTGCGCGCGAAGCGGCCAATTACACGCTCGAAGTTCCGGCAGCGCCTGATTTGATCGTGCCGCTCCTCGAAATCATGCCGCTGCAGCTCCTGGCGTATCACATCGCCGTGCGCCGCGGCTGCGACGTCGATCAGCCGCGCAATCTCGCGAAATCGGTCACGGTCGAATAGCGGGTTTTGCTTACGCGGTTTTGCCTGCTCCCCCTGTAGTGTCTTAGAATGAGCGCCTATGGCGTGCGCATTCCTCTCTCGACGACATTTCGTCCCTTTCCTCCGGTTGTCTGCGGCAATCGTCGCCGCGGCATTGTGCGCGACTCTTGCAGGCGCGCAGCGGGCCGAGCAGCCGGATTCCGGCTCAGGGCGCCTGGACTCCATAAAAGCTACAGGATCGGCAAAATTCAGCGCTGCACAAATCGCTCGCGCGACGGGCCTGCAGGTCGGGCAACAGGTGACCCGCGAGGAAATTCAGGACGGCGCGAATACGCTCGCCAATCTCGGTCCGTTCACGAACGTGCGCTACCACTTTTTCACCGGCATCTCTGGCGTGCAAATCCAATACGAAGTTGCGGACGCGCCAACGGTTCCCGTTTTCTTCGATAATTTCCCCTGGTTCACAGATACTCAGATGATCGCGTTCGTCAAGACATCCGTGCCTCTCTTCGACGGCACGGCCCCGCGGCGCGGGAAGATCCTCGACGACATTTCGAATGCGTTGGCCCGCGATCTCCAGGCTCAAGCCATCACGGCGAACGTCTCACACGAACTGCTGACCCTCCCCTGGAACCAGCGGCAGGTGATGCTATTTCGCGCCGAAGGTGACACGGTGCCGGCGGTTCAGAGCGTTGAGTTCAGCGATCCGCTGGCGAACACGGATCGCGCGGTTCGCGATCGCATGAGCGATCTGGTTGGAAAGCCGTTCTCACGCATCGCTGTCAAAATGTTCGAGTTCGAGCAGGTTCGCCCGGTGTACCTCGCGCACGCCCTGCTGAATGTGAAATTCGGCGAACCTGCTGCGCGCGTCGAGGGGAGCAAAGTGGTTGTTCGCGCGCCGGTTGATCCGGGACTCGCCTACACCTGGAACCACGCTACGTGGCAGGGAGACGACGCGATTCCCACTACCGATCTCGACAAACTTGTCGATCTGGCGCCCGGCGAGAGCGCGAATGGCATGAAAATCGAGGCGTCATGGGAAGCTGTGCGCACAGCCTTCGAAAAGATCGGCTATCTCGACGTGGCGCTCGATCCCGTGCCGCACTTCGACGATGCCACAAAGAGCGCAAGTTACAGTGTGAAGATCACCGAGGGCCCGCAATACCATATGGGCAAGCTCGTCCTTTCAGGACTCTCGATGGAAGGCGAACGGCGGCTCCGCGCCGCATGGAAAATTGCGCCGGGCGCCGCGTTCAACGACAGCGTGTATCAGGAATTCCTGGACAGCGGCATCAAAGATGCATTCGCCGGCCTTCCCATTCACTACCAGACGATTCAGAAATACCTCGACAAGCATCCGGAGAAGGGGGAAATCAACGTGATGCTCAATTTCGAATGAAGAAAGCTGCGCTATACTGAATCTGCGCATGGCCTCTCCATCACAATCCGAGATTGCCGCAGCCCCGGAGCCCCAGACCTTTGAGAAGCAGGAGAGGCTGCTCGAATCGCTTCGCGCTCTCGATTCCCTGCTCGTGGCCTTTTCCGGCGGCGCGGATTCGGCGTATCTGGCCTGGTCGGCGCACCGCGCTCTGGGAGCCGGAGCCCTGGCGATCACCGCCCTCTCGCCAAGCTTTTCCGCTCACGATCGCGAGCAGGCGGAAGCGTTCGCGTTCGCAACGGGAATTCGTCACGAATTCATCGAGACTCGTGAGTTTGAGAACCCGCTTTACGTCGCCAACAACGCCGACCGCTGCTATTTTTGCAAGGACGAGCTGTTCAACCGCATGGAAGCGATCGCGTCAGAGAGGAATTTCAGCGCAATTGCCTATGGCTTGAACGCGGACGACACACACGATTTCCGCCCCGGCCATCGCGCGGCCCACGAGCATCGCGTGCTCGCTCCGCTGCTCGACGCCGGCCTGAACAAGGCGGAAATTCGTTCGCTTTCGCGCCACACGGGCCTGCAAACGTGGGACCGTCCTGCATCGGCTTGCCTTTCGTCGCGCGTGCCCTACGGCACCTCCGTGACTCCAGAGTTGCTGCGCAAGATCGAACGCGGAGAAGCGGCGTTGCGCGAACTGGGCTTCCGCCAGTTTCGCGTTCGCGCTCACGGCGAACTCGCGCGGATTGAACTGGCCTCCGAGGAAATCGAGCGCGGGCTCGACCCGGAATTGGCCGGTCGTATCGCGGCGAGGCTCAAGGAGATCGGTTTCGCATTCGTCGCGCTCGACCTGGAAGGCTATCGCCAGGGCTCGCTCAATTCCGTCCTCAAGGTGAAATAGCCGCGTCTTTGCGTCTGCACGGAACTTCCCCTTGCTCTTCCTCGTATATTTCTGATAGGAAGGCTCGCGAAGTGATTCGAGGCGGATGTCTTCCTCGGACAAAATGACTCAACCCAGCCAACGTGTCTTGTTTCTTGCGGAGGTAATCACGCTGTCGGCGGCGCTCGTCGCCGGCTGCATGGGCGGGCCGGGCGTGCAGGGAACGTTCGAGCGCACGTTCAACGTCAACGGACCTGTTGAGCTGGAAGTCGCCACCGGAAGCGGCAACGTCCATGTTGCACCGGGATCGGCGGGCGAGGTCCGTATTCGCGGCGAGATTCACGCGCGCGGATGGTCGGACGACAACGCACGCGAGAAGCTCAGCAGCGTCCAGTCAAATCCGCCGGTATCGCAGGACAACAATCTGATTCGCATCGGCGCAACGGGCATGAGCCTGGACAACGTTTCGATCGACTACACCGTGACGGTTCCCGCGAATACCGCGTTCCATGACCGCTCGGGCTCGGGCGACGTCGATGTGACCGGAATCCAGGGGCCTGCCAACTTCACAGCGGGTTCGGGCGACATAAACGCTACGGGCATCGGCGGCGACGTCCAGGCGACTGCGGGAAGCGGCACGGTGGAGATCTCGAGCGTTCAGGGCCAGACTCAGGTGACCACCGGATCGGGCGACATCGTGGTTCGCGATACGAAGGGAGCAGTCCGCACCCATACCGGCTCAGGCAATATCGAAATACGCGAGCCGAACGATAATGTTGTCGCCGATACGGGGAGCGGCGACGTCACGGTGAGCGGCGCCCATGCCGATCTTCGCGCGCACACGGGGTCTGGAGGAATTTCCATCGACGGCAATCCGGGCACCTCGAATTATTGGGATCTGCACGCCAGTTCCGGCGACGTGACTCTCCACATTCCGTCCAACGCGAGTTTCCGCTTGTACGCGCGCAGCAGCTCCGGAGACATCGATACGCAAGTCCCGATCGTTATGGAAGGCACCACTTCCAAGCATGAATTGCGCGCGCGCATCGGCGACGGGAAAGCTCGCGTCGAGATCGAAACGTCTTCCGGCAATATCACTCTTCACTGATTGCCCGCGCGTTCGTCGCTCCTGCCCCGGACCTCCCGGTCCCACGCCGCGAGTTGAGTACGGCTTTTCGGCGGCACGCGCTAGAATGCAGGCTCATGGGCGTTGCACTCGATCTTGCCGCCGTGGCTGTTTTGTTTTTTGCCGCACAGGCCCAGACGCCGAAAACGGCCCCGGCGGGCACATCGCGAGAAAACGGCGCGGTCAGCCACGACGCCGGCGCCGAGTCGGCGCTGGAGAGGGCCTTCGGCGTCTCGGGAAACGACCGCGCGGCTCTGGTGCGCAATCTCCAGCAATATCTTCTGGAATTTCCGAATGCGCCGCGCAAGCCCGAGGTCTACCGGGCTTTGGTTGAAGCCTGCCAGCGCCTGCAGGACGACGCGTGTGCCTTGAACTATGCCGAGCGTCTCGTGGCCCTCCAGCCTGATGATTCGGACATGATGATGATCGCGGTCACCTACCTTCAGCGCAAAGGCGACGACGAGAGCTTGCAGCGCGCTTCCGGATACATCACTCGCGTGCTCGACCGCGTCGAAAAATCGCTCCCCGACGAGCGTCCCCGTGGCGAGGACCTCGCGGCTTGGCAAACGCGCCAGGAGAATCTGCGCGGCGTCCTCTACTATCTTCGAGGTCAAATAGAAAACTCGCGCCAGGACTATGATGCAGCGTCGAAAGATCTGACGACGAGCTATGCGATCCATCCCAGCGCGAGCTGTGCCGAGATGCTCGGCGGAATCGCCGAATTGAAAGGCGATCCCAACAAGGCGATCGACGAGTACGCGCTCGCGTTTGTTCTCCCCGACACGATCGCAGGCGAAAAAGTCGACCGGCACGAAATCCGCGAGAGGCTCGGCAATCTTTGGCGTGCCCTGCATGGAAGCGACCAGGGACTCGGCGACGCTATCCTCGCTGCCTACGACCGAGTGGCGCCAATGCCGGCAACAGCAGCGGAGCTGAGCGCGAATGCGAAAAGCGTTTTCGCGTTCGTCGCGCATCGTCCGGACGGCACGCCGATGGCCCTTTCAATGCTGAAGGGAAAGGTAGTGGTGTTGAATTTCTGGGCGAACTGGTGCGTTTCTTGTTTGCAGTTGGAGCCTGCCTTCAATGAACTCGCCTCAGCCTGGTCCGGCGAGCCCCAGGTCGTTTTCTTCATGGTGAGCACCGAGGAAGCCGGGGCGGACGCGTCCGCCTCTACCGGGCTACAAAAGTGGGATCTTCCCATGATTTACGCCCCTGGTCTCGACCACCTTCTGAATATCCGCGCGCTTCCCGCGGTGGTCGTCCTCGGCACTGACGGACGAGTCCTCTACAGCATCCAACGCCCGCCAGTCAAAGGCTTTGCTGCTTCCGTCAGCGGCGCGATTCAGCAGGGTGTCGGGCCCACCCGTTGACGCTCACGCGTCAAAGTTCTTTCTCGCTATTTGTCGGTGGAAGCAGGAAAACGCCGTCGTTGGTCTCGACCCTTCGCAACTCAACGCGTCGCTGTTTCCGCCGCCGGTCGCCCCTGCGCCTCCCGCGCCGCGAGAATCGTGTTGACGTGAATCTGTACGGTATCCGCCACGCTCCGGGCGTAGCCGCCGGCGAGCGTGATTGCCACAGGCGTCTTGTGGCGGCGGGCGTAATCGAAAACCAGCGCGTCGCGCCGCGCGAGCCCTTCCATGGTCAGTGCGAGACCTCCCAACTGGTCTTCGCGGTAGGGATCGGCGCCGCCCACGTAAAACAGAATCTGCGGCGAAAAATCGTGAAAAGCCTTGTGCAGGTGCTTTTCCAGAATGGCGAGATAATCTTCGTCGCCGATGCCATCGGGAAGGTTGATGTCCATCGTGGACGGCGGCTTCGGGTAGGGATAATTGTTTTCCTGGTGGATCGACAGCGTGAAAACGGTACCGTCGCCCCCGAAAATCGCTGCGGTTCCGTTGCCCTGGTGAACGTCCGTGTCGACCACCATGGCCGTCTCGATCAGTCGGTCAAATTGCAGCCGGCGGATGGCGACGGCCACATCGTGAATCACGCAGAAACCTTCTCCATGGTCGGGATAGGCGTGGTGGAAGCCGCCGCCGATGTTCGCCGACCGGCCGTCTTGAAGCGCTCGCTGCCCCGCTAGAATCGATCCTCCTGCCGCCAGCCAGCAGGCGTCCATCAGCTCTTTCGAGTACGGAACTTCCATTCGCAGGATTTCCGCGTAGCTCAGCGTGCCGGTTTTCAGTTTGTAGACGTACTCCTGCGAATGCACGCGCAGAACATCGTCATCGGTGGCCGGCTGCGGCGCTAGAAAATCCTCCGCCGTTGCCAGTCCTTCCTCCAGGAGGCGGTCGTGGACCACGCGGTATTTCTGCGACGGAAAAACGTGAGCGCCGAGATGCAGGTCGTAGCGCGCGTCGTAAATCAGCTTGAAGGGCAGCATCGGTCGAGCCTATCGCGAAGGAAGCGCGGAAGGCAAACGCGGCGAGTGTCGAGCGGTCGAGCACGGTTGCTCATGCCGCGCAGGCAGATCGAGGGGCGAAGCCGCGATCCTCAGGCGGATCGTCGCCTGCCCCGATCGAACAAGCACGCGCTCGTGATACTTTCGAGGGCGTGCGAATCGCTGCGCTTTACGACATTCACGGCAACCTTCCGGCCCTCGAAGGCGTGCTGGAAGACGTTCGGCAGGCAGGAGTCGATCGCGTGCTGGTAGGCGGCGATATTCTTCCCGGACCAATGCCGCGCGAAACGATCTCGTGCCTGCTAGGACTCGAAATTCCCGTGCAGTTCATCCTCGGAAATGGCGAGGTCGCCGTGCTGGAGCACATGGCGGGCCGGGTGCCATCCGCTGTTCCCGAGGCGTATCGCCCGATCATCCGTTGGAACGCGGAACAGCTTTCCGCCGAATACGAGCGGACCATCGCCGCGTGGCCCAAAACCCTCAGCGTGGAAATTGTCGGGCTCGGCGACGTGCTGTTCTGCCATGCAACACCACGGAACGAAAACGAGATCTTCACTCGTTTGACGCCGGAGGATCAGCTCCTGCCGGTATTCTCGGGCACACGCACCCGACTCGTGATTTGCGGCCACACGCACATGCAATTCGATCGAATGATTGGCGAGACGCGCATCGTGAATGCGGGCAGCGTAGGAATGCCGTTCGGCGAGCCGGGAGCGTACTGGCTTCTGCTTGGACCGGGGATCGAACTTCGGCGAACGCCTTACGACCTCGCAAAAGCCGCCGATCGCATTCGAGCGACAACGTATCCGCAGGCCGAGGATTTCGCCGCGCGCAACGTTCTGAAGCCTCCTTCAGAACAGCAAATGCTTGAGCTTTTCAGTCGCGTCGCGCTGAAATGAATCATTTCCGGCGCCATCGCCTGACGCTGGCAGCATGTGGTACTCTGAGCTTCTGATCGATGCGCCGTGTTAAAGCTATCCTGGTCCTGCTCACGCTTGCCACGCTGCCGCTCGTTCCGCTGGCGCAGGCTGCCCAGATGTCGGCCTGCACATGCAGCTGTGCTTGCTGCATGCGGCATGCAATGCACCCCGAAGATTCGGCGCGCGGCATGCGCCACGCAGGAATGTTTTGCCATCGCGACGCCGCCGGACATTTGTACCAATGCGGGATGCAGTCGCGACACCGCAACATCGTCGTGCTCGCTCCGATCCCTCCGACCATGTTGTCATCCGTCGCAGGCGTGGCGCCTCCTTCTCTCGTTCCGTCCGACGTAGCCCGCGTCGCGCAACATCCCGCCTCCGGCTTCTTCCCGGATCTCTTCCAGCCTCCGCGCGCCTAGCCAGCTTTCCTCTACGCCTGTTTTTCAATCCTGCAGCTTTCGCCTGTTCGGCGATAGCTGGATGGCCCTGGATGGCCATGACCTTCCCGGCGGGCTTGAGCGTTCGTCCGCGGTCGCGCTTCGCGTCGCCGGCGTTCGCGAACCCTTTCCTCGGGCATTGGGCTGTGAGGAGTGCCGGATTCATGGTGCGCGTCTTCGCTCCGCGCCCACAACCGATTCGGAGTTTCGGTCATGGTTAAACTAAAGTTCTTGTGCTTTGCTGTTGCTCTCTTTTGCGCTGCGGGCTTCGCGCGGGCCACGATTTTCGGGAGCGTTCGAGGGGTCGTCCACGATGCGCAGCATCGTCCGATCAGCGGCGCGCTCGTGAAGCTGCAGGCCAAGACGTCC